>NZ_CP120742.1:1436944-1740555 GCF_029581275.1 Micromonospora sp. WMMD1155
CATCTCGGCGGCGTCCCGCGCCTTCGCCGCGTCCTCGGCGACGCGCAGGTCGGCGATCCAGTCGGAGTGGTCGGTCCGGTCGCCGGCGTGGTCGGCCAGCGCGGAGAGGATCAGGCGCAGGTCGCCGGCGGGGGCTGCGGCCGGCTGCACGTGCGTCGCCCGCTGGCTGGGCGCGTCGACGATGTGCACCACCTTGGCGTCGCCGAAGTCACCGAAGCTGAGGCGGAAGTCCAGCGGGGTGCCCACCACCACGACCACGTCGGCGCCGGAGAGCGCGGCCCGGCGGGCCTTGGCGAACGCGAGCGGGTGCTCCGGCGGGAGCGAGCCGCGACCCATCCCGTTGGTGAAGACCGGGACCTGCAGCGCCTCGGCCGCCTCGCGCAGCGCGGCGACCGCGTCGCCCGCGTACACGTCGGAGCCGGCGATGATGACCGGTCGCTGTGCCCCGGCGATGAGCAGGGCGGCGCGGCCGACCTCCTCCGGGTCCGGCGCGACCGGGTCGACGCCGGTCGCGGCGGGCAGCTCGGCCTCGGCCACCGAGAAGACCGTCTCGAGCGGGAAGTCGAGGAAGGCCGGGCCGCGGTGCGGGGTGAGCGCGGCGGTGAGTGCCGCACCCACCGCACGCGGGATGTCGTCGGTGCTGAACACCGTCTCGGCGTGCTTGGTGACCGGGGCGACCAGCGGCAGGTGGTCCATCTCCTGCAGGCTGCCGGAGCCCCAGCGGAACGCGGGCGCGCGGCCACCGAGCACCAGCACCGGGGAGGCGTTGAAGAACGCGCTCGTCATGCCGGAGATGCCGTTGGTGACACCGGGCCCGGCGGTGAGCACGGCGAGACCGGGGCGACGCTGCAGCTTGGCGACCGCCTCGGCGGCGAAGACCGCGGACTGTTCGTGCCGGACGTCGTAGATCGGGAAGTCGGTCTTGTACGCGGCGTCGTACAGCGGGAAGACGTGCCCTCCGGAGAGGGTGAACATCTCCCGTACGCCGTGCGCGCGTAGGGCCGCGAGCGCCAACTCGCCGCCGTGACCCTCGATCCGCTCCGTCATTCGCCGCTCCCCTTCGTTCCTCATGACCGAGGCCCCACGCTACTGGCCGGTAGGAACAATGTGAACCGTTCTCGGCTAAGCCGTGTCAGCGGCCGGTGAAGTCCGGCTTGCGCTTCTCCACGAAGGCCGACATGCCCTCCCGCCGGTCGTCGGTGGCGAACAGCGCCGCGAAGAGCTGGCTCTCCCAGGCAAGGCCCGAGTTGAGGTCCATGTCCAGGCCGCCGTCGACAGCCAGCTTCGCCGCGCGCAGCGCCTGCACCGGGCCGGTCAGGTACGGCTTCACGTAGGCGACCGCGGCGTCGTAGACCTCGGCTGCCGGGACCACCCGGTCGGCCAGGCCGATCCGCAGCGCCTCCTCGGCGTCGACCATCCGACCCGTCATGATCAGATCCTTGGCGCGGGCCGGGCCGACCAGGCGGGCCAGCCGCTGGGTGCCGCCGGCGCCCGGGATGATGCCGAGCTTGATCTCCGGCTGGCCGAGCTTCGCGTCGTCGGCCACGATCCGCCAGTCACAGGCCAGCGCCAGCTCGCAGCCGCCACCGAGGGCGTACCCGGTGATCGCGGCCACCACCGGCTTCGGGATCCGGGCGATCGCACCGAGAGCGCTGGACAGGTTCGCCGCCCGGTCCGCCATGTCGACATAGGACATCTCGGCCATCTGCTTGATGTCCGCACCGGCGGCGAAGACCTTCTCCCCGCCGTACACGATGACGGCGCGGACCTCGGGGTCGTCGGTGGCGGCCGTCGCGGCGGCGCGCAACTCCTCCTGCACCTGGGTGTTGAGCGCGTTCATCGGCGGCCGCTCCAGCCGGATCGTGCCGATGCCGTCAGTGGTCTCCAGCCGAACGAACTCGCCCACGCTGCCCTCACTTCCTCGTCGAAGTCGCGTGCCAACCTTACGACCCGGCTCGTTTGGGTAAGTAGTGTGGTGTCAGCCCCGTGGGCGGGAGTCCAGCCATGACGACGTACTACGACGACAGGTCGGTGCAGGTCACCTCCACCACCGTCCGGGTCGATGGCCGCAGCTACGCGCTGTCCGACATCAGCATGATCTGGCACCGCCGCGGCACCCGTTCCTGGCGCGTGCTCGCCGGGCGGGGCGCGATCGGTGCGGCGCTCGCCGGTCCGCTGGTCGCGGCGGTGCTCGGCATCGGCGTGGCGGTCTGGCTGCACCGCTCCCCCACCGTGACGATCGCGATCGTCGGCGCGTCGGTGCTGGTCGGCCTGGCCGTCGGGCCCGTAGCCGACTTCCTCTTCGAACATCTGGACCGCTCGTACGCCCGGGGCAGCCGCCAACTGGAGATCTGGGCCCGTTGGCGGGGCCAGCCGGTCCGTCTGCTGCGGACGGGTGACGCGCTGCGCTTCGGGCAGATCTACCGTGCCCTGCAGCGCGCCGTCGAGCACAGCCAACCGGCCCGCCCCGGCGCCCGTCGCTAGCCGTCGCGGCCCGACCTGGGCGGCGGGCGGCGGGCGGCGGGCGCAGTGTTCGTCCGGTGCCTATGGAGCTGATATCACAAACGAATCAGACCGGGCCCACAGCGCCACAGCGCCACGGCGCCGCAGCGCCCCGCCGCGACACGGCGACAGACGCCGCCGGCCACGACCAGGAAGGACCCCGGCGCCACGACATGGCGGCGCGGCGACACGGCGCGATGACACAGCGATGCCGTCACACGTGATGTCGCAAACGATTCAGCTCCATAGGACCATCGCGACATCAGCTCCACCCGCCCGACGACGTACGGCGAATCCGGGGCGGGCGAGGGCCGAGTGCCGGCCGCCGAGCCGGGCGGAAGTTGCCCTCCGGTGGTTAGGCTTAGTGATGACCCTCTATTACCGGGACGACGCGGTGCAGGTCACGTCCGAGTCGATCCGGGCTGGCGGTCACGTGATCGCCCTGTCCGACGTGACGTTCGTCTGGCACGCACGGGGGCAGAAGAGCCTCGCCGTACGCGGCCGGGTGCTGGGTCGCGGTGTCCTGGTCCTGCTGCTCTCGCTGCCGCCGCTTGTCGCCATGGTCTGCGTGTTGTCGCTGGCCTGGTCGGCGCAGGACCGGGGCAACTGGCAACTGGCGCTGATCATTCTGGCGGCCTGCGCGGTGGGGGCCCTGGTGTCGCTGCCGTTCCTGGAGATCCCCCTGGGCTGGCTGGACCGCTCCTACGAGCGCGGCAGCCATGTGCACGAATTGTGGGTGCAGCACCACGGTCGGGAGGATCTGCTCCTGCGCACCCCGGACGCGCTACGGTTCGGCCAGATCTACCGGGCCGTGCAGCGTGCCGTCGAACAGCAGGGCGACCACCGGTGACCGTCGGCGTCGCCCACCCGGCGGTTGCGGCCCGGCCGACGCACACTTGATCCCATGGCGATTCCCCTCCCCACCCCGACCGCCGTGGTCGGCCTGACCCGTTCCGCTCTCGACCAGGCGCTCGGCTCGGCCGCCTCGTTCGCCGCCGTGCCCGCCCGCGCGTTCGCGGTGCTGGACGGGGTGGAGGCGCTGCTGGCCCGGATCAACGGCGTGGTCGACCGGATCGAGACGACGCTGGACCGCACCGACCAGGTGCTCACCGACGCCGAGGCGGCCGTCCGTGAGGTGGCCGTGATCAGCGCCGCCGCGACCACCGCCATCGACACCGCCACCGAGGTGGCGTCGGCAGCCGCGGTCGTGGTTCAGGAGGCCGACACCGTCGCCCGGATGGCCGGCACGGTGGTCGCCGACGCCGAGGCGGTGGCCGGCCGGGCTGCGGTGACGGTAGGCACCGCGACGGAGGCGGCGGCCACGGCGGCCGAGCTGCTGGCAGCGTACGAGCCGGCGCTCCGGCGGGCCGCGCCGATGACCGAACGGTTCGTCGAACAGCTCAGTCACGAGGAGATCACCGCCGCGATCCACCTGATCGACGAGCTGCCCAAGCTCAAACAGCACCTGACGGCGGACATCCTGCCGATCCTGGCCACCCTCGACCGGGTCGGGCCCGACCTGCACGATCTGCTCGACGTGACCCGTGACCTCAAGCTCGCCGTGGCCGGCATCCCCGGGCTGGGCATGCTGCGCCGACGCGGGGAGAAGCTCAGCGACGACGACGCCGGTTGAGCCCTCGGTTCAGGCCGGCTCGTACAGCTCGTCGATCTCGGCGCGCTGCGGAAGCGCCACCGAGGCACCGAGCTTGCGTACGCAGGCGGCACCGGCCGCCGACGCCCAGCGCACCGCGTCGACCAGGTCGCGTCCCTCGCCCCAGCCGACGGCCAGCGCGGCGGTGAACGCGTCACCCGCTGCGGTGGAGTCGACGACGTCGACGCGGACAGCCGGCACGTGCACCTCGACGCCGTCCCGGTCGACGTACCAGGCGCCCTCTCCACCGAGGGTGAGTACGGCCCGGGGAGTCAGGTCCAGCAGCGCCCGGGGTTCTTCCCGACCTCGACCGGCGAGCGTGCGCGCCTCGCCCTCGTTGACGACCAGCAGGTCCACCGACGCGAGCAGCTCGGGCGGGAGATCGCGGGCCGGGGCGGCGTTGAGGATGACCCGGGTGCCGGCGGCGCGGGCGGCCACCGCGGCGGCCGTCACCGTCGACACCGGGATCTCCAGTTGGGCGACGAGGACGTCCGCCGCGCTCACCGTGGCCAGCTCGTCCTCGGTGAGACCGGTCAACGCGTCGTTCGCGCCGGGGGTCACCATGATGGCGTTCTCGCCCTGGGCGTTCACCATCACCAATGCCACGCCGGAGGTGCCGTAGACCACCCGTAGTTGGCTGGTGTCCACCCCGGCCGCCGTGATGCGGGCCTTGAGGGTGACGCCGAAGGCGTCCGAGCCGATCGCGCCGAGGAAGGCACAGGACGCGCCGGCCCGGGCCGCGGCGACGGCCTGGTTGGCGCCCTTACCGCCGGGCACCATCATGAAGTCGGTGCCGAGCATGGTCTCGCCCAGTCTCGGCAACGCCGGCGCCATCGCGACCAGGTCCATGTTGGCGCTGCCCACCACGGCGACGCGGGTCTGCGGCACTGTCGTCTCCGCCCTGACCGTCGCTCAGGCGGCCCGAGCGGTGTAGCGGTCGCCGGAACGCTCGACCACCAGCGGCAGGCCGAAGGTCTTGGAGAGGTTGTCGCCGGTCAGCGTCTCGGCGAGCAGGCCCTGGGCGACCACGCCACCCTCCCGCAGCAGCAGCGCGTGGGTGAACCCCGGCGGGATCTCCTCGACGTGGTGGGTGACCAGCACCATCGCCGGGGCGTCCGGGTCGTACGCCAGCTCGGCCAGTCGGGCGACCAGGTCCTCCCGACCACCCAGGTCGAGCCCGGCGGCGGGCTCGTCGAGCAGCAGCAGCTCCGGGTCGGTCATCAGGGCACGGGCGATCTGCACCCGCTTGCGCTCCCCCTCGGAGAGGGTGCCGTACCGGCGTTCGGCGAGCCCGCCGACGCCGAGCTGGCTCAGCAGTGCCCGCGCCCGCGCCTCGTCGCCGCGGTCGTAGTTCTCCCGCCAGCGGCCGACGACCGACCAGGCGGCGGTCACCACCACGTCGCTGACCTGTTCGTCGGCGGGCAGCCGTTCGGCGATCGCGGCGGTGGTGAGCCCGATGCGGGTACGCAGCTCGTTGACGTCGGTGCGGCCGATCCGCTCGCCGAGCACGTGCGCGACACCGGTGGTGGGGTGCAGTCGGCCGGCGGCGAGGTTGAGCAGTGTCGTCTTGCCCGCGCCGTTGGAA
Source organism: Micromonospora sp. WMMD1155 (assembly GCF_029581275.1). NCBI lineage: Bacteria > Bacillati > Actinomycetota > Actinomycetes > Micromonosporales > Micromonosporaceae > Micromonospora > Micromonospora sp. WMMD1155. The sequence continues at coordinate 1,442,683 of NZ_CP120742.1, forward strand.
CCGAGCACGACCCACCGCTCGTCCAGCTCGACACGCCAGGTCAGGTCCTGCAGGAGGGCGGTGCCGGAGCGGCGTACGCCGACGCTGTCGAGGCTGACCACCAGATCCGGGTCGACGGGGGCGCCGGCAGCGCCGGGGAGCAGGTCACCAGTCACCGCTCCATCCAACCACGCAACGACGAGGCGCCCCCCACGGGCGGCGCCCCGGCCATAGGGTGATGCACCGTGTCGTTGCTCACCAAGACCGAAGGACCACTCATGCCCCGCCGAGGTACGGAGCCGCGCGGATGAGCGCGGCCATCGAGATCGAGGGTCTGCGCAAGACCTTCCACACCCTGCGCAACGGCCGACGGGTGGCGGTGGACGGGTTCGACCTGCTGGTCGAGGAGGGCCAGATCCACGGCTTCCTGGGCCCCAACGGGTCCGGCAAGACCACCACCCTGCGCGCCCTGCTCGGGCTGGTACGCGCCGACAGCGGGCGGATGACGGTGCTGGGTGCGCCGTCGCCCGAGTCGCTGCCCGGAGTGGCCGGGCAGGTCGGCGCCATCGTGGAGAGTCCGCAGTTCTTCGGCAACTTCACCGGTTACCGCACCCTGCGGTTGTTGGCGCGTGCCGGCGGGATGCCGGTCTCGCGGGTGGATGAGGCGCTGGACCTGGTGGGCCTGCGCGACCGGGGCGACGAGCGGGTGAAGGGCTACTCGCTGGGCATGAAGCAGCGCCTCGCGGTCGCGTCCGCGCTGCTGAAGGACCCACGGTTGCTCATCCTGGATGAGCCGGCGAACGGGCTGGACCCGGCGGGCATCCGGGAGATGCGGGACCTGATGCGGTCGCTGGCGGCGGCCGGGGTGACAGTGCTGGTGTCCAGTCACATCCTGGGTGAGATCCAGCTGATCTGCGACCACGTCACGATCATTTCGCACGGGCGTCGGGTCGCTGCCGGCCGGGTCGACGAGGTGCTGGCGGGTTACGACCGGCACGAGTTCCTGGTGCGGGTGGCCGAGGCCGAACGCGCTGTCGAGCTGCTGCACGCGGCCGGGCTGACGGCGGCCGTCGACGGCGAGACGCTGGTGGTGAGCGGGGTGAGTGACCCGACGGTGGTCAGCCGGACGCTCGGCGAGCAGGGCCTGTGGGTGGGCGAGCTGACCCCGCTGCGGCCGGATCTGGAGAGTGTCTTCCTGGAGTTGACGGGCGCGTACGAGCATCCGTCGGTGCCCCGCCAGGTCGACGACTCGCACCTGCCGTACACCGACCAGGGTGGCGCGGTGATCGACATCGATCGGGGAGTGGACGCGTGAACCTGGTCCGTGCAGAGGTGGAGCGACTGTCGGCCCGTCGCTTCGTGCAGCTCATGGTCGTCCTGCTGGCGTTCGCCTTCGCGGTCACGGCGGCGACCACGCTGGCTGGTTCGCACAAGCCCAACGCGGAAGAGTTGAACTCGGCGCGGGCTCAGGCCGTCGAGGCGCGGCAGGCGATGGACCTGGCTCACCAGCAGTGCCTGGCGCGACAGAACGGCACGCTTCCGCAGGCCGACATGGGCCAGTACTTCCCTCAGGACTGCTCGGAGATCGACCCGATCCGGCAGGATCGGCTGCCGATCGCCGCGGACTTCCTGCCGGGGGTGTTCAGCTTCGCCAAGCAGGCGCTGCCGCTGCTCTATTTCCTCATCGCGTTCCTGGTGCTGTTCGGGTTCCTGGTCGGTGCCTCCTACATCGGCGCCGACCTGAACTCCGGTGGCGTGGTGAACCTGCTGCTCTGGCGACCACGCCGGTTGACGGTGCTGGCGACCAAGTTGGGCACCCTGCTCGGCACGGTGCTGGTCCTGGCCGTGATCGCGTCGGTGGCCTACCTCGGCACGTTCTGGGTGATCGGGCAGACCGCCGGGCTACCCGGCCGGCTGACCGGTGAGTTCTGGCGTTCGCTCGGCGCGGTGCATGTCCGTGGCCTGGTGCTGGTGCTGTTGGCCTCCGCGCTGGGCTTCGCGATCGCGACCCTGGGTCGGCACACGTCGGCGGCGCTGGGGGCGGCCGCCGCGTACCTGGTGGTGTGGGAGTTGGGCGGCCGTCTGATCCTGGAGATCGTCGACGCCCGACGACCGGACCGGTTCATGCTCTCCAGCCACATCCAGGCCTGGCTCACCGCCAAGGCGGATTTCTGGGACACCTGCCCCGGCAGTTCGGGCACCGCGTACTGCGATGGCTCCTACAGCCTGACCTGGGGGCCGTCCCTGGTGGTGTTGCTCGCGCTCACCGGTGGGCTGACCGCGGCGGCGTTCGCCGTGTTCCGTCGTCGTGACCTGATCTGAGTCGAGTCCGTCGGGCCGGCGGTACCGGAGTCGGCCCGACGGATCGGCAAGAGCTTGCAACCCGTCGCCCCGCGGTGAAATATTCCTTCACATGACCGCCGCAGCGGGCTCAGCCGACGGTGGAGCCGAACACCTCGTCGCGCACGGCGTCCAGCGCGGTGCGCAGCGCGCCGTGCAGGATCGGCTCCTCGGTCAGCCCGGTCGACACCACCCGAGGTCGGACCAGGGTGATCGCCGCCACCTCCTGCTGCACCCGGTCGGCGAGCGCGGCGCCACCGGCCTGACCCACCTCGCCGGCGAGCACCACGAGCGGCGGGTCGAGCACCACGCAGGTGCTGGCCACGCCGATCGCGAGCCGGCGGGCCAGCTCGTCGAGCATCGGGCCGCCGTCGGCGCCGGCCGCGACGGCCGCGCGGACCGCCTCGGCGGCGTCGGCGTCCGGGTAGCCGTGCTCACCGGCCACCGCGCGCACCGAGTCCGCGCCGACGAGCTGCTGGAAGGCCGGCTTGGCGCGACGGGAGACATCACGCGGGATGGGCGCGCCGGGCACCGGCAGGTAGCCGATCTCGCCGGCCGCGCCACTGCTGCCGTGGTGCAGCCGCCCGCCCAGCATGATCGCCAGCCCGACGCCGGCACCCACCCACACCAGCACGAAGTCCGAGAGCCCCTGCGCGGCGCCGGACTGCGCCTCGGCCACCGCGGCCAGGTTGACGTCGTTCTCGAAGACGACCGGGGTGTGCAGGTCCTCCCGCAACGCGGCGAGCAGGCCGCTGTGCCAGCGCGGCAGGTTGAAGGCGAACGTGATGTCGCCGGTGCCCGGGTCGACCAGGCCCGGCGTGCCGAGCACGATCCGGCGTACGCTGCTCAGCTGCGCCTGGGCGCTGCTCGCGGCCTGCACCACGGCGTTGTGCACCACACCCACCGGATCGTCGGTGTCCCGGGTCGACTGCTCCACCCGGCCGATGACCGCACCGGTGATGTCGGCACAGGCGGCCACCACCCGGTCCGGCCCGACGTCGACCCCGACGACGTGCGCGCTGCCCGGGCGGACCGCGTAGAGCTGGGCGTTCGGCCCCCGCCCGCCGGCCTGCTCGCCGACGCGCGTGACCAGACCGCGCTCCTCCAGCCGCTCGACGAGCTGCGACGCGGTGACCTTGGACAGCCCGGTCAGCTCGCCGAGCCGGGCCCTGGTCAGCGGACCGCGTTCGAGGAGCAGTTCCAGCGCGGCACGGTCGTTGAGCGCCCGCAACAGGCGGGGGGTGCCGGGTAGCCGGGTCGCACTCATGACACGTCCTCTAGTTTTAGTAAACTTTGCTAACTGTAAACCGACCTGCGAACGGGTAGCCGTAGCGTAACGGTCACCCGACGGTGGGACGCTCGGCCGACTCGGCAGGGCCAAGACCACCACAGGTATGACGTTTCGTACCCGCCGGGCACCGAAGGGGGAGATCACGTGGGGCTGGATCCAGGACTGCGCCGACTGGCGCTCGGCACGCTACTGGCCGCGTACTCGGGGCAGGTCCCGCCGGACTGGGCGGTCGACCTGCTGACCGACGGGCTGGCCGGGCACACCCTGTTCGGCACCAACGTGCACGACCCGGCGCAGGTGGCGGCAAGCACCGCCGCGCTGCGCGCCGGACGACCGGACGTGCTCATCGCCATCGACGAGGAGGGTGGCGACGTGACCCGGCTGGCGCACGCCACCGGCAGCCCGTACCCCGGAAACGCCGCCCTCGGCGCGATCGGCGACGTGGCGCTCACCCGACGGGTCTACCAGTCGATCGGCGCCGAACTGGCCGCGCTCGGCATCACCGTCAACCTCGCCCCGACGGTGGACGTCAACACCGCCGACGACAACCCGGTGATCGGCACCCGGTCCTTCGGCGCGGATCCGGTGCGGGTCGCCGCCCACTCGGCCGCCGCCGTGGCCGGCCTGCAGGCGTCCGGCGTGGCCGCCTGCGCCAAACACTTCCCCGGGCACGGTGCCACGATCACCGACTCCCACCACGAGTTGCCCACCGTGGACGCACCACTGACCCTGCTGCGCCAGCGGGACCTGCCGCCGTTCGCGGCGGTCGTCGCCGCCGGGGCGCGGGCCGTGATGACCGCGCACATCCGGGTTCCGGAACTCACCGGCGCCGACCCGGCCACCTTCAGCCGGGCCGTCCTGGTCGACCTGCTCCGTTCCGAGTACGGCTTCACCGGCGCCGTCATCACCGACGCCCTGGAGATGAAGGGCGCGGCGGTGGCTGCCGGCGGGGTGGGCCCGGCCGCCGTCCGCGCCCTGGCCGCGGGCGCCGATCTGCTCTGCATCGGCGCCAAGGTCGACGTCGAGCTGGTCGAGCTGGTCGCCGCCGAGATCGTCGGCGCGCTCACCGACGGCCGGTTGACGACCGCGCGGGTCGAGGAGGCGGCCGGTCGCGCCGCCGAACTCGCCGCCTGGACCCGGGCCGCCGTCGCCTCGCCGACCACCCTCGACAACGACCTGGGGTACGCGGCAGCGCGGCGAGCCGTGCGGGTGGACGGCCTGCTCACCGGCCTGGACCAACCACTCGTGGTGCACCTGCACACCGAGTCGACGATCGCCGAGGGGCGGGTGCCGTGGGGCCTCGGTCCACACCTCGACGGCGTGCAGGAGCTCCGGGTGATCGCCACCGAGGCCGACCCGTCGGGGCTGCGCGGGCTGGCCGGTGACCGACCCATCGTGCTGGTCGGGCGGCACCTGCACCGCCTTCCCGGCGGCCCGGAGCTGATCACCGACCTGGCCGCCCAGCACGCGGTGACGGTGGTGGAGATGGGCTGGCCGGCACAGTGGCGGCCGGCCGGCGTACGCGCCTTCGTCACCACCTACGGAGCGAGCCACGCCAACGGGCGTGCGGCGGCCGAGGCGCTCGGCCTGACCGGGTGAACGGAGCGATCGACCCCGGTACGGCACGCTACGTCACCGGCGGTTGAGCTACCGTGACCGGTCCAGCCGCAGGTCAAGTCCACTTTTCGACACTCCGAACCGACAGCCTAAGCCTTGCTCCACGCCTGTTCGATACGTAGCGTGATCGACATGTTCCGGCTCGCGCAGAGCGTGACCGGCGCACCGGAGCCGGGGCCTGGGGGGAGGTTGCGGACCGTGGATCCGGCCCGGGATCCACGGTCCGCGCCCATTACCGGCCTGCTGGCCGCTCAGCGTGGGTAGACCCCGTACGCCCGCCAGCCCCGATCCGGGAACCCGGCCGCGTCGGCGACCCGGGCGGACGCGTGATTGCCCCGCTCGTGCAGATAGGTCGGCACCGCTCCCTCGTCGAGGACCCGCCGTGCCGCCTGCGCCACGAGCCGACGGGCCAGGCCGCGCCCCTCGGCGGCCGGCACCGTGCCCACTGCCAACTCGTGCCCGTACGCGTCGTGCCGTTTGATCCCGGCACCCGCCAGGTAGGTGCCGTCCGGGTCACGAACCACCAGCACAGGTTGGTCGAAGAGCCGCAACCAGGGCGGCAACCCGGGAGCCGTCGGCTCGGTCCACTCCCCCACGTCGGGAAGCGGCGCGGGAGCCACGCTCCACCGGAAGGCGCCGTCGTGCACGCACCACTCCGGCAGCCCGACGGCCTCCGGCAGCGCGGCGAGCAGCCGATCGGGCGTACGCCGCACCAACGAGCGGATCGCCGCCACCCGCTCCGGTGCCACGGAGAGGACACCGCTCTGCCCGGTGTCCACGGCGAGCGCGGGGCGCAGCCGACCGTCCCAGGCCGGTTGGGCCCGTCGGCGCGAGGCGACCACGTGCAACCCCGGCCCGGCCGGCCACTGGCCGAGCCAGCTGGCCAGGTGCAGTTGGAGCCGCCGGTCGAGCATCAGACCTCCCCGTCACCCGGCCCGTCGTGGATCACCGTACGCCGGGTGGCCCGATCGGGCGGACGAACCGTGCGGGCCGGACCCGACCGCCGTGGGGCGGAACCAGGCGAACGAATCGACCGTCATATCTATTTCCATACCTGGACACCTTTGTTTGGGACGGTGAACGCATGCCGATGCAGCCGAGCGACAACTACCAGCAGGACCCCGAGCGACTCTGGCGGGCGGCGGAGACCGTCGGCGGCATCCCTCCGCAGCCGCGCTACCGCCACCCCCGCGCGGTCGGCGCCGGCGACCTGCCGTGGAGCGGACTGAACAAGATGTCCTCCGGCAGTTCCACTCGACACCGCCTGAACCGCCAGTGACGCAGCAGCGAGGCTCCCGCGCGGGCGACACACCGGGGAGGTCCAGCGGCGGCTTTCGCACACCTGTCGGGTAATTTCTTGTGGTCCGGCATCCCGGCCAACGACAGGAGAAGCTCCGCGCATGGGCAAGAAGACGATCCACGTCTCCGACTTCACCGGCACGGTTCTGCAGCAGGACGACGAGGTGGTCCGCGTCGTGGTGCTGGAGCACCCGGACCTGGTCGCCGGGCCCGTGCAGTTGGACGCCACGCCGACCGAGGTGGAGAACATCGACGACGCCGCCCTGGACGTGGCGGTGGTCGAGATCCACGACCGGCACGGCGGCGGCGAGCCCCGCCGGGTGGTGTTGACAGCCAGCGAGTTCGACGCGATGGCCACCGACGTACCGATGGCCCAACTACTGAAGACGGCCGAGCGGGTCCGCCCGCCCAAGGCCCGCAAGAGCGCCGAGAAGATCGACTACGGCACGCTGGAGCACGCCGGCAAACCGCACCGTGGTCGGGTGACCGAGGAGGAGGCCCGACTGGTACGCGAGCAGCTCGACGAGGTCAACAAGCGCCTCGCCGACGCGGGCGTGCGCCAGATCGACCCTGCCGATCCGGAGCACGCCCTGCGCTACGGCTTCTCCGACGCCTCCTGACCCGACCGCGTCAGCAGGCCTTCTTCGCCTTGTCGCGGAAGGCGGTCTCGGTGACCGCCTTCCGCTTCGTGCCGCCGTCGCTCACGAGAACCTGGTCCGGCCCGAGCTCGGTCAGCTGCGCCAGGGTGAAGTGAACGGAATCAGCATCGGTTTGATCACCGTAAGCGGTGACCGCGTACTCGACGGCGGGCTCGAAGGTGGCGAGTGTCTGCTGCTCGACCGTCCAGGCGGGCGGTGGCTCCAGCAGGGTCACCGCCTCAGCCTCCGCACCGCCCTCCCGGATGATCGCCCACTTCTTGGTCGGCGTTACACCGATGGTGAAGACGCTGATCCGGTCCGCCGTGAACACGCCACATTCGGCCACGAGCAGGGTCGGTTGCTCGTTGACGACGCGCAGCGCGAGCACCGGCTTGTCCACCGGGCTACACGCGGTGGCCCCTGCCAGGGCGGCGAGCGCCGCCAAGACGCCCACCGCCCGGACAAGTGATCGATTCATCGGTCTCCACCTAACAGAAGATGTTGATCCAACATCTTTCGAACTCGATGAACGGCTCTCCGTACTTCCAGTACTTCCCCATGTACGGATTGGCACCGACCTCCCAGGGGTTGCCATTCCCATCTGTGCCGGTCAGGAGATTGGAGACCCCTGCGCCGAGGTAGTACAGCGTAAGGAATTGAGTTGGCGGGAGATACTGCCACTGGTCTGAGTGCCGCGCCTCATGTTCGAGGAGGTTGGGGCCGTAGGTGCTGGCGTCCACACCCGCGGCCCGCAGCAGTTCCCGGTCCCGCGCCTCCTCTTCCAGCAGGTCGTCGAGTTCGTCCCGACTCTTCGGATAGAGCATGTAATCGCCGATGGTCATCGTGCGGTCCTTCGGCGTACTCACATCGGTGCAGATGATCTGCTTGGCACCGGTGAAGCAGTTGCCTCCCCACATCGCCAGCGCCGTCAAGGCGAGGGCGTTGTTGCCCAGCAACTGATTACCCAACCGCCTCGGGTCCTCCCCGGTCGGCTGGTCCAGTCGCGGCCCGTCGGGCGGCCCGCCCGGGTTCTGTGCCGCCTCCTGGCGCTGGAGGGTGACGGCTGCGGCCAGCGCCGCCGCTGCCTCCGCGGCGGCCTGGTCGGCACTTCGACCGGCGGCCAACGCCGAGGCGCGGGCCCGGTCCGCGGCGTCGTACGCCGCGCTGGCGTAGGCGCTCGCCCGTGCCGCGGCGTCAGTGGCCCTGGCAGCCGACGCGGCGGCGTTCGCCGCACTCTGCCGCGCCGAGGCGGCGGCGGCCTTCGCGACCTGCGCCGCCTGCGCGGCCTGGATCGCCGATGCCGCTGCCGACTGCGCCGACTGCATGGCCTGGGTGGCGTAGCCGGCGGCCTGGCTGGCCGCCTGCTGGGCCTCCAGTGCGTACCGCGCCGCGTCCTCGGCCGCCTTGCGGGCCACCGCCGCGACCCGGGCCGCCTCGGCGGCGTCCTTACGCGCGTTGGCGGCGTAACCGGCCGCCTCGGCGACCAGGCCGCGCACCCGCGCCACGTGGGTGACCGCCTCCAGGTCCCGCCGTTGCGCCCGGAACTGCCCGTCGGCCAGGAAGTCCTTCAGGAACGCCCGGGAACCCTCCAGGGCCACCTGGGCGGCGGACTTCACCTCGGGGCCACCGGCGGACATGATCTGGCCGACCTTGATCCGGTCGTCGATCTCGGCCGCGGCGTACTGCCCGGTCATCAGGAACTCGTGCCGGTCGGCCTCGGTGCCGTTGAGCGCCGCCTGCCCCCTGGTCTTCATGGTCGGCCCACCCGCGGTGATCAGCTGACCGATCTGGATGCGGTCGTCCTGCTCCTTGCCCACGTAGTCCCTGGTGCGCAGGAACCCCTCGACGTCGTCGTGGTCACCGGCGAGGGCCGCCTTCGCCGCGTCGCGCAGTGCGGGCTTGCCCAGGGCACCGATGTGCCGCACGCGCGCGCGGTCGTCCTCCTCCGCCGCCACGGCCCGTCCGGAGGCCAGGAAGGTCCGCAGGTCCGCCTCGGAACCCGCGAGGGCCTCGGAGGCTGCCTGACGGGTCCACTGACCACCGGTGCGGACGAGGCGCGCGGCCGCGAGCCGGCCACTGGACAGCACGACTGCCGAAGGCGCTCCGGCTGCGCTGGCCTCGGCCAACCACTGCCGCGTCTGCGCGTCCAGCCGGGCCTCCTCGGCCGCGTCGTCGGCGGCCCGGGCCGACTCCGCCTGCTCGGCGAGCCGGGCCTCCTTGGCGTCCTGCACGCCGTACTCCGTCTGGGCCGCCAACCGCTCCACGTCCGCGACCCGGGCGGCCTCCTCGACCGCCGCGGCCTGGTTCGCCGCTGCGGTGGCGGTGTTGGCGGCGGCCAGCGCACCGGCCGCGTGCTGGGTCGACTTGGCTGCGGCTGTCGCGGCGTCACCAGCGTGCGCAGCCGCGTCGTCGGCCGCTGCGGCAGCCGCGGTCGCGTGCGCGGCGGCGTCCATCGCCGCCTGGTACGCCTGGTTGGCCGCCTGCGCCGACTGCCGGGCGAACCGGTCGGCCTCGTTCGCCGCACGGGTCGCGGCGGCGGCGTTGCGCTGTGCGGCCTCGGCCGCCGCGCGGGCCCGCGCCGCCTCCGCCGCCGCCACGTTGGACTGCCCACCGGCTGCGGCGGCTGCCGCAGCGGCAGCCGCCGCGTGCGCTCCGGCGTTGGCGGCGTTGAGCGCCGCTCCACTGGCCGCCTGCGCCGCGTTGCCGGCCGCCTTCGAGGCGTCGGCCGCCTTCCGGGCGTCCGCCGCCACCTTGCGCGCCGTCGCGGCGGCCTGGCGGGCCGCCTCCGCCTTGCTCGCGTCGGTCGCCGCTGCGGCTGCCGCCCCGAACGCCTTGGAGGCCGCCTGGCCGGCGAGGGTCGCCGCCGAGGCGGCCCGGGCCGCGGCGTTCGAGGCGAGTCGGGCGGCGTTGTTGGCCGCCTTCGCCGCGCTGACCGCGGTCCGCGCCGCGTCCGCCGCACGAGCCGCCGCGTCGGCGGCCCGGGCCGCTGCGCGGGAGGCCCGCTCGGCGGAGTTCTGCGCGGCCTGGGTCTCGGCCTTGGCGCGCTCGGCGGCCTCCTTGGCCAGCCGGGACGCCTCCACCGCCTGGGCGGAGGCGAGCTTCGCGGCCTCGGTCTCCTCGGCCGCCAACTCGCCGGCTTCCTTGGCCCGGCTCACCAGCGACGACAGCGTGCTGATCTCCTGGTCGCGCGCCCGCGCCACGTGTTGCCCGGCGATCAGGAATTCCCGCAGGTCCTGACCGGTGCCGCCGTTGAGTGCCTGTTGGGCGGACTCCCGAACGACCGGGCCGCCGGCGGAGATGATCTGCGCGATGCGGATCCGGTCGTCGAGGGTGCGGGCCTGGTCCAGGCCGAGGTAGAAGAAGTTGAGGACCTGCTGGTGATCGCCGTTCAGCGCGGTCTGACCGGCGGCCTTGACCTGCGGCCCACCAGCGGAGATGACCTGGCCAAGCTTGATGCGCAGGTCGATGGCCAACGGTTCCTCGTAGCCACTGTCGAGGAAGGCCCGGACATCGGCGGGCGAGCCGGCCAGAGCGGCCTCGGCCGCGGCGCGGGTGGTGCTACCGCCCGCGGCCTGCAACTGCGCCACCTGCACCCGGTCGTCGTGCGCCTGGGCGGCGGCCAATCCGGCGTCCAGGAAGGCCCGCAGGTCGGCGTCCGAACCGGTGAGCGCCAACTCGGCGGCGCGGACGACCTCCGGGCCACCGGTCAGCAGAAGGTCGACGCAGCGCTGCCGGTCGGCTGGGGTCGGTGGGTCGGCCTGTGCCGGCGCGGCGAACATCCCGCCGGCCACTGTCAACACGACGGCGGCTCCCATGGTGCGCCACAGCAACCGTCTGAATGAATGCCTCAATGCGCTCCCCCGTTCAACGAATGCCGATGCGTCGATGGATGACGCGTTGAGCCGAGGCTAGGTGAGCGCGGTCCGGCACGAGGACCCGTGACGGCATATGCAACTTTCCGGACGCCGGATCAAGGTGCGAAGACGGGCAATTTGTCAGGACCCGCCTGCGCCACCTACGGTCGGTGATGCCGGAGTGAGAGTCGCTGCGACGGACCGGGTCCGCCACGCTCACCCCGGAGCATCGGCTTCAAGGGCGCCTTCCGCGACGAGGGAGGCGTGATGAGTGCTGCTGCGACGTGGGCTGCCGGTGACTATCCGGCGACGGCACGCGCCGTCCCGCAGTGGCCTCGCCACTCCGGGACGGCTGGAACGGTCCGGAGCGCCTAACCGGCGTCGTCGCTCTTCGACGCGTCTTTGACAACGGCGGCGAGCGCGGTGGCGAGGTCGGCCTCCACCGCCGCCTTCTCCAGGCCGAGGCTGGTGAGCACCCCCGCACCGTCCTCCTGCTCCAGCAGGGCGAGCAGGATGTGCTCGGTGCCGATGTAGTTGTGCCCGAGGCGCAGCGCCTCCCGGAAGGTCAACTCCAACGCCTTCTTGCCGCGAGCGTCGTACGGGATGAGGTCCGGCACCTGCTCGACCCGTGGCGGAAGGGCGGCGGCGACAGTCTCCCGCACCGCCTCGGGGGTGACGCCCAGGTCGGCCATCACCCGGGCGGCCAGCGCCTCCGGCTCCGCGAGCAGACCCAGCACCAGGTGCTCGGGCCCGATCTCGGCGTTCCTGCTGGCGCGGGCCTCCTCCTGGGAGGCCATCACCACGTTGCGGGCCCGGGGGGTGAACCGGCCGAAGCCGGCGTTCGGGTCGAGCGCGGCGGCATCGGTCGAGGCCTTCGGCACGAAACGCTTCTGGGCGGCCTGCTTGCTGACGCCCATGCTGCGGCCGATGTCGGTCCAGGAGGCACCCGAGCGGCGGGCCTGGTCGACGAAGTGACCGATCAGGTGATCGGCGACCTCACCGAGGTGGTCGGCGGCGATGACCGCGTCGGTGAGCTGGTCGAGCGCATCGGTGTGCGCCTTCTTGATCGCCTGGATGAGGTCGTCGAGCTTGACGGTGACACCGATCTGAAGAGGTTCTGTCATGCGTCAACCATAGGTTGACGCACCTCCCATCGTCAACTCCTAGTTGACGACAGGAGGTCGGCCGTCGCCCCGGTACCGGCCCGGATACGGTGGGCGGCGTCGAGCACGGTCACCGGTGGGAGGGGTGCGGTCATGCGTCTCCACGTGGGGTGCGCGATGTGGAGTCACCGGTCGTGGCCGGGGCACCGACTGCCGCCCGGGGAACGCCTGGCGCACTACGCGAGCTGGTGCGACGCCGTGGAGGGCAACACGACGTTCTACGCGACCCCGACCCGGGACACCGTGACGTCGTGGGCCGCGCAGACCGATCCCACGTTCCGGTTCGTCCCCAAGCTTCCGAAGGTCGTCACACACGAACGCCGACTCACCGACGTCGGCGAACCACTGCACGCCTTCCTGGACGCGATCGAGCCGCTCGGCCCCCGCGCGCACGCTCTCTGGATCCAGTTGCCCGGCTCGTTCGCGCCCGCCGACGTGCCGACCCTGGGCCGCTTCCTGACCCGACTTCCCCGATCCCACCGGTACGCGGTGGAGGTCCGCCACCCGGCGTTCTTCACCGACGACCGCGCGATCCGGCTGTTGGAGGCGACCCTCGGATCCGTGTCGGCCGAGTGGATCCCCTTCGACACGACCGCCTTCTTCGCGAGCCGGCCGACCAGCGACGCGGAGCGGGACGCCTGGACCAAGAAACCCCGTGTGCCGCTGCGGTCGCTGGCACTGACCGATCGGCCGATCGTCCGCTATCTCGGCCGCGACGACTCCGCTCGCACTGTCGAGGGGTGGCAGCACTGGGTCGACGTGACAGCCACCTGGCTCCGGGAGGGGCGCTCACCGACGATGTTCGTCCACACGCCGGACAACGCCGACGCGCCCGCGCTCGCCCGCCGGTTCCACGACGAGGTACGCGCGCAGGTGCCCACGCTCGACGCACTGCCCGAGCCGATCCCGGTCGAACCCCTGACGCTGTTCTGAACGGGTCAACCCTGCTCGTCGAGCAGACGGTCGAGGTGGTTCGCGGTACTGATCAGCGACAGGTGACTGAACGCCTGAGGGAAGTTCCCGATCTGCTCACCGGTCGGCGCGATCTCCTCGGAGTAGAGGCCCAGCGGGTTGCTGTAGGTGAGCATCTTCTCGAAGGTCAGTCGGGCGTCGTCGAGCCGGCCGGCCTGGGCGAGGGCCTGCACGTACCAGAAGGTGCACATGCTGAAGGTGCCCTCGGTGCCGGCCAGACCGTCCGGCGAGGCGTTCGGGTCGTAGCGGTAGACGAGGCTGTCGGAGACCAGTTCGGCGTCCATCGCCCGCAACGTCGACTCCCACATCGGGTCCATCGGTGAGATGAAGCCGATCCCGGGCATGGCCAGGAGCGAGGCGTCCAGGATGTCGGTGCGGTAATGCTGCACGAAGGCTTGCCGACCCGGGTGGAAGCCCCGGGTCATGATCTGCTCGTAGACGGCGTTGCGCTCGGTCGTCCAACGGGTGGTGTCACCGGGGCGCCCGCGGCGTTGGGCGAGGCGGATGGCGCGGTCCAGCGCCACCCAGGACATCACCCGCCCGTACGTGAAGTCCTGCCGTCCTGACCGGGTCTCCCAGATGCCATCCTCGGGTTGGTCCCAGTGTTCGCAGAGCCAGTCCATCAATTCTGCCGTTTTCCGCCAACCCTCGTACGGCGCGATGAGGCCGTTGCGGTCGGCGAGTTCCAAGGAGTTGAGCGCCTCGCCGTGGATGTCGAGTTGCAGCTGGCCCGACGCGGCGTTGCCGATGCGCACCGGTGCCGAACCCCGGTACCCCTCCAGGTGGTCCAGCACCTCCTCGGGCAGGTGCGGTGAGCCGTCGATCCGGTACATGATCTGTAGGGGCAGATCGGGATCTCGGGCCTCCCGGATGCGTGCGTCCAGCCAGAGCAGGTATTTCTGGGCCTCGTCGGTGAAGCCGATACTCAGCAGCGCGTGTACCGAGAAGGACGCGTCCCTGATCCAGGTGTAGCGGTAGTCCCAGTTCCGCTGCCCGCCGATCTGCTCCGGCAGCCCGGTGGTGGGCGCGGCGACCAGAGCGCCGGTCGGGGCGTACGTCATCAGTTTGAGCGTCATCGCGGACCGCTCGACCACCTCCCTCCACCGACCCGTGTAACGGCAGCCGTCAATCCACCGTCGCCAGTAGTCGCGGGTCTGGGCGAGCAGTTCGCATGCCTCATCGGTGTTGAGCGGTCGGGGTGCCTGTGGTCGGGCCGTCTCCAGCACCACCCCGCCGATGTCGCCGGCGTGCAGCGTGAACCGGGCCGACACGCCCTGCTCGTCGCGGTGGATGTCCGCCTCGCCGATCAGCCATTTGCCCTCCTTGAAGGGGGTCAGGGTGAGGTTCAGCGTCGCGCTCCGGAACACGTCTCCCCCGGGGTGCACCTCAAGCTCGAACGGGTCGCGTCCGTAGTTGAATCGAGGCTGGCAGTCGAAGCGAAACGGCATACTGCCCCGGATCATGCGGACGAGCCGGACCAACCGGTGCCGGTTGGTGGCGTGTTCACCGGTGACCGGCATGAAGTCCACCAATTCGCCCACACCGTCAGCACTGTGGAAACGAGTGATGAGGATCGGCGTACCGGGCAGGTAAAGCTGCTTGCTCGCGTAGTCGATGCCGTCGGGCGCGAGTTGGAAGTAGCCGCCCTTCCGGCGGTCCAGCAGCGCTCCGAAAACGCTCGGTGAATCGAAGCGGGGCGCGCAGAACCAGTCGACAATGCCGTCCTTGCTGATCAGCGCCGCCGTCTGCAGGTCACCGATGAGGCCATGGTTTTCGACCGCCGGGTAGCTCTCCACGCTGTCCCCCGCCATCCGTCGTGGCAACGGCGGCGACTACCCGGAAAAGGGCGGCGACACACTGCCCGCACCCGTCCCCTGACTCGACCGCGTCGAACCCGACGGCATTGCGGAAGGGATCTGTCCGCAATCGCCGATAACGTCTTCATCGACGACAGCGACGAGAGGACCGCGGATGAGCCTGCGAGGATTTGCCACACTCAACATCTGGGCGGACGACGTGGAGGCGGCCACCGCCTGGTACGCGCACCTCCTCGGCGTCGAGGCGTACTTCACGCGCCCCGGGCCGGACGGACACCTCGCGTACGCCGAGTTCCGCGTCGGTGACTACCAAGCTGAACTGGGCATCATCGACCGCCGGCACGCACCACCCACGGCCACCGCGACCGGCCCGGGTGGCGCGGTCATGCACTGGCACGTCGACGACCTCGACGCCACCGTGGACCGACTGCTGGCGTTGGGCGCGACGGAGTACCAGCCGATCACGCCGCACGGGGACGGGGGGTTCGTCACCGCGTCGGTGGTCGACCCGTTCGGCAATGTGCTGGGCGTCATGAGGAACCCGCACTACCTCGACGTCCTCGCCGCACTCACGGCGACCTGAGGCGGGTCAGTCCCATTCGTCCGGATCCGCCGTCCGCCGCACCAACAGCGCCGCGTCGTCGGCGTCGAGCCCGCTGGCGATGAGCAGGTCGTTCGCCGCCGTACGGAACTCACCGGCGGCGACCATGCCCGAGTAGCCCAACCGGTGGGCGTGCAGGCGGTTGGGATCGGGCGAGCCCGAGGACCACCCCGACCAGCAGCTCGATCGTGCGCCGCAGGCGTGATCCCATCGAGGCCGCCACGATGCCGACCGCCGTGGTGGGCGCGAAGACCGGGGCGGGATTGTCCAGGAACTGGTGACCCACGAACCAGGCGAGCGACGCCGCGATGCCGGCCTGCACGGCGAGCAGCCCGTTGAGGCGCAGTCGCCAGGCGCGGGAGCGCACGCCGTATCCCAGCCGGTCACGCAGGCCGGCCAACGCCCGATCGGTCGGGGACGGGTCGGAGTCGCCTGACGACTCCTGTTTCGCGGGCATCGCGCGGTCTACCCGGCGGTGCCGGATCTATCCCGTCGGCGACGCGGAGCAGCGTCGCTCGCCTCAGTGGGCCGGATTCGGGGTGTGCGGCAACTTGCCGAGTTGCCGCCAGTTCGTCTCCGCCACCTCGACGTCGTAGTGCTCGGCGGCGGCGAGGATGTTCTGGAACGCCTGGTCACGCTCCTTGTCGGTGACCCCCTGCACCTGGTCGAACCGGGCGATGGCGTTGCGGACGTGGCTCGCGTCGGTCATCGGTTCCTTGCGCTTGTCGGGGAACGCGAAGACGCTCTCCGGCAGCTCGCGCTTGTCCTTGTCCGACAGGCCACCGTGCTTCTCGTGGGGTTTCCAGGTCGACGTCATCAGTCACCAGTACCCACAACCTGCGCGGCAGCACCTCCGGCGACGAGATTTTCCGGGCCACCACAAGATCCATATCATGCGGCCGATCCGGGTCCGGCCGAAGCCCTGCACCGGATCGTCCCTTGTGGAGTGCGAGCATGGCCGACATGGATATCTACGAGGACGCCCGTACGGTGTCACGTTCGGATCTGGCCGCCTGGTTGCGTCAGTTGGCGAGCCAGCTGGAGTCCGATGGGCGGATCTTCTACGGCGCGGCGGGCTCCGTGTCCGTGGCGGACACCGTGCGCTGCGAGCTGGAGATCGAGCAGGAGAGCGAGACGGAGTTGTCCGTCGAGATCGAGTTCTCCTGGACGGTGCCGACGTCCGGGCAGGCGGCGGACGAGGTCGAGGAATCGCCGAGCGGGGAGCAGCAGGACGAGGCCGCGCCGGAGGCGTGATCCCGGGGGCGACGACACGTCGCACGGCGGCCATCGACCCCGGTGGCCGCCACCACGCCGAGAGCGGAACGACCAACATCCTTTAAAGAAGCTTTAAGAAGCTGTCGGGTGTGATCGGGAAGCGCCTACCATACGGCGGCCGTGGCCGTCCGGGTCAACGCCGTCGTCCGCTCGTTGGGAGTGACCCGTGTCGTACGCCCCGTCGCCCGAACCGGACGCGAGCCCACCCCCGTCCCGGCACCGCCCGCCGAGTCGGTTCACCCGCACCCGACTGGCGATGGCCGCGGGCGCGACGGTCGCGCTGGTCATCGCCGCCACCGGCGTGTACCTGGGCAACGGTGACGTGACACCCGAGCCGTCGAACGCGTCCAACGCCCTCGACGACCCGTCGACGTCGGCCGGGCAGCCCGGATCCCCTGCCATGGCGGCGTCGACCTCGGCGACACCGGCGGCCTCCTCGACCCCGTCGGCCTCCACGACACCGTCGACCGCGGCCACGCCGAAGGTCCCGACGACCGGTTGGATACCCGTGGACCGGGCCGCCTGGAAGGCGCAGGCCGACGCGTACCAGAGGTTGAAGATCGATCCTGTCCCGGCCGGCGTGGGCAACCTCCCGGAGTTCCGGGCGGACTGCCAGTACAGCCACCGGCTGCCGGACGACCCGATCGTCGCTCCCGGTCTCCCGGGCGCCTCCCACATGCACTCCTTCGTCGGGAACAAGGCGGTCGACGCCGACACCGTCGCCGGGGACCTGACGAAGTTCACCGCCACCTCCTGCAAGCCGGTCCAGGACCACTCCGCCTACTGGGTGCCCACGCTCTACGACAACGCGACCGGTAAGCCGGTCGAGACGACCGGTTTCCGGGTTTACTACCGCTCGCTGGCGAAGAACTCGACCGGCCAGATGCCGATGCCCAACGGCCTGCGCATGATCTCCGGTGACGCCAAGAAGAAGAAGCCGACGCCGCGCGGCGCGACCGGCCAGTTCTACTGCGCCTTCTACGGCCCCGGTGACCTCGACGGAATCGCCCGCAGCACCAACGGCAACTGGCCCATCTGCGGCGGCGACGCCACCCTGCACTTCATGATGCAGTTCCCCGACTGCTGGGACGGCAAGCACCTGGACAGCCCCAACCACAAGGACCATGTGGCGTACGGCAGCGGCAACGGCTGCCCGAGCAGCCACCCGGTGCGGATCCCGGCGATCACCTTCGACATCCAGTACCCGGCGAAGGGCACTCCGGCGGGCTACTACCTCTCCTCCGACAAGGAGGGGAAGAGCGCTTCGTCGATGCACGGGGACGCGTTCGTGATGTGGGACGTCGACACCATGAACAAGCGCACCAAGAACTGCGTCCTGCAGCGGCGGACCTGCGACAACTACGGCTACCAGAAATAGCCGGGGCCAGGCCCGTGTCGGCCTGGCCCCGGGGTCGGGTTGGGTCAGCTACGCAGCGTCCACTGCTGGTTCGTGCCACCGTTGCAGGACCAAAGGATGATCTTCGTGCCGTTGGCGGTGGCGGCGCCGTTGGCGTCGAGGCAGAGCCCCGACTGGACGTTCGTGACGGTGCCGTTGGTGTTGACGTTCCACTGCTGGTTCGTGCCCCCGTGGCAGTCCCAGATGATGACCTGGGTGCCGTTGGCCGTGCCGTTCCCGGAGGCGTCCAGGCACTTGTTGCCGTACACGGTCAGTTGCCTGCCGCTGGTGTGGGTCCACCGCTGGTTGGCGCCGCTGCCGCAGTCCCAGAGCTGCGTCTGGGTGCCGTTGGTGGTCGACGAGTTGGGCACCTCGACACAGCGACCGGACTGGCCGCCCACGAGCTGTCCCTGCCCCGTACCGCTGCCGCCGCCCTGCTGCTGGCGGACGATCCACGTCGACTCCGCCGACCGGTTGCCCTGGGCGTCGACGACGTAGAGCCGGTACTCACCCGGGGTCGCCGGCACGGCGATGGTGGTCGCGTTGCCGGCCGCCCTGGTCATCGTCGCCCCGGCGGTGAAGCTGGTCGTGCCGGGCGGCGCCAGCCAGACCGACCTGGTGGCGTCGCCGGTGCTCCGGATCGGGATCGACGCCGTGGCGCTGGTGACGAACGTGCTGGCCGGCAGCACGTAGTTCGGCGAGGTGAAGGTGCTCGCCGGGACGATGTCCCGGTAGGCGTCCTCGAGGCCGGAGTTCGCCGCGATGCTGTAGGCCGCCGCCGGCCAGACGTAGTCGGAGGAGACGAGGATGTCGGCGACGGTGCTGTTCGGCAGGTTCTTGTTCGAGACCTTGTTGATCGGGCCGTAGATCTGCGTGATGCTCAGGTCGTGCTTCCGACCGAAGTCGTCGGAATTGATCATCCAGGTGACGTTCTTGTCGATGCTCAGCACGTTGTCCCGGAAGGTGATGAACGCCGACCCCTCGTCCGGGTGCAGGCCGTACTTGTGACCCGACGGAACGCCCTGGAGATAGTTGTTGGTGATCGTCGTCCCCGGCTGGCTGCCCAACGTGTAGATCGGCGCCGTGTCACTCAGACGCTGCACCGTGTCGATGATGTGGTTGTGACTGATCGTGTTGTTCCGCGCCGTCGTGGTGGGGCGGTTCGGCTGGATTGAGCCCGATGACCCGTCGAAGTTCCACCATCCCCACCCCATGGTGATGCCCGACCACGGGGCCTTCTCGATCCGGTTGCGCTGGATCGACAGGGTGTCGACGAAGTACGCCGAGATGGGGCTGTGCCCGTTGAACAGGACAGCGCTGTCGTAGATGTAGTTGTTCTTGATGTCGATGTTCTTCGGCAGCCCCTCGACCTGCGGGAGGTACTTCTCCCGGTTGGTCGACGTGCCGTCTCCGATGTAGACGTGCTGGGGATGACCGACGTTGATGGCCGACCCCGCGATGTCGTTGGTGGCGTTCCCGATCAACTGCGTGCCCTGCACGTCGTTGACCAGGCTGATGCCGTCGGCGCCGGTGTGCTCGATCCGGTTGCGGTGCAGCAGGAGGCCGTCGGCATTCTGGATCTGGATGATGCCGGGGGTGAGGTCCACGTTGCGGTAGTGGTAGACGTGGAAGTTGCCCTTCGCGTACGCCTGCGCGCCGAGGTTGCCCTGCTGCGCCTGCTTGTAGGACGAACCGGCGACGTTGAACAGGTTCCAGTCCGAGTGCCGCACGGTCAGACCGGAGAACGTGATGTTGCGGGCGTGGCTGGTCGTCGAGGTGCCGGCGACCCGCAGCACGGTGGTCACGTTGTTCGGCGCGTAGACCGTCGCGGTGGACATGTTCTCGGTGCCGGCCTTGTAGTAGTAGACCGTCTTGGCGCCCTTGTCGTAGTAGAACTCACCGGGCGCGTCCAGGAACTCGTACGCGTTCATCAGCTTGTGGGTGCCGCCGACCTGGGCGTTGCCGTTGAAGGCCCCCTGGGCGATGGCCGCACCCGGCTGCTGGAACAGGGCGACGCGGCTCCCACCGTCGGTGGTCACCTGGCGGACGCCCACGATGGCGGTGGTCCAGGTCGTGCCGGTCTCGATCTCGATGTCGTCCTGGTTGCGCGCGATGGCGGGGAAGTCGTTCTGGTTGTACCTGGCGCCGTCGCACTGCGACCCCGACTCCCAGGCCCACGCGGCCTGACCGGCGGTGATGTTGTACGTCCCGAAGCAGCCGCCCGAGCTGACCGTCTTCGTCGCCATGACGGCGCGCTTGTCGTTGACGTAGAGCGCCCGCAGCTTGTTGGCGCGGTCCAGCGGCGCCTTCCAGATGTTGCCGCTGTGCTGGGTCCAACCGGTCACCTGGACGCCGCCGTCGAGGATCGGCTTCTCGTTGGCGTACGCGCCGTAGATGACCCGGTATCCGTTGGTGCCCGAGTCGCTCTGACCGAACTCGACCGTGCTGCTGATCGGATAACTCCCACCACGCAGATACACGTTGATGTCGCCGGTCATGTTCGCGTTCACCGTACGAACGACGTCTCGTGCGCGTTGCAGGGTCCGGAACGGGGATTGGAGCGTCCCCGCGTTGGCGTCGTTTCCGTCGGGGGCGACGTAGTAGGTGGCCTGCACCGCAGCCGCGGCCGGTGTTTGGGCGCTCAGCACGGCCGGCAGTGTGGCGGCAACGAGGGCCGCCACCGCCAGCATCGACGTTCGAGCGGTGGACACGTTTGACCTCACGTACGGTTCCTCTCATTTGCCGTCGACAGGGGGCCCCGTGCGTATCGAGCGACGAGCGCGGAAACAGCGACACCACTAAGGACCGGTGGGCACCTGTCGCCCGACCGCACTCTGTTGTTAATCGCTACGAAATCTTCCCGAAGCGTAGGTCACACGTGTGATGAATGCAACCATGAATCGTAGTACATCTATGCGCTAATGCTGATTTTCCGGACGGATCACCCTTCACTGCTTGGCGCTGTCGATTGATCATCAGATGAATCCGCACCGATGCCGGTGATGCGCCGGCCGAGGGTCGGGGCGGGGCATCCGCCCCGACCCCCGAACCTCCCGTCACCTGATGGAGAAGTCCGCCAGCCGCAGCGCGGAGTCGAACACCAGGTACACGTCACGGGTGCCGGCCACCCGGGCCAACTCGGTGCTGGTGCTCACGTACCGGTAGTCGTCGCCGGTGCTGGGCACGGTGACCGTCCCCAACAGCCGGCCGGTGGGTGAGCCCAGCCGGACCTGGATCGCACCGACGCCCGTCCCGGCCCTGGCGACGGTCGCGGTGAAGGTGCGCGCGCCGGGTCGCAGGGCGGAACCCGCGAAGGAGATCCACTGACCGGCCTCGGTGGCACCGACGGCCGTACCCCTGACCTTCGTCTCGTCGACGAGCCGGACCCCCGCGTACCTGTCGAAGTTCTCCGCCCGGGTGGGCCGGGACAGGTCGCGCGCCGGAATCGTCTCCCCGTCGACGCGCACCGCGGTCCGAGCCCGGATGTCCCCGGCGGAGGCCCCGACCATCAGGTCGTAGGTGGACGACTCGACCACCCACCGGCTGCGGGTGACGTCCCAGTGCGCCAGGTCGACGGCGGGCACCCGCAGCGTCACGGTACGGGTCTGCCCGGGTGCGAGTTCCACCCGCTGGAACGCCTTGAGCTGCTGGATCGGCGTCCGGTCCCGGGACGTGCGCTGATGGGTGTAGAGCTGCACCACCTCGGAGCCGGCCCGCCCGCCGGTGTTCGTCACGTCGACGTCGACCGCGATGGTGCCGTCGGCGGTGACCGACCCGGCACCGACGCGGGCCGGGCCGTACCGGAAGCGGGTGTACGACAGCCCGTGGCCGAACGGGTAGAGCGGCTTCGCCTTGCTGTACAGGTAGGTCTGCCCGGACGAGATGATGTCGTACTCCAGCAGGTCCGGCGGCAGTTGCCGGTCGGAGCGGTACCAGGTCTGGGTCAGCCGTCCGGACGGGTTGCGGTCGCCGAACAGGACGTCGGCGACGGCGTGCCCGGTCTCGGCCCCGGCGTGCGTGGTCCAGACGATCGCCGGGACGTGCTCCTGCGCCCATGTCGTCGTCACCGGGTAGCTCGTCTGGAGCACCAGCACGGTCCGCGGGTTGGCCCTCGTCACGGCCTTGACCAGCGCCTCCTGGCTCGCGCTCAACGCCGTCGAGGTCCGGTCGTGCGCCTCCCGGCCGTTGATGAACGGGTTGCTGCCGACCACCAGCACGGCGGTGTCGGCCGCCTTCGCCGCCGCCACGGCCCGGTCGAGCCCGCTGCTGATCAGCTCGCGACTGAAGTGGGTCGCGTCGGCCGCCGTCGACGCGCCGAGCTTGAGGGCGCCGTCGTCGCCGACCGTGACGTACGTGTTCGCGCCGAACCAACTCTCCTTGGTCTCGTAGCCGACGTAGCGCAGCGCCACCGTGCCGTCGGCCTGCGGCTCCAGCTTGAACTGCTGCTGCACGTACCAGCCGTTCGGCTGCTCGTCACGGGTGACGAACGGCCCCCAGTTGTAGCCGAGGTAGCGGCCGTTGGCGGCATTGCGCAGCGTCACCACGTCCTGCCCCCAGTCGACGACGTCGAACTGGGCGGCGGGTGACGCCGTCTCGCCGGTGGCGGCGACCGGGTCGGCGTCGGTGGTGCCGGTGGCCGAGACGTACCGGCCGGTCGACGCCACCTTCAGCGCGATGCGGTCCGCCCCGTCGAGCCCTCGAACGTCGGCCGCGCCACCCAACCGTTCGCGGACGCCGTCGAGCGTCGTCACCTGGTACGGCAGGTCACCGCCGTACCAGTCGGTGTAGAGGGTGTCGGCCAGCGGGCCGAGCACGGCGACCTTGCGGGTCCGGGCCGGATTCAACGGAAGCGCCTGCCGGGAGTTCTTCAGCAGCACCATGGCCTCACCGGCGGCCTCGCGGGCGAGTCGCTGGTGCTGCGGGCTGTTGATGACGTCCGGGGTGATGCCGCCGTACCGACCGCCGCCCGGGTCGAACTCACCCAACCGGAACCGGATGTTCAGGATCTCCCGGATCCGGGCGTCGATGTCGGCCTCGGTCAGCAGGCCGGTGGCGAGGGCCTGCCTGATGGCGGTGACCGTCGGCTGTGCGTTCGTGTCGTCGGTGATGAAGCTGCTGAGGCCGGCCTTGACGATCGCCGCGTTCCCCTCGGCCTGGGTGGCGTAGTACTTCTGTGAGTTGACGAGGTTGTTCGGCGCCCAGGCGTCGGTGACGTTCATCAGCGGCCGGTCGGTCCAGGTGGGGAACACCGTGTTCAGGTCCGGATCAACGGTGGCCGGACGGCCGTTGACCAGGTTGTACGCGGCCATCACCCCGGTCGCCGCATCGGCGGCGAGGGCGGGCTTGAAGGCGGCGCGGTCGTACTCGTTGAGCACCCGTGGTGGCACGTTGGACGAGGTGACGTCCCGCCGGAGCTCGTTGTTGTAGGCCAGGTAGTGCTTGAGGGTCGGCGCGCTCTTCAGGTGGTCCGGGTCGCCGCCGGTCATCCCCGAGCCGTACGCGGTGGACATGGCGGCGGTGAGCACCGGATCCTCCGAGTAGCCCTCCTCGTTGCGGCCCCACCGGGGGTCGCGCAGCAGGTTGACCACCGGCGCCCAGAGGTTGAGACCCCAGACCCGGGGGTTCTGCGCGTGGTAGCCGCGCGCCTCGTCACCGACGGCGGAACCCACCCGCTGGACCAGGTCGGTGTTCCAGGTGCTCGCCATGCCCACCGGCTGCGGGAAGACCGTGCCACGGGCCTTCACCACCGCGCCGTTGTTGTCGATATCGGTCGACCAGGCGACCCCGTGCAGGGCCTCGGTGCCGGTCTTGAACAGGCCGATGCCCAGTCGGGGCACGGCCGGCTGGTACTGGTGCAGCCAGGAGATCTTCTCGTCCAGGGTGAGCCGGCCGAGCAGATCGTCGACCCGGGCGTTCACCGGCAGGTCGGGATCTCGGAACGGGTAGGTCGGTTCGGCGAGCGCGGTGCCGGGAACGGCTGGTAGGGCCAGCAGGGCGAGCGCGAGCGCGGTGATTCCGCGCCGAAGGCGCCACTTCCGCATGGGGTTCTCCTCGTGTCGTACGACAGGCGCGATTCAGCGCCAAGACCGCTCGGCCAGGCTCGACACCCGGCTGACGGGCCTGAACGACGAATCATCGAAGCGCTTCGACGACCCCACCGCACCACCACGGTCAGAAAGGTGTGCGATCGCGCAACTATAGGTGTGCATCTATTGATGAACAAGGCCGACTCGGGCGGCGAGGGACGCATGTGTCTCATTGCCGACCGTCGCACCGACGCCGAGTCGATAGCGTGGATCTCCAGCCGCCGTCGGAGGGGTGACACGTGGGTCAGACCGATCCGGATCCCGGTGGTTCGGCCAGCCTCTACCAGTACTTCCTCGTCCTCCTCTCCGGACTGGGGCTCGGTCGGCCCGCGTGGGCACCCTGGTTGTTCGGGGCGTTGATGGCGACGGTGACGCTGCTCTCGCTGGCCCCGCTCCTGCGCGGCGCGGCTGCCGCCGTACGTCAGCTCAAGGGGTGGTTCGACCGGCACCGCGACCCTCGACGAGTGCGACGGCGGGCCCTGTTCGCCGACCACGTCGACAGCCAACTCCGTCGACTCGACGAGCGCGAGGAGTGGCGCGACCATCGGTTCGCCCGGCTGGAGGCCGAGGTGGAGACGGAGGGCGCTCGACACCTCCTGCTGCCCCGTTGGCTCCACCACCGGCGCGACGGCCTCCGGCGGGAGAAGTCGCTGTCCTCGGCGCTGCAACGCAGTAGCGAACGGTTGATCGTCCTGCAGGGCGAACCGGGGTCGGGCAAGAGCGTGGCGATGCGCAACGCGGCGCGGGTGCTCGCGGTCCGGGCCATGCGACGTCCTCGGCTGGACAGCCGGATCCCGCTCTACGTCAACCTGAAGCAACTGCGCCCGGTGGACGGGCGCCTGGACGCGGAGACCGTCCGGTCGTTCGTGCTGGACCAGCTCAACCGGGCCAACAGCCGCGACGTCGAGCAGTTCCTGGACGACGAGTTCACCTCGGGCATGCGGGACGGCACGTGGCTGTTCCTGTTCGACTCCTTCGACGAGATCCCGGAGGTCCTCACCGCCACCGAACTCGACGCCACGGTGGGCCGCTACGCCGACGCCCTCTACGACTTCCTGCACGGCATGAACGTCAGCCCCGGCGTCATCGCGTCCCGCGAGTTCAAGGGCCCGCGCCGCTTCGGCTGGCCCCGGTTCACCGTGCAACGCCTGACCGACCGCCAGAAGCGCGAGCTGATCCGCAAGGCCGACCTGGCACCGGACGCCGAGGGCCAGGTGTACGCCGCCCTGGCCGGCGCGGACCCGATGGTGACCCGACTGTCCGGAAACCCGATGCTGCTCGGCCTGCTCTGCGAGCACGTGCGGACGACCGGCTCGTTCCCGAACTCCTCGCACGCGATCTTCGAGACCTTCGTGAAGAGCCGGTTGGAGCGGGACCGGGAGCGGATCGACAAGCGGTTCTCGGTGGACCCGGACGAACTGCGGCAGGTCGCCGAGGAGATCGCGTTCCGGCTGACCGCCGAGTTCGGTGTCGGACTGAGCCCTTCGCGTGCACAGGTGGCCAGGCTGCTGCACGGCGGTCTGGTCGGCGGCCGGCCGATCGACCCGGCGCGGTTGAACCGGCTGCTGGACGCCCTGGAGTACGTCAAGCTGGCCCAGGCGCCGGAGGGCGGAAATTCCGGCGACGAGGTGCCCTTCACCTTCGCCCACCGCCGATTCCAGGAGTACTTCGCCACCTGCGTGGTGATCCGCGAGCCGGAACGGGTGCCGACCGAGGCCCTGCTCCTCGACGGCCGGTGGCGGGAGACCGCCGTCGCGCTGCTGCAGACCCAGGACGGCGACGCGGTGAACGCCCTGATCGCCTCGGCCGGCCGGATCCTCGCCCGAGGCGCGGAGACACTCGCCGCCCCGGCCGAGCCGTCCGCCTTCCAGTGGCCCCCCAACAGCCTGCACCTGTTGGACCTCCTGGACACCGGTCTCGCCGCCCGACCCGAGGACGTGCCCGCCTCGATCCGGGCCGACGTCACGACACTGCTCGACGCCGCCTGGGCGTCGGAGCGCCGGCACCACCAACTGTGGGCCGTGCAGGCCACGCTCCTCGCCGAGCCCTCGACGGCCGAGACGATCCTGGAGAAGTCGTTCGCGTCGATGAGCGTGCTGCTGCGCGGGGCTGCCTACCGGTATGCCGGGCGGCTACCCGTGGTGTCCGCCCGCCTGAGCCGCCATCTCCGAATGGCACTCATCGACCAGGCCGGTCAGGGGCGTCTGCTGGTCGACTGGCCGAGCGTTCGCGCGCAGCTGTCCCGGCTGTACGAGCCGCGGCCGCACATCCGCGCCGCACGGCTTCTGCGGTGGGAACCGGTGGTGACCGGCCTGCTCGTCGTCCTGACCTTCGTCTCCGGCGCGATCTTCCAGGGCGCCGAGCCGCTGATGGGCTGGGCGACCGGAGGGTCGGTCGCCTTCGGCATCATCGCGGGGTGCTGGGCCATCGGGACGATGGCGAGCAGGGCCCGGTCCAGGACGGCACCGCCCGGCCACTGGGCGACGAGCGCGACCATCAGCACGGGCATCCGAACGTTGGCCCTGTTCATCGGGTTGGGCATGGCTCTGTACCGGGAATCGGGGCTGCCGGACGCTCCCGTCGGTCACGGGCTCTGGGGCGTGCTCTTCTTTCTCGCGCTGCTCTACGCCATCGTCTGGCCCATCGCTGCGGTCGCTGCGGTGGCCTGGGGCACACCCACGCGGCAGCTGGCCTGGCCGCTTGTTCCGCTGATCGTCGTCCCAGCGGCCGCCGCAGCATTCGTCCGGATCGGTTGGCGTCGACGGCTCAAGGGGATCGTCGGGCTGGCTGCGAGCGCTGCTGTCACAAACCTGGTACTCGGGGCGGCAGCGTGGGCCGAAGCCACTCACCCGTGGGCCCTGGTCGCCGTGACGCCGGTCGCCTACGCCCTCATCGGCCTGGTGGCGATCTGGCTGGCCGGGACCCATCTTCGGCAGAACTGGGCCGACCGTCGACGTCTGCTGGCGGTGCCCGCGCAGACCGTGCTGGACGCCGACGCGATGCGGCACGTGGTGGGCGGGCTGAGTTCCGACAACGGTCTGCGGCTGCTGGCGACCCTCCTTCGCCGCCAGCGCATCCTCTGCACCGACGATGCCGTGCTCGCCCTGGACGAGATGATCGTCGACGTCGCACGACGCCGACGGGACGACGATAGCCGTCCATTCTGGCCGCGGCAGCGCACCCTGTGGCGCTCGGCCTGGCTGCCCGCACTGTCGACCGGCGACTTCTCGCAGCAGACCCTCGACGAGTTGGCCCGGCTCGTCGCCGAACGCACCGACGGCTCCACCACCGTCGGTCGGCCCTGGCCCGACCCCACCACGCAGCGAGGAGCAGCCGACGACCCGTGCCGGGCGCCGGATCCTGAGGTAGCGTCGGCGTCAGGTTGACCGGTCCGCACGGCGATGATCGGAGACGACATGGACGACGGCCCGCGATCGATCGCCCTTGCGAGCACATGCGCGGCCTTCGTCGCCACACCCCTACTCGGGGCGCTGGTCGGTGACGGGGAGCAGACCGCCCGCTACGACACGGTCATCACGCCACCGGACTACGCCTTCGCCGTCTGGGGGCCGATCTTCGCCGGGTGCGTCGCCTCGACCGTTGGTCAGTGCCTGCCGCGGGGGCGACGCCACCCCGTGAGTCGCCGGGTGGGTTGGCCGTTGGCTGGCGCCTATGCGGTGAACGCCGCCTGGTCGGTGGCAGCGCAGACCGATCGTTTCGCGTACACCCCGTACCTGCTGCCGGTCGCCGCCGGCCTCGCCGCCACCGCCCACCTTCGCCTTCAGCGCACCCCCACCACGACCAGGTGGACCGCGCTCACACCACTGAGCACGGGCCTCCTCCTGGGATGGACGGCCCTGGCGAGCACCGTCAACATCGCCGCGGCCAAGGTCGCCTCCGGCACGCCCCCGGACGCGCCGCGCACGGTCACCGCATCCACCGTCGGACTACTCGCCACCTCCGCCGTGGCAGCCGGCACGGTCGCGCGAAGCCGGCAAGGGCGGCTGCCGCTCGCGCTGGCGTCCGGGTGGGGGCTGCTGACGACGGCCCTGTCCATGAACCGACCTCCCCGCGTCCGACTCGCCGCCGCAGCCGGCGCTGCCCTGATCGCCACAGCCGCGGCAGCCACCCGAGTCCGCTAGCCCGAGCCACCCTCGCCGCGCGCCGCACGCCGCACGCCGCGCGCCGCGCCCCCGCGCCCCCGCGCCCCCCGCGCCCAAGATCCGCGCAGTATCAGGGATGTTGCTGCCTCGCGCCTCCCGCAGGCAGCAACATCCGGGAAGTTGCTCGGATCTTGGGCGCGGGGTGCGGTGCGCGGGGTGCGGTGCGCGGGGTGCGGGGCGCGGGGTGCGGTGCGCGGGGTGCGGTGCGCGGGGCGCGGGGTGCGGAGCGCGGGGCGCGGGGCGCGGGGCGCGGAGCGCGGGGTGCGGTGTGCGGGGCGCGGGGTGCGGTGTGCGGGGTGCGGTGTGCGGGGTGCGGTGCGCGGGGTGCGGTGCGCGGGTAGACCGAGGCGAATGACCACATCTACAATCTTCGTTGTTAGCGCTCACACTCGTCCCAGTGCTGAGGCAGGAGAGATCTATGCGAACGAGGGCAAGATGGCTCGCGGCACTCGCCGCGCTCGGTGTCGTGGCCGCCGGTGTGCTGACCCCGACCGGCCCGGCCAGCGCGGAGTCCAACGGCGGGGTACGGGTGATGCCGCTCGGCGACTCCATCACCGAGGGCACCCAGGTGCCCGGCGGATACCGCATCGGGCTCTGGCAGCGACTGGTCAACGGCCGGTACACGGTGGACTTCGTCGGGTCGCAGTTCAACGGGCCCGCCGGCCTGGGTGACCACGACCACCAGGGGCACCCCGGCTGGCGCATCGACCAGATCGACGCCAACATCGTCAACTGGCTCAACACCCAACGGCCGCAGACCGTCCTGCTGCACATCGGCACCAACGACATCCTGCAGAACTACAACGTGAGCAGCGCACCGAACCGGCTCTCCACGCTGATCGACCGCATCACCACCACCGCGCCCACCGCGGAGGTGTTCGTGGCGCAACTCATCCCGATCTCCAACAGCAACCAGGGAGCCGCCGTCCGCACCTTCAACGCGGCGATCCCGGGCATCGTGCAGAGCAAGGTGAACGCCGGCAAGCGGGTGCACCTGGTCGACATGCACAGCGCCCTCACCACCGCCGACCTGATCGACGGCGTACATCCCACCGCCGGTGGCTACGACAAGATGGCCGCTCGCTGGTACAACGCCCTACAGTCGGTGCCCGGCAGCATCGGCAACCCGGGCAGCGGCGGCGGGCAGACCACCGCCATCGTGGGCACCCGGTCCGGCAGGTGCGTCGACGTCCCCGGGGCGTCCACCACCAACGGCCTCCAGCTGCAGCTGTGGGACTGCCACGGCGGCACCAACCAGCAGTGGACCTACACGAGCGCCAAGGCCCTGACCGTGTACGGCAACAAGTGCCTCGACGCCGCCGGCTACGGCACCTCCCCGGGCACCCTGGTCACCATCTACGACTGCCACGGCGGAACGAACCAGCAGTGGAACGTCAACGCGAACGGCACCATCACCGGGGTGCAGTCCGGCCTCTGCCTGGACCCCGTGAACCAGGGCACCGCCAACGGCACCAAGCTCGTCCTGTGGACCTGCACCGGTCAGACAAACCAGCAGTGGACCCGCCGATAGCCGACACGACGTCGGCGACCTGCCGTGCCGCCGAGGACGGTGTTCGGCGGCACGGCGCGGGTCAGCGCGGTTTCAGCGCCCTTTCAGGCCGCTCAATACGTTCGCGGCATGACATTCAACCGTTCCACGCGTACGAGGCGCGGGACCGCCGTGGTGGCGATGATCGCGGTCACCGCGGCAAGCGTGCTGTTCGGCGAACCCGCGTCGGCCGACCCCGCCCCCGTCCCCATCCCACCGGCAGCGCTCACCGACCGGGCCTTCGGCCAGGTCGCCGAGACCCACATCCAGGGCGCCGACCGGATCAAGGCCGTCGTGCTGTCGGCCGAGTTCGTCCAGTGGCACCGGCTGCACCCGAACGCCACCACCGAACAGGCGCAGGCCCAGCTCACGGCACGCAAGCAGGTGCTCGACAGCTCGCTGACCGGCTACGACCTCCTGGTGCCCGAGCAGGACCTGCTGCTGCGGTCCGTCGACATCCTGCTCGGCACACCCGGCGGAGACACCCGGACCGCGCCGGAGATCACCGGCCTGGTCGCCGCGGTGATCGGCAAGACGGTCGAGCCGTGGGACACCCGTGAGGAACTCGCCTCCGGCGCTCTGCGTACCGCCCAGTGGTTGCGCGGTCGCGACGACGCCCTCGCCGCCGTGTGGTCCGCGGTCCGGCAGGCGGCGACCGCCGACGCGCCGGTCGCCAGCGCGTGGAACGCGGTGCTCGGTGCGCCCTTCGGGGTCGACGTGACCCGTACCTACGAGCAGCTCACCCAGGATCCCGGGCTGTCCCACGTGAACCTCGGGGCGATCCTGGCGC
Source organism: Micromonospora sp. WMMD1155 (assembly GCF_029581275.1). Classification (NCBI taxonomy): domain Bacteria; kingdom Bacillati; phylum Actinomycetota; class Actinomycetes; order Micromonosporales; family Micromonosporaceae; genus Micromonospora; species Micromonospora sp. WMMD1155. The sequence goes on from NZ_CP120742.1 coordinate 1,473,513, forward strand.
TACAGGGCGACCCGGTGGCGTACGTCGCGGCGGCCAAGCAGAAGCTCGCCTCCCTGCACGCCCGACTGCTCGGCCTGAGCGTGGAGATCCGCCTCGAGATCGGCGCCAACAACAGCAAGTGCCCACCGGAGGGGCCACCCAGCGCCGAGTGCACCGCAGCGGCCAAGAAGGCCGCCGAGGACCGGGACAAGGCGCGGCAGCAGACCATCTCCGACGTCAAAGCCGGGCTGGGCATGGTGTCCACCCTCATCGGGTTCGCCGACCCCGACGCCGGAAAGAAGGCCAAGGTGATCGGCGAGGCGGTCCTCACCACGATCAGCGCCATCTCGAAGTACGCGGCGGCGATCACCGGCCGCGGTCTGGCGGGCTCGGTCTTCAACACCGCGACGTTGGCGATGACCGGCAACATCTTCGGTGCCGTGATGTCGATCGTCGGACTCTTCGGCAACAGCGCCCCGTCGCTGGACGCGCAGATCCTCGCCCAGGTCAAGGCACTGCGCGACGAGGTGCGGGCCCTCGGCGACGAGATGCGCGCCGGCTTCGCGCGGGTCGAGGCCCAGATCAACACGGTGTACGCGAACATGATGGCCCAGTTCGACAAGCTGAACGCGGCGATCGCCGGCAACACCGCGCAGCTCACCCTCGTCCAGCAGCAGGTCGCCCAGCTCGGGCTGCGACTGGAGGACATCGCCGCCACCGTCCTGGCCGCGATCGGCGACGCCACCCTGCACGACGCCCGCGCGGACATCAACAAGTACATCGGCTACCTGGAGAACTTCGGCCAACCGATCCCGACGTACGGCGAGTTCGTCGGCCCGGAGAACGAGTTCCACCTGACCGCCACCCAGTTGGCCGGCGGTGCCGCCTTCGTGGTGCCGAAGGCCGACGCCGACAACCCCGCGCTCGACCCGACCACCGTCCTGAACAGCTTCGGCGAGGCCCGGTCGATCAACTACCTGGCCCGGGTGGCCCGCGGACGCGACCCGTCGATGGTCGAACCGGCGACCCCGGTCGGCAACCCCACGGTCTGGAACCTCGGAGCGCAGGCGTACTCCATGTTGATGCTCCAGAACCCGACATACGCCGCCCAGGTCAGCGCCAGTCGCGCGGCGCAGATCGAGGCCGAGGGCACCCGCATCGCCGACCTCACGGCCAGCTTCGGCCGACCGGTCGACGGCAACGCCAACAGCCTGATCACCGGGCTGGTCGACGAGTACCTCGGCGCCACCAACGAGCTGTCGACCGCGCTGAGGGCGTTCCGGACCAACGAGATCCAGGTCCGCTGGGAGCCCGACGCCAACGGCGTGCAGGTCAAGACCCCGAAGGACTACGACCTGTTCTGGGACACGGACAAGCAGCTCGCCCCGGCACCGGCGAAGGCCGACGAGGCGACAGTGCCGTCGTGCAACGGCACCCGGCAGATCGACCGACCCGGCAACGTCCGCTACGACCTGATGTCGAACGTGGTGCGGACGCTGCACTACGCGTACACGCCACGCCCCGACGAGCCACCGGCAGGGGTCCGGGAGTTGCCCGAGGTGGGCCACTGCTACACGCCGAGCTGGGTCCACACCCGCACCACGGGCTACGGCACCGGGGTGATCCGGTACTACGGCAAGCTGCGGTTGCAGATCCACAGCCGGTTCCGGCTCAACTCCTCGTCAGCCTGGCAGACCTCGCGGACGGCCGACTTCACCTGGCCGGACGAGCAGGTCTACCAGGTCGACTGCGAGCTGTTCAACTGTGACAGCGAAACCAGCCCGGACCAGGCGCTGACCCAGAAGTGGCCGTCCGGCCGATACACCTTCGCGAGCGTCGCCACGGCAGTGCCCAACCCGGCGCTGGACGCCTCACTGACGCCGACGCTGCGCGGTTTCCTCCAGGCCCGACAGAAGTCGATGTACGACCGGGTCCGGGACCTGAGCAACCAGACCAGCGGACCGGTGCCCACCGCGCTGAAGAAGATGAACACGGCGGCGCGGCTGCTCCAGGCGTACACCAGGTTGGGTCTGCCCAACGCCCTCGACGCGGACGACGTGCTGTCGGCGAACCTGTTCGGGCAGTACCAGATCCCGGTGAACATGCCGACCGACGCCAAGATCGGCAATGCGTACGCGAAGGCGGGCGGAAACTACGCGGCGTGCGGGCCCGCGCCGTGCGCGCCCGACCCCAGCCGACCGTTGCGCGACCAGGTCAGCCTCAAGCTGCCCTGTGAGCCCGCCGTCGACTCGTCCAACCTGCCCGGTGATCCGCTCGGCGACTGCCTGGTCACCAGCGCACGGTCCCGCGCCAGCGCGCTGACCCAGCGGTACGAGGTCTGGGCCGACCAGATGACCGCCGGTCTGCACCGCGAGCGGGTGCCCTGGCTGAACGACACACTGACCGGCCTGCGCATCACCACACGTCTGACCCACGCCGACTGAGCCGGAACGGCGCCTGAAAACGGGGCGCCGGAACGGCGATACCGGTAGCCGGCTGAGCTGCTCTACGGGGACGGAACGTTCGGTAGCAGGTCGTCGTCGCGTCCGGTCTGGGGTAGCCCGGCGGCAGCGGCGATGGCCCCGACCGCCTCGTCCAGTCCGGTGGTCTCGGGCAGGACGAGCTCGCCGGGCCAGCCCAGGACGTCGTGTGCGGCGTACCAGCCGCTCATCTGCTCGGCGGTGAACTCGGTGACCTGCGGGCGGGTGAGGTGCCGGCGCAGGGTCTCGGCCAAGGACACGTCGAGGTAGCAGAACAGCGACCGGCCGCGGTGGTCGTCCCGCAGGGAGGTCAGCATGCTTCGGTAGCGGCTGGTGTGCATGATGCCTTCCAGCACCACGTGGTAGCCGTGGTCCAGAGCGAACCGGACGGTCTGCCCGATCAACGCCGGTGCCGCGCCGCCGGGCTTGTCCCGTTCGCGCAGCAGGATGCGGCGCAGGTAGTCCTGCTCGACCAGGGCGCAACCCCGGCCGTGCCGGCGTCGTAGCTCGCGGGCGATGCTGCTCTTGCCCGAGCCGGAGTTGCCGCGGATAGAGACGAGGATCGTGTCCGGGCTGCCAGTGGGTTCAGCGAGCACGATGCCTCCTCGGCTTCAGTCGTTGCGCACGGTGAGGTCGAGGGCGGCCACGGTCAGCCGGGTGAGGTCAGGAAGTTGGTCCTCACCGACGGTGACGCCGCGCAGGTTGTCCAGTGGCGTCTTGAGGCCCTGGAGCCGGCTGCCCCGCAGGTCGGTCCCATCGAGCTGACAGGAGTCCAGTTCCAGACCGGCGAGGTCACATGATCGCAGTGCGATGCGGGGTAGCCGGCAGGAAGACCACGCGCCGTTCGTGAGAGTGCACTCGGAGAAGGCGACCGAGCGGCGCCGCGCCGCACCGTTGACGAGGGCCTCGGTGATGCCGCCGCCCAGGTTCGTCGTGGTGTCGAGGCCGTCCGGTTCGAGGTCCGGCAGCAGGACCTTCACGTCGCCGACCGTGGTGGTGCGCATGTGTCCTCAACCTGTGTGGGCGCGGGGTAGGCACGCCACCCTGTTACCCACCAGGTCAGGGCCTTGATCGTTGGTACGCCGCCAGGGACGCGAACCCCGAACCCGCGGATTGAGAGCGCCGCCTATGTCGTGTTCATGGGTCCCACGTGGCATCGACGGCCCCACGTGCCCGTGCTGATCCAGCGTCTGCGGCCGCTGCGCGCCAACCGCTAGCCACCTGTCCGGCGAGCGAGCACCCGACGAACACCCACACATCGCGGCGGATCCGACACGGAAGCCAGCGGAGTCGGCCGGCGGTTGGACTTCGACCCGTCTTCACAACCGGCATCGATACCCCATCGAGCCGCGGAACCTGAACCGGCACTTCGTCCGGCTCATGGCGCCGGCCGGAAGGGGTCAGGCCCGGTCCAACCGGACCGAGCCTGACCCCTGAACCCCTTACTTACCAGGGTCTGAACGTTGCGGGTTCTCTGCGAAGACCTGAGCCGCGACCTGGTAGCCGTCGAACGCGCGTGCTACACCAGCGTAGGCCGCGACCTGAAGAAAGACTTCGGCGATCTCTTCCTTGGCGGCGCCGGCGTTGAGCGCGATGCGAAGTTGACCACGGAGGGGCTCCAGGACGCCGAGTGTCGCCGCGATGGTGACGGACACCAGTGCCCGCGTCCGTGTATCCAGGTGCTCGGTGCGCGGCCAGACGTCGCCGAAGGCGTGCATCGTCGCGATCCGTTTGAAGTCTGCGCCGTTAGCTGGCTCACCAGGCGTGGCGCCGAGAAAGCGCTCCAAGCGGAATCCCAGCAGACGCTCAGCCGTGTCCAGCGCGGCGGCATACCCCGGGTCTGTCGGATGGTTCGTCGTCACGATAATCACTCTTCCATCTACGAGGACAAAGCAGTCGGGATCCGGCATTTCGAAGGTGACTGAGGATCGTCACCTCAGTCGAGCTGATCAAGTCGCATGTCGGGACCGGGCAGCGTCTCGCTGTGGGAGCCATTGCTGACGGCCGCTGGCCGACCCCGGTGGCGGTTGCCGGGGTCGGCCAGCCGACCGAGCTGCCTGTTACCCGAGACGGAGTCAGCGCGTGGTCAGGAGATCTGCCATTCGATCGGATGCTCGCCCGGGCGCGGGATCGACGCAGTGACGCGGCGATTGTCGCCCACCAGCCGACGGCACCAACCTGAGACCACGAATCGAAGATGCCCGGCGACGTCCACCAACGCAAACCCTGTCGCTCCAGGCACGGAACGTCCAACGGCTTCCGATCACCCGGCTACGGGCACGGAAGGCTCCGACCCAGGTGGAAACCCAGGTCAGGGCCTATCTCAGTGGTGCGCCGCCAGGGACTCGAACCCCGAACCCGCGGATTAAGAGTCCGCTGCTCTGCCAGTTGAGCTAGCGGCGCTCGTCGGCAACGGGACGAGACGCTAGCACGTCCCGCACGCCGCCCCGAACAGGCAGGGGTCCGCCTTACTTCAGCGTCAGCGTGACCTGCCCGGTCGCGATCCCGGACGGGTCCACCACCACTGTGTACGTGCCCGAGGCCGGAAGCACCGTCGGCCTGATGTCGCCGGCCCCGTTGATCACGCAGCCGCTGGTGATCGGGCTGCCGTCGGGGCTGCGTAGCTCCACCACGCCGCACTGGTCGGGTAGGTCGGAGGCGGTCGCGGTCAGACTCACCGACGTACCGGCGCCGGCGGTGAAACGGTAGGTGGTGACGGCGCCGGGTCGGTCGACGGTGGCGACGATCGGTGGACCGCCGACGGTGATCGTCGCCGCCTGGTCGCGGCTGCTGACCAGCCGCAGTGTGGTCGCGCCGGTGCTGCGCCCGGTGGGGTCGACCACCACTGTGTACGTCCCGTCGGCGGGCAGCAGGGTACCGTCGATCTCGCCGACGCCGTTGATCACGCAGCCGCTGCTCAGCAGCCGGTCCTCGGCGCCGCGCAGTTCCAGCGGGGAGCACTGGTTGGGCAGTGTGCTCGTGGGCACCTCGACGTAGACGCGTTCACCCTTCTGCCCGGTGAACCGGTACCGGGCCCGCGCGCCGGGCTGATCCAGCGTCGCGGTGACCGCCGGGCCGTTCGCCTGCAGCGTGCCGTCGACGTCCCGAGCCACGTACACCCGGACGGCTGCTCGTCCGGTGTCGCCGGGGGCGGCGGTGACCCGCACGGCGTACGTGCCGGTGGTGGTGAGGTCGACGCGGTCGATGTATCCGACGCCGTTGATGGCGCAGCCGCCCCCGACGTAGTGGCCGGTCGGGTCGGTGAGCGCGTACGGCGAGCAGCGGTCGGCGATCCCGGGCGCGGTGGCGTCGACGAAGACGGCGTCCCCGGCCCGACCGGGGAACGTCAGTGGCGGCCCGCCGGGGGTAAGGCTGGCGGTCGCCACGGCTACGGCGGTGATCGGCGTGGCGGCGGGCGGGGCGACCCGTTCGGTGGTGGCGCCGGCCACCGCGAACTCGGGGCGACCGCTGACCGCGACGTCGAAGACGCACTCGGCGAGCTGGGCGGGGGCGGTGATGCCGGCCCACCGGCAGATCTGCTCGGCCGCGGCGCGGCGGGCCGGGTCGAGGTCGTCGACGGTGACCTCCCGTTCGGGGAAGGCGCGGTCGGTGAACGTGCCGGTGTCCTGCCCGTCGTCGTAGTGCAGCAGCGAGCGGTCCGGGGTGATCCGCCAACTGTCCGCGTACGCCGGGTAGAGCTGCGCGAACGGCACCGGCTGGGTGAGCGCTGTCCCGGAGGACGGTGCGATGTCGTCGGCGGGGTCGCCGTCGAAGTCGCCGAGCAGGCCGCGTACCTTCCCGGCCCGGCCGTCGGCGAGCCTGACCAGCACCCGGTAGCCGTAGTGGCCGATCTGGTCCACCGCCGCCGCGGAGCCGTCCGGCCACGTCACGTCGTACCCGTCGGTGGGTCCGGTGTCGGAGGGGCGGCGGGTGAGGGTGCCGCCGCCGGGCAGGTCGGTGCGTTCCGGTGGCGCGGCCAGCGACGCGCCGTCGACGTGTACGCGGGTGCCGCCGTCGGTGAGCGTGAGCGCGACCCGGTGGGCACCCACCCGGAACGCGACAGCCGAGTTGACCGAGGCGGTTCGGGTGCCGACCATCGGCGCCTGCCGGACCTGCACCTCCAGCGGATCGCCGCCGGTGGCGGTGACCAGCGTGAACTCGCCCACGGCCTGGAAGTCGTAGGCGACCCGGTCGAACGTGACCAGGTGCGGGTCGCCGTTGCTGCCGCCGCAGTCGGCGCCCTCCTCGCAGAGCTTCACCGGGCCCTTCTGTGGGGGTTTCTTCTTCGCCGGTTTCTTGCACTCGTCGAGGCTCTTCGGCAGCGGCTTCCCGTCGTACTCGGTGCGCGGTGGCAGGCCCTTCGCCGCCCGATAACGGTTCTCCGCGAGAGTCGCCTTCACCTCGGCGGTACGGATCTCGGTGCTGCCGCAGTCGCCCTGCGGAACCTTGTTCTGGGAGATGTCGTCGGCGTGGTTCAGCTCGTGGTAGAGCGCGGCGCAGGGGTCCCGGGCCACACCGTCGCCGTACGGGTCGACGGAGGTGGGATTCCAGGTGACCGTCGAGGATCCCTTCCCGTCGGGGCTGTCCGGGGTCTCGAACGCGCCCGAGCCGCCGGTGGTCGGGATGATCCGCACCCGGGGGGACTTCTTGTCCCGCAGCCTCGGGAGCAGGCCGGACGGGTCCCCGCCGGGCGCGGCGAACCCCTTGAGGCAGTTGTCGACAGCGCCCTGGAAGTCGACGCCGCTGACCGGCACGCCACCGGTCGGATCCACCGCGTAGTCGGCCCGGGCCGGTCGGGACCCGCCGACGACCAGTGCGCCGACCGACACCAGCAGCAGGGCCACCGCGGCGGCGGTCGGCCGACGGCGTCTCCGACGAAGGACCACCACCAGGGCGGCGATGAGCAGCACCAGCAGCAACGCTCCGCCGGCAAGCGACACCCAGCGCCGATCGGTCACGCCGCCGCCGTCACCGACGGTGAAGGTGGTCGTCCGCAGCGTGGTCCCGCCCGCGCATTGGCTGGTCGCGCCGGTCACCGGCAGTGGCAGGTAGCCGGCGGTCACCTCGTACCGGCCGGGAGCACCGACCGGCCACAGCGTGTCCAGGCCACCGCCGTCCGGGGTCGCCGCCACCGAGCGGAGCAGCACCGCGTCGGGCGTGTCACCGTCGTGCAGGCGTACGCCGGTCAGGCTCACCGTCGCGGTCGCACCGGGTTCCACAGTGGTGAGGCCGGCGGTGGCGGCAGCACCGATGCCGTCGTCGTGGAAGCTGCGGGCCAGCGTCGGCGCGAGGTCCCGCCCGTCGAGGCGTACCCCGGCCACCTGGACGGTGCCGACGGCGCTGGTCGGCAGCGCGCACGCCGCGCCGCCGGTGTTCGTGACAGTGAGGTCGAGGCGGACCTGGTCGCCGGACCGGTAGTCGGCCTGGCCGGGCCGCAGGGCCAGACCGAGGCCGCCGTCGGCGGGCGCCGCGGCGGCGCTCACCGCTCCGGCCGCCAGGGCGGTCAGCAGTACGGAAACCGTGGCCGCGAGTCGCACCGTCCACCTCATGGTGCGGACTGTAGGGGCGCGACGGCCGGTCTCCGCACGCTCTGTCGGGGACCGGTCCCAGCGAGTCCGGGTGCCAACTAGGCCGAACCACGGTCCGTAAGCGAAAAAGGCCCCGACCAGTGTGAACCACCAGGTCAGGGCCTTGATCGTTGGTGCGCCGCCAGGGACTCGAACCCCGAACCCGCGGATTAAGAGTCCGCTGCTCTGCCAGTTGAGCTAGCGGCGCTCGTCGGCAACGGAGAGAACATTAGCACCCCTCCAACCCGGGCTCCAATTCGGTTGCCCGGCTCCCCCCTTCGGTCGAGCTTTGCCGACAAAATGCCCCAAACCGCCGCAGCCGCACACGACGGGGACTTGAGTTGCGGCGTCGATGGGGCACGATGTCCGCCAGGTACGCGAGAACAGAGGTGGGCATGGCACGGTTCACGCGAGCCGGAGCGGTGGTGGGCGCGCTGACTCTGGCGGCGTCGCTGGCACTGACCGGGTGCGGCGACGAGCAGAAGAAGCCGGAATTCGTCGGCGGCACGTCGGCGGCCGACCCGGGAGCCGCGCCGGGCTCGTCGGCGAGTCCGGACCCGAACGCGCCGAGCACACCGAGCGGGCCGACGCTCACCCTGAGCCCGGCCGACGGCACGAAGAACCGGCCGGTGAGCACGGAGATCAGTGCGAAGCTCCCGGACGGCGGGAAGGTGTCAGCGGTCACCCTGACGGCGGACGGCGGGGGCACCGTCGAGGGCAAGCTGCGTACCGACGGTTCCGCGTGGGTGCCGTCCGCCCCGCTGAAGTGGGGCACCCGCTACACCGCCACGCTGACGGCGAGCGGGTCCGACGGCACGAGCAGTCAGGGCACCAGCACCTTCACCACGATGGCCAAGCCCAAGTCGACGATCGGCTCCGGCCTGTACCTCTTCGACGACAAGAGCTACGGGGTGGCCATGCCGGTGGTCACCGAGTTCCACCCGGGCATCCCGAAGAAGGACCGGGCCGCGGTGCAGAAGCGGATGTTCGTCCGTACCAACCCGCCGCAGCCGGGCGCGTGGCACTGGGTCGACAACGGTACGCAGGCCTACTACCGGGCCCCGGAGTACTGGAAGCCGGGCACGACCATCACCGTGCGGATCGCCATCGCGGGGATACCGCTGAGCAACGGCAAGTACGGTGACGTGGACCGCAAGGCCACCGCGAAGATCGGCCGGTCGTTCGAGATGAAGGTCGACAACGCCACCAAGAAGATGACCGTGTACGAGAACGGCGCGGTCGTGCGCACCATCCCAGTGAGCCTGGGCAAGAAGAGCACCCCGTCGTCGAGCGGGACCATGGTCGTGATGGAGAAGAAGGAGGCCACGGTCTTCGACACGCGCGACGACCCGGACCCGGCCAACCGCTACGTCACCGACATCCAGTTCGCCCAGCGGCTCACCTGGGGCGGCGAGTACATCCACGCCGCGCCCTGGTCGGAGCACGTGCAGGGGCGGCAGAACGTGTCGCACGGCTGCGTGAACGTGTCGATGGTCAACGCCCGGTGGCTGTTCGAGAAGACCCGCATCGGTGACCCGATCACCATCAAGGGCACCGAGCGCAAGATCGCTGCCGGCAACGGCTGGACGGCGTGGAGCCTGAGCTGGTCCGCGTTCGTCAAGGGCAGCGCGCTACCCGTACCCAGTGGTGGGGCCGGCCCGGCGCTCTGAGGCGCCCGACGTCTATGTGCCGGTCCGGCCGATGGCCGGGCCGGCGCGTACTCTTGCAGTCCCGCGCCGCGACGACGCCGCGGCGACCCCTCAGCCCGGCACGGAGACGAAGCACGCTCACGAAACGCCGGATAGTAGCAAGAATCCGGCACCCTGGTCGGCGTGTTTTCGTTCACCCTCGGCAACCGGGGGCGGCTCTGGCGCGTCAGTAGGAGACGATGGGGCAGCGACCACGACTGTGAGGGAATCATGCGAGCTAGCCAGGATCGGCTGATCAGGCGAGGCGGGCGAGGCCGCATGTTCGCGGCAGGTCTCCTCGCCGTGGCGTTGGCCTTCACCTCGGCGTGCACCGACGGCGACGGCGGCAAGCCGTCCTCGTGGCACGGCGGTGGCGAGGACGCGGCGCCGAAGGCGGCGGCGACCATCAGCGAGCCGGCGGCCGACGCCAAGGACGTGCCGGCCTCCACCGGCATCACCTTCACCACGAAGGACGCCAAGGAGACGACCGTCGAGCTCAAGGACGCGGCGGGCAAGGCGGTGGAGGGCACCCTCGCCGCGGACGGCAAGTCCTGGCTGCCGTCCGGCGCGCTGGACTACGGCACCGCCTACACCGCGACCGTGACCGCCACCGGCGACGACGGCCGTCCGGCCACCGCCACCAGCACCTTCACCACGATGGCCAAGCCGGCCAACCAGGTACGGGTGACCAGCTTCCTCGGTGACAACCAGGTCGTCGGGGTCGGCATGCCGTTGATCGTGAAGTTCAGCCGGAGCATCCCGGAGGACTACCGCGACGACGTGCAGCGCCGGATGACGGTGACGTCGACGCCGGCGCAGGAGGGCATCTGGCACTGGGTCAGCCCCACCGAGATCCGGTACCGGCCGAAGGAGTTCTGGAAGACCGACAGCAAGGTCTCCTACCGGGTGCAGGCCGGCGGTCTGCCGATGGGTGACGGTTGGTACGGCCGCGCCGACCTGAACGTGGACATCAAGATCGGCCCTGCGGTGGTCATGACGGTGGACAACAAGACCAAGCGGATGACCGTCACCCGCAACGGCTCTGTGATCAAGACCATTCCGGTCAGCCTCGGCAAGAAGAGCACCCCGTCGTCGAGCGGCACCATGGTCGTGATCGAGAAGCTGCGCAAGACGGTCTTCGACACGTTCGAGGAGCTGGGCCCGGAGGAGGGCTACCGCACCAAGATCGACTTTGCGCAGCGTCTCACCTGGGGCGGGGAGTTCATCCACGCCGCGCCCTGGTCGGAGGGGCAGCAGGGCACCACGAACGTCTCGCACGGCTGCGTGAACGTGTCGATGGCCAACGGCGACTGGCTGTTCAAGAACACCCAGATCGGTGACCCGATCACGGTCAAGGGCACCGAGCGCAAGCTGCAGAACGGCAACGGCTGGACCGACTGGAACATGAGCTGGGACGAGTACGTCAAGGGCAGCGCCCTGCCGTACGAGCCTCCCGCCGACCCGGACACCACCCCGACGACGCCGGACGGCGCGACCCCGTCGGCGACGCCCACCGCCTGAGCCACGGTCGACTCGCGTTACCGGAAACCGGGGTATCCCAGCGAGGGGATGCCCCGGTTTTCCGGTAACCGGAGTGGATCACGCCCGACAACGACGAAGGCCCCCTCCGAAGAGGGGGCCTTCTCGTGGGGTGACTGATGGGAATTGAACCCACGACAACCGGGACCACAACCCGGTGCTCTGCCAACTGAGCTACAGCCACCACGCCGCCGTCGCCCGGTCGATCGCCCCGGGCGGGGTGCGGACCAATAATAGCGGCACCGCCGCCGGCCCCGTCCAGCGGGTTCCCCGCCCACCGCGGCCGGGGTCAGAGTTCGGCGGCGATCGCCTTGGCGGTCTCCACGTCGGGGCCGGGCAGCGGGACGAAGAGCGTCCGCCGGTAGTACTCCAACTCCCTGATGCTCTCCCGGATGTCGGCCAGCGCCCGGTGGGCGAGCCCCTTCTGCGGCTGGCCGAAGTACACCCGCGGATACCAGCGGCGGCAGAGTTCCTTGATCGACGACACGTCGATCATCCGGTAGTGCAGGTGCGCGTCGAGGCGAGGCATGTCCCGGGCGATGAAGCCCCGATCGGTGGCGATCGAGTTGCCGCACAGCGGGGCCGTACGCGGATCCTTGACGAAGCTGGTCACGTACTCCATCACCCGGTCCTCGGCCTCCGCGAGGGTGACCGCCGAACGACGGACCTCGTCGGTCAGGCCGGACTTGGCGTGCATCGTCTGGACGATCTCCGGCATCGCCTCCAACGCCGCCTCGTCGGCGTGGATCACCACATCGACACCGTCACCCAGCACGTTGAGTTCCGGATCGGTGACCAGTGCCGCGACCTCGATCAGTTTGTCCCTGCCGAGGTCCAACCCGGTCATCTCACAGTCGATCCAGACGAGGAGTTCAGCCACCGGGACAGCCTACGCGCAGCCCACGCCCCGCGGCTGCGCGCTCTCGGCGGACCGGCCCGCTAGGGTTTCGGGGTGCCAGCAGAACCCGTCGCACCGCCCGCCGTCACGGACGACGATCCCGGCGGCCGTACGGTCCGTCGCCTGGTCGCGGTGGTGGCTCTTCTCGCCGTGCTGCCGGCGCTCTACCTGCCCGGCCTGGTGCACAACTTCTTCGATCTCAAGATCTATATGTCGGCCATGGACTGGTGGCGCGTCGGTCATCCCCTCTACGACTACGTCCAGCCGGACCGTGTGCAGGGCGAGCTGTACTTCACCTATCCGCCGTTCAGCGCGCTGCTGCTGTGGCCGTTCGGTCTGCTGAGGCTGGGCGCCACCGTGGCGATCTTCACGGTGCTCACCGTGCTGGCCGTGGTGCTCACCACCCGCTGGCTGGTGCTGCCGGTGATCGCCCGGCACGGCCTGCCGCGGACGTTCACACTGGTCGCCGCCGTGCTCCTGGTGCTGGCTGTGGAGAGCATCCGCGAGACGATCACCTTCGGCCAGATCAACATGCTGCTGGTCGTGCTGATCCTGGCCGACCTGCTGTTCGCCGTGCCGCAGGCGCGACGTTGGGCCGGGGTGGGTGTGGGGCTGGCGACGGCGCTCAAGCTCTTTCCCGGCATCTTCATCGTGTACCTGCTGGCCACCCGGCGGTGGCGGGCCGCAGCGGTGGCCAGTGCGACCGCTGCGGCGGCGACCCTGCTCGCGGCCGCGATCGCCCCCAGCGACTCGTGGCGGTTCTGGACGCAGGAGCTGTGGGACACCGAGCGGGTCGGACGCACCGACATCGTCGGCAACCAGTCGCTGTTCGGGCTGCTCAGCAGGTTCACCGCACCGGAGAAGCCGGACCGGCTGCTCTGGCTGCTGCTGGTCACGGCGGTCGCGGTCTACGGGCTGTGGCGGGCCACCCGCGCCGCCCGGGCCGGTGACGCGTTGACGGGTCTGACACTGGCCGGCCTGGTGGGGGCTCTGGCGAGCCCGATCAGCTGGACCCACCACATCTACTGGTTCGTGCCGGCTGTGGTGCTGCTCGTCGACGCGGCGCTGAGCGCCGATCGGCCGGAGCAGGCGGGTCGGCGCTGGTGGTCGGCCGCACTCGCGCTGGTCACCACAGTCGTGATCGTCTACGGGGTGGTGACGTTCCAGAAGTGGGGCGCGGGCGTGATCCGTACTCATGACCCGGTGGACTTCGTCGCGCAGAACACGTACGTGCTGCTCAGCGTGCTGCTGTTGGCGGCCCTGCCGATCCGTTCGGGACACGCGACGGAAAATCGCACCAAATGGACAGACCTCTCGACTAGCCGCGATCAACGCTAATCTGACCTCATCTACCCCAAGCGTCGCTCGGGTAGCACCGCTCCCCCGGTGAAGGTGGCCCTCCGCGTCGGCAGCGCGGAGGGCCACCCGCCGTTGCGGCTCCGGAAACGCGCCGGCCCGCCCGATGGTTCGGGCGGGCCGGCGGGCGCGTCGGGGGTCAGGCCTTGACGACCGGCTCCCGACGGGTCCGCGTGAAGGCCAGGCCGCCCAGCACCAGGCCGGCCAGACCGGCGACGAGACCGGCGACACCGAGGCCGACAGCCAGGCCGTTACCCTCGTCGTCATCGGCGTCGTCGGGAGCCGCGACGGCGGCGGTCGGCGTGGTGGCCGCGCCCTCCGGCGCGGCGGCGGCCAGGGTGAGCACCGGCGCGGGGTGCTCCGGCTCCTCGCCGCCCGGCGCCGGGTCGTCGATCCACCGCGAGATGTTGCCGTCCGAGTAGGTCTGCAGGACCTTGAAGACCATCGTGTCGACCTTCGGCAGCGGCCCCATCGAGACGGGGAACTCCTGGAACTGACCCGGCTTCACGGCCGCGTCGCCGGTGGCCGTCCAGGTGATCTTGGAGACCGCCTCGGTGAGCTGGCTGCCGTGCACCTCAATCGGCGGGTCCACCTTGCGCTTCTCGGTGGCCACCGTCCAGCCGGGCACCGGCATCGTCGACACCGAGCCGACCGGGGCGTTCTCCGGCAACACCACCTCCAGCTTGTTGGTCGAGGCGGTGTCGCTCTCGTTGGGCACCCGGAACGCCACCCGCGCGTAGCCGCCCTGGGTCGCCTCCTTCGGGTTCACCGTGACGTGGGCGGACGCCGGTCCGGCGAAGCCGAGCACAGCGGTGGCGGCGGCGGTGATCGCCAGGGCGGCAGCGGCGGTTGCGGTACGCCGGAATCGGGTCATGGGTTTCGCGGACCTCTCTAACGGATGGGCACGGTGGCGGTCACCGTGGCCTGGTCGATGTCGGTCGTACGGGCGGTGATCTTCAGTTGCCACTCGCCGGCGGCCGGCAGGCTGATGTCGCCGTAGGCGTGGTTGTCGGTCAACGGCAGCAGCGGAACCTCGATCGGCTCGATCCCGGCCGAGGGCAACGCCACTGTCGCCCGCCACTCCTTGACCGGCAGCGGCAGGTTGTCCTTGCTGTACGCGTACAGGTGGATGGAGTTGTTGCCCCGCTCGGCCGGGCTCAGCTCGACCTGCATGCTGAAGAGCGTGCTGGTCAGCGTGGTGCTGAACAGGCCGGCCGAGACATCGGACGACTCGGCGGCGGCGGTCCGCGCGGGCGGCGTCTGCACGAGGGTCGCGGACAGGCCCAGCACCACCGCCGTCACGGCCAACTCCACCCAGACCGCCCGGCGGACCGGGACGGGACGCTGCGCCGCGACCCGACTGCGCACCAACTGCCGGGAGTACGCGGCCACGCCGATCACCACCGCGAACAGCGCGATCTTGGCCAGCAGCAGTCGACCGTAGGTGGTGCCGACCAGCGCCTGCGGGGTGGCCACCTCGATCAGCGCCTGCACGGTGCCGCCGAGCAGCAGGGCCGAGACGGCGAGCGCCGCCCAGCGGGACCAGATCGGCAGGATCGCGGTCAACTCCCGCTCGTCGGCCTGGCGCAGCAGGAAGACGGCGAGCATGAGCAGACCACCCAGCCAGACCGCCATGCTGCCGAGGTGGACCGCGTCGACCACCACGGAGACCGCCGGTGCCGGGGAGGCCGCCGGGTGCCCGGCCAGCGGCCAGGTCAGCAGGGCGGCGACGCCCAGCACGGCCAGGATGATCGCGTCGGTGCGGCCGGCCGGGCGGGCCAGCAGCGGCCGGAGCAGGAAGACGGAGGCCGCCAGCAGGCCCAGCCGGACCAGGTGGGCGGCACCGAAGGGGCTACCGAAGACGGTGGCGAACCCCTCGCCGGACACCTCGAAGAGACCACCGCCGCCCGTGTACGGCACCTGCAACCACAGGTCGGCGAGCGTGGCGACGGTGACCAGGCCGAGGCCGGTCCAGGCCAGCCGGGTCGGCCCCCGCCGGGAGAGCCGCTTCGGCCACAGCGCGGCGAGCACCAGCACCGGCCCGACCAGCAGCACCAGGCCCGCGTAGCCGAGGAACCGGGCCACCTTCACGGCGGTGCTCACCACCGGGTCGGCGCGGCTGTCGTCCCCACCGGAGTCGGCCGGCGGCGTCGAGGGCGCACCCACCGAGTACGTGAACGCGCCGGACACCGGGTGACTGTCGGCGGAGATCACCCGGAAGCTGACCAGGTAGGTGCCACGTCCGGCGTCCGGGCTCACCGGGATCGTCACGACGGTGTTGTCGAAGGCCGGCTCACCCCGGTCGGCCCGGGAGCCGTCCGGAGCGATGACCCTGATCTTGCCGGGCACCTTGCGGACCGACTCGCTGAACGTGAGGACCACCTCGGACGGCCCGCTCGGCACGACCGAGGAGGCAGCCGGGCTGCTGCTCTGCAGCACCGCGTGGGCGCTCGCGGAGGTGGCCGGCGCGATCAGCAGTGCGCCGAGGGTGACCAGCAGGCCGGCGGCGACAGCCAGCCGGGCGAGCCAGCGGCGGGGGGCGACAGTCATGCCAGCCATGGTCGCCGACAGGTGTGGATCTCGGCGACCCGAGTCGGGCAGAGGGCTCAACTCTGCTCAGCCGTCGGCGCCGCGCGTGAGGGATCGCGTGTCATGAGGAGGTAGTCGGTCCGCGGTGGGAGAAAGTTCCCGGGGTGGCGCAGAACATCCACCGGCCGAAGGCCCCGGTCGCTCAGCCGAGCGGCGCGTATCGTGGTTTGTCGTGATCCCCGTCCCGCGTGACACCGGTTCCGCCGGTCCGGCCGAACCGGCCGACGACGTCGCCCGGGACCCGGCCACCGAGTGGGCGCTGAGCGCGCGACACGGCGACCCGACCGCCCAGTCGGCGTTCGTCCGGCTGACCCAGGCCGAGGTCTGGCGTTTCGCCGCCGCCCTGGTCGACCCGGACAGCGCCGACGACCTGACCCAGGAGACGTACCTGCGGGCGTTCCGGGCGCTGCCCGCGTTCGAGGGCCGCTCCAGCGCCCGCACCTGGCTGCTCGGCATCGCGCGCCGGGCCTGCGCCGACCACCTGCGCACGGTGATCCGTCGCCGTCGGCTCGACGAGCGCCTGACCGCGAACGCGTACACCGACCGCCCGCACCCGGACCCGTCCGGGCAGCTCGGCGCCACCGACCTGGTCCGCCGGCTCAGCGCCGAGCGACGCGCCGCGTTCGTGCTCACCCAACTGCTCGGCCTGTCGTACGCCGAGGCGGCAGCCGTGGAGGGGGTGCCGGTGGGCACCATCCGGTCCCGGGTGGCCCGGGCCCGCGACGAGCTGGTCGAGGCCGTCGGCGACGCCCTGGCCGGCTGATCCCGGAACTTCCGGCGGAGACGGAACGACAAATGAGCGTGACTGCACCTCCCGGCCGTTGGCCGGCGCTCCGGCCCTGGCTCGGCACGGCGGCCCGGCTCGGCCTCGCCGCCGTCTGGCTCGTCGCCGGCGCGTCGAAGGTCGGTGACCTGGCCGCCTCCGGGCGGGCGGTCAACGCGTACCAGGTGATGCCCTACGACGTGGCGACCGTGATCGGCGCGGCCCTGCCCTTCGTCGAGCTGGCGCTCGGCGTGCTGCTGCTGGTGGGGCTGGCCACCCGGCTCGTCGCCGGGGTGTCCGCCGCGCTGCTGGTGGTCTTCATCGCGGGGATCGCCTCGGCCTGGGCACGCGGGCTGGCCATCGACTGCGGATGCTTCGGCAGCGGCGGGCAGTTGGCCGAGGGACAGGCCCCCAGTTATCTCCCGGAGATCCTCCGGGACCTGGGATTCTTGGTATTGGCCGGATTTCTGCTGATCTGGCCACGTACGCCGGTGTCGGTGGACGGGTGGTTGGCCGGCGAGCCCGTTGTGGAGGACGAGGATGAGTAGTCGCAAGGGGCAGCGGGACGCCGCCCGGGTGGTCCGCGAACAGCTCGCCCGCGAGCGGCGGCGTCGGCGCACGATCTGGGTCTCCGCCGCCGCGGTCGTCGTCCTGGTCGTCGCCGGCGTCGCCGGTTGGGCCATCTGGTCCAGCCAGCGGTCGGACAGCTTCAACACCCCGCCCGGCGCGAACGCCGACGGCACCGGCATCGTCACCGGCGGCGGGCCGGTCACCGTCGACGTCTACGAGGACTTCCTCTGCCCGGCCTGCAACCAGTTCGAGCAGACCAGCGGCGAGACGCTCACCCAGCTGGCGGCCGACAACAAGGCGAAGGTGGTGTACCACCCGGTGGCGTACCTCAACCGCTTCTCCACCACCGAGTACTCCAGCCGCTCCTCGGCCGCCTCCGGCTGCGCGGCGGCCGGCGGCAAGTTCCGGGAGTACGCGTCCGCGCTCTTCGCCAAGCAGCCGCCGGAGGGCAGCGCCGGTCTGGACAACGACGAGCTGATCGACATCGGTGTCGGGGTGGGCCTCGACCGGGGTTCGTTCGCCGGCTGCGTCAAGGACGGCACGTACCGGACCTGGACCGAGCACGTCACCGACGAGGCCAGCCGGAGCAACGTCACCGGCACACCGACGATCCTGGTCAACGGCGAGCCGCTCGCCGACCGCAGCCCGCAGGGCCTCAGCGCCGCCGTGGCGGCGGCCGGCAAGTGATCCGTACCCTGCTGACCCGCGCCGCGGTCGTCGTCGCCGCGGCCGGCGCAGCCACGGTGCTCACGGCGGCGCCGGCCGCCGCGCACGGCGCGGACGCCCCGGACGGCACCGACTACCGGACCCGGACCACCGGGGTCGCGCCGGCGCGGCCCGGGCTGGAGGTACGCGTCGTCGAGGCGGGCGCCCGACTGGAACTGACCAACCGCACCGGCCGCGCCGTCGAGGTGATCGGTTACTCCGGTGAGCCGTACCTGCGGGTCGGCCCGGACGGTGTCTTCGAGAACCGCCGCTCCCCCGCCACCTACCTGAACCGCACCCTCGCCGGGGACACCGCGCTGCCGGCCGAGGCCGACCCGGCCGCACCGCCGTCCTGGCGGCGGGTCGCCGACGGGCCCACGGTGCGCTGGCACGACCAGCGGGCGCTGTGGCAGGAGTCCGGCCCTCCGGCGGCGGTACGCGCCGCACCCGACCGCGAACACCGGGTGCGGGACTGGACGGTCCCGCTGCGCGACGGCGCGGACCCCGTCGTGATCGGCGGCACGCTCGACTGGGTGCCGCCGCCCGACGCGTACACCTGGTGGACGGTGACCATCGTGGGGCTCCTCGCGGTGGGCGCGCTCGGTCTGGTCGCCGCCGCCTCGGCGGTCGGCGGGCGAGCGCTGTCCGCGGTGGGCGCGCTGCTGATCGTCGGCGGCGCGGTCGCGGTGGTGTATCCGGTGGGTCGGGAGTTGGACGCCGGCGCGCAGGGCGTGGGCGGTGTGCTGCTGGGGTTGCTGTCCGGGCAGATCTGGTCGCTGCTCACCGGGCTCGGCGCGATCGCCGCCGGGTGGTACGCGTCGGCCCGCCGCCCGGCCGCCGACTTCGCGGTGGCGTTGGCCGGGGCCTGCCTGGCGCTGTTCGCGGGCGCGGCGAACGCCGCCGTCTTCGCCCGGTCCATCGCGCCGGTGCCGTGGTCGCCCGGGATCGCCCGCGTCATGGTGGCGTCGGTGCTGATCACCGGCGGCGGAGCGACAGCCGCCGGAGTCCTGCGTTTGCACGCCGCCTCGCGGGCCGCCCGAGCGCCGCGCGTCGAGGACGCCGAGCAGGGAGCTACTGATCGGGGCGCTACGGCCGCGGGCTGAAGCCGTAGGGGAGTTCGAGGCGGTGGCGGGCCAGCAGGGCCGGGTCGGTCAGCAGATCCAGGGTGGGGGCGTCGGCGACGATCCGACCGCCGTCGAGGATCACCGAACGGTCGCACAGTTCCGCCGCGTACGGCAGGTCGTGCGTGACCATCAACAGCGTCACCGGCAGGTCGCGCAGGATCTCGGCCAGCTCACGGCGGGCCGCCGGGTCCAGGTTCGAGGACGGTTCGTCGAGCACCAGGATCTCCGGGTGCATGGCGAGCACGGTGGCCACCGCCACCCGGCGGCGCTGCCCGAAGGAGAGGTGCTGCGGCGAGCGGTCCCGGTGCTCGCTCATCCCCACCGCGGCGAGCGCCTCGTCCACCCGGGCGGTCAACTCCGCCCCGCGCAGGCCCAGGTTCGCCGGCCCGAACGCCACGTCCTCCGCCACCGTGGGCAGGAACAACTGGTCGTCCGGGTCCTGGAAGACGATGCCCACCCGCCGACGTACCTCGGCCAGGGTGGCCCGATCCGGCGTGACGGTCAGCCCGCCGACGCTCACGCTGCCCTCGGTCGGGGTGAGGATGCCGTTGAGGTGCAGCACCAACGTGGTCTTGCCGGCGCCGTTGGGCCCGAGCAGCGCCACCCGATCCCCGCGCGGCACGGTCAGGTCCACCCCGTGCAGGGCGACGTGCCCGTCCGGGTACGCGTACCGGACACCACGAACGTCCAGCGAGACAGCGGTCTGCACGACACCGATCATGACAGGACGACGGCGGTGGCGGCGATGGAGGCCGCCAGCACCGGCACGGTCGCCGCGAGCAACCACTGACCGACGCTCGCCGCGCCCTCGCCCTGCCACACGGCAGGCATCCGCCCGTTGTAGCCCCGGGACAGCATCGCCAGGTAGACCCGCTCGCCGCGCTCGAAGGCGCGCAGGAACAACGCCCCGATCCCGGCGGCGAAGCCGCGCAACTGCCACAGGAAGCGCGGGTCGTCACCCCGGGACATCCGGGCCACCCGCATCCGTCGCGCCTCGCCGACCAGCACGTCCAGGTAGCGCAGCATGAACGTGGCGATCTGGGTGAGCACCTGAGGGCAGTGCAGCCGGTCCAGTCCCACGATCAGGTTCCGGGTGGTGGTGGTCGCGGCGAGCAGCAGCGAGGCGAGCACACCCAGGGTGCCCTTGGCCAGGATGTTCCACGCCCCGTGCAGCCCGTCCTCGGACAGCCGCAGACCCAGCACCTCGACCCGGTCACCGCTGCCGAGGAACGGCAGCGCGACGGCGAACAGCACGAACGGCACCTCGATCAGCGCCCGGCTGAGCAACCACCGCGGCCCGACCCGGGCCAGCGCCGCCACCACGGCCACCAGCAGGGCGTACGCGCCGAAGGCCCAGAACGCCTCGCGCGGGGTGGCCACCACGGCGATGGTGAAGACCACCATCGCCGCGATCTTGACCTCGGGCGGGAGCCGGTGCACCGGCGAGTCGGACTCGCGGTACAGCACATGCCCGTGACCGGCACCCATCTCCGCGTACTCCTTCGTTCAGCTGGCCGCGTCGGCGCGGCGTCGGGTGTCGTCGTCGGCGGTCGTCGTGCCGTCCCCGTCGGTCGGGGTGCCGCCCTCGGACGTCGTCGCGGCGCCGTCGGTCGGGGTGCCGTCCCGGCGGCGCAGCAGCCAGAAGCCGCCGGCGCCGACCGCGAAGGTGACCAGCACGCCGAGGACCCCGGACAGACCGGTGGAGACGAAGCTGTTCTCGATGCCGCGCACGCCGTAGTCCGCGAGCGGGCTGTCCCCGAGCTCGTGGTCCTTCGCCTGCTGGGCCGGGCAGTTCCCGCCGACGATGTTGTCGTCGGCGTCGACGGTGCAGCCCTTGAGCAGTGAGGAGTCCAACCCGTCCGGGTGGGACGAGGCGTAGTTGCTGACCACACCGGCGAGCAGCAGGGCGACCAGCAGGCCGCCGGCCAGGAACGCCCAGGAACGGTTCTTCATCGGACACCTCCGGCGACCGGGACAGCGGGGGCGGTGGGCGTACGCAGGGAGCGCAGCGCGTACACCAGGTCGGGGCGCACCTTCGCGACGGTCAGCACGGTGGTCGCGGTGATCAGCCCCTCACCGATGCCGATGAGCAGGTGGGTGCCGGCCATCGTGCCGGCCAGGCCGGCGAGGTTGCCGCCCAGGTCGGTCGTGCCGCCCAGCCAGTACTGCAGGACGAAGCCCTGGGACGCGACGACCACACTGAGCATGGCCGCGACGAACGCGGTCACCGCCAGACCGGCCCGGGTGCGGGGCAGGACCCGCAGCAGCAGGGCGATCAGCAGGTACGCCGCGGCGGTGCCGAGGAGCGCCATGTTGGTGATGTTGAGGCCGAGCATCGCCACGCCGCCGTCGCCGAAGACCAGCGCCTGCACGACCAGCACCACCGACACGCAGAGCGCGCCGACCCAGGGGCCGACCAGCATGGCGGCGAGCGCGCCACCGAGTAGGTGCCCACTCACACCGGCGGTGAAGATCGGGAAGTTGAGCATCTGGACGGCGAAGATGAACGCCGCCACCAGGCCGGCCATCGGGGCCAGCCGGTCGTCCAGGTCACGCCGGCCGCGCAGAACGCAGGCGGTGAGCCCGGCCAGTGCGAGCGCAGCGAAGATCGCTGCGACGGGACCGTCGATGATCCCGTTCGAGATGTGCATCGCCAGTGTCTCCACGCGACCTCCCACGCGTCAGCGAGCCCGAGCGGGCCAGCGTGGGTCAGCCTATTTCTCAAGCCTCGTTGTTGCCATAGTCTGGCAACAACGCGAGGTGATGATCACCTTTACGGCAGGTGACGGACGTGCAGCTCAGGCCCCCTTGCGGCGACAGCACGTCGCACCTCGGCGGTAGGGTCGGGCCATGACCGCGCCCGACCGCCTCTCCCCCGGCGACCCCGCACCCGAGTTCACCCTCGCCACCGACACCGGCGACCAGCTCTCCCTCGCCGACCTGCGAGGCCGCAAGGTCGTCCTGTACGCATACCCGGCCGCGATGACCCCCGGCTGCACCAAGCAGGCCTGCGACTTCCGTGACTCCCTCGCCTCGCTCCAGGCCGCCGGCTACGAGGTGGTCGGCATCTCCCCGGACAAGCCGGAGAAGCTGGCGAAGTTCCGCGAGCGCGACGCGATCACCTTCCCGCTGGTGTCGGACCAGGACCGGTCGGTGCTGACCGCCTACGGCGCGTACGGCGAGAAGCAGATGTACGGCAAGACCGTCACCGGCGTGATCCGCTCGACGTTCGTGATCGACGCCGACGGCAAGATCGAGCGCGCTTTCTACAACGTCAAGGCCACCGGGCACGTCGCCAAGCTCCGCCGCGACCTCGGCCTGGACTAACCTGTCACACGGGGCCATCACGGTCTGGTGCTCATTCTGCAGGTCGACCACATCAATGGCGACTTCCTCGACAACCGACCATGCAACCTCCGGCTGCTCTGCCCAACTGTCACAGCCAGACCTCCACCTTCGCTGGTCAGCGGCGGCCTGCTCGCGTCGAACCGGATGTGGTCTACGATCCTGATGCGGTTACTCCGACCGGCTACCCGATAGGCAGGCGACTGCCTCGGCAGGAGTGGCCGTGGACGCTGGTGGAGTTCAGCTTCAAGGGGCCGTAGCCCAACGGCAGGAGGCATGCGGTTTAGGTCCGCACCAGTGCGGGTTCGAATCCCGTCGGCCCTACCTCAGTATTGGCCCGACACTTGTGGCGCGGCCGACAGTCGACAACTGTCGGCCGCGTCACTGTCGGGGGTCACGGACCTGGTCGTCGGGTCAGGATGGCGGGCGTGAGTGTGCGCTTCGTCCTCGACCCCGACCTGACCCCGCGGCTGCGCGCCGAGATCGTCGACCTCTGGGCGGACGTCAGCAACGCCGGCGGCGCGGTCGGTTTCGTGCCGCCGGTCACCGCGGCCGACGTGCACGTCCTCGCCGATCCGACCTTCGCCGGGATCGTCGACGGGCCGGACCGGCTGCTGGTGGGTTACTCCGGCGACCGGCTCGTGGCGATGCTGGTCTTCACTGACAACCGCTTCCCGTTGAAGGCGCACTGGTGTGTGTTGAAGCGGGTGATGGTCCACCCGGGCACCCAGGGCACCGGCTACGGCTCGGCGCTGATGGTGGAGGCGGCCCGGTTGGCCCGGGAGTTCGGCCACGAGGCGTTGCACGTCACGGTGCGCGACGGGCTGGGGTTGGACAAGTTCTACGACCGTCTCGGGTACCGGGAGATCGGCCGCCTGCCGGGCGCGTTGCGGGTGGCACCTGACGACGACCGGGACGAGATCCTGATGTGGTTGGACCTGACGGCGATCGACTGACGGGTCAGCCATACCGCGGACGGTCCGGGGACTGTGAGTGGAAAGGGGTTCCGCCGACGATTGGCGGAACCCCTTTCGATATCGGTCACGGCGTATCAGCCCTCGGGTCTCTGGCTGACAGAATCACTACGTGCCCTGCGTGAACTTCAGCGTCGGTCCGTAGTCGGCCGGATCATCGGTGAACGTGACGACGAAGGATCGGTCCGGGAACGATACGCGCAACGCTTCTCGCCACATCGTACCGATCCGCTCGGTCAGCTTGGACAGGCCAGCGTATTCGTCCTTCGACTTGGGCGAGAAGAAGTCCCACAAGTGGACGTGGTTCAGCACGGACTCAACCGACACGACATCACCCTTGAGATTCTCAAGCCACATGTCGACCCCCTTCTCCTCAAAGAGGAAGGCGAGGAAGACACCGCCTCGATACTCGACGAAGTGAGGCCAGAAGAGCTCTGCCAGAACGGCGGCATTCGGGACAGTCTCGTTAAGCAGAAGGAATGAACGAATGTCGAATTCACCATTCTCGTCCACCCACTGCGCCAGCTGCCGATAATCGCTCAACATCGTTCCACACCTCACCCGCCCAGCACCTGCCCCGTTGATGGATTCACCAGCCTAGGCCAGCTCTAGCATGCTCCGCTCGGCAGGTCACCCGGCCCGGCCGGTATCGCGTACTTGGACTGCTTCGGATACTTGCGGCCATCGGGTGTCTCGTTGTAACTCCACTCCTGGACATGAGGCGTGGGCACCTTCTGCCCATCGACACCGACATGGGCCTCACCGACGAGATCGACTCGTCGGAGGATCATCCCGTCCGGCCCATATACCGCATAGTTCGTGATCTGACCATTATTCATGCGATAAAGGATCCCGCCGGGAGGGCCACCCTTATCCATCGCCCCACCCACCGGGAACTTGCCATTCTCCCAGGGCGTGGCGTTGCTCAGGTCCATGCCGCCGCCGTCGTTGTGCACGAGCACCGACGCCTTGCCCGCAGCCACGTAGTAGCTGTGGTACTCGGCGACCGTCAAGTTGTAGACCTGAGCCCACTGCTCACGCTTGGAGATCGACTTGACCTGCGCCTGCCGCCCCTCGGGAGTACGGAGCAGATCTCCCGGAACCAGATCGTCCGCATCTTTCCAAGCCTGGCTACCGACGACCCAGAATGGATGCTTGTCGGTCGCAGTGATCTTGTTGGCGGGCCGAGCCCCACTGGCGGCAACCCCGATGTCGACCAATTGCTTCATGCCAACGCCACGGATGACGTCGGTGACCACCTTCCCGGTGGTCTGGCCATTCACGGGAGAGGTCGCCAGCACCGTCTCGCCCACCCGGAGCTGCTCGATCGGCCGCCGCGACCCGTCAGCCAACTGCACCAGCGTGCCCGCCGTGAAGCTGTTGCGCTTCTTGCACTTCGCCAAAGCCTCGACGACGACGACGAGCTTGCGAAGCTTGTCGGCGGAACGTTCGCCCTTCATGCCGAACCCGATCCACCCCGCGATGGGGAACATCGAGCCGATCGAGATAAACCCTCCGCTCCAGTCACCGCGGGCGAAAGATATCGCCGCATCGACGCCATCGCAGGGCTCACCGACGCCTGGCGCAAGACCACACGACATCAGGAGCATCTGGATCATGTCCAGCACGAGCTCCGGATTTTCCTCGACGAATTGGTGGATGTCGTCGAGCATTTGACAGCCAGGTGTGCCCGAGTTGGCGGGGGTGGCGCACTTGACCGGGTTGACCAACGCCCAGGCGAAGTCACCCTTGACGTAGACGCAGTCCTTGGAACTCCCCAGGGCCGGCAGGAGGCAGGACCAGGTCATGTGCTGGTCGGCCGCCGTTCCGACACCACCGGGGCCGCTACCCGGATCGGTGTTACGACGCGCGCTCTCTTCTGCCAGCAGCCGCCCGGCATAGATGTTGGCAGCCTCCTGGGCCGCCTTGTTGGCTTCGACCGCGTCCTTACCCGCCTCGACCGCCGATTGCCGCGCCTGCCGCGCCGCCTCCGAGGCTGCCGCCGAGTCGGCCGCAGCGCGCCGGGACGCGGCGGTGGCCGTGGCGGCCGACTGGGCCGCCTGGTCAGCGCTGGCCTGCGCCGAGTTCGCCGCGCTACGAGCGGTGGCTGCCGACTGGGCCGCCTGGTCGGCCGAAGACTTGGCGGCAGTCGCCGACTGAGCGGCGCTCGCCGCGTGGCTGGCCGCCTTCTGTGCGGCGGCCGCCGCCTGCTCGGCATACGTCTGCGCCTCGGCAGCCTTGCCGGCAGCTACCGCTGCGACTCGACGAGCCTCGGCGGCGTCAGCCAACGCAGTCTGCGCATACTGCTGCGCCTCGGTGATCAGCGCCTGCACGGCGGCGACGTGCGCGTTCTGCTCGTTGTCCCGCTGCGCCGCCTGGTAACGCGACGTGGTCAGGAAGTAGGAGATGTAGGACGCCGGGCCCGCCAACGCCACCTGCCCGGCGGCCTTGACCTGCGGCCCGCCGGCGTCCATCACCCGGTACACCTCAAGGCGCTCGTCCGCGCTGCGGGCCGGGTACTGCCCCTCCCGCAGGAACTTGTGCATGTCCGCGCCCGTGCCGGTCAGGGCCCGCTCTGCGGCTGCCTTCAGGGACGGGCCGGCAGTCTCCAGAATTCGGTAGATCGCCTGCCGGTCCGCGGTGAACTTGCCCCCGTAGTTACGGGTCCGTAGAAACTGCTGCACCGTTGCGTCATCACCGGTCAACGCGGTGCGTGCCGCGGTCTTCTCGTTACCGTCCGGCAGCGTGTCGATCAGATGCCACAGCCGTGCCCGGTCATCCTGACCCACTGCGAACCGACGCTTCTCGGTCAGCCATGACCGCAGCTCGAGTTCACCGCCGGACAGCGCCTCCCTGGCCGCTTCGCGAGTCCACTCGCCACCAGTGGTGACCAATGCGAGCGCGGCGCGGCGGCCCCTGTCGAGGACAACGGCGGTGGGAGCGTCCGAGGCGGTTGCTTCACTCAGCAACTGCCGGGTGGCCGGATCGATCCGGTCCTCCTCGGCGCTGTCCCAGAGCAACTTTCGGTTCCAGGCAACCACAGCACCCGCATCAGCGTTCGCGGCCTGCTCCCCGGCCAGTGCCGCCTGAGCTGCAAGCACACCCTGATCGGTCGCCTCGGCCAGCCGCGCGTCGTCCTCCTCGCGGGCCTGGCGCTCCAATGCCACGGCTGCGTTCGCGGCTTCCACCGCGGTGTTGGCCGCCTCGACGGCCGCCGCCGCGTGCTTCGCCGATTCGGCTGCTGCCACCGCAGCCACGCCCGCGGCGGCAGCAGCGGCTTCGGCCGCCGCGGCAGCGGCATCCGCGTGGTCCGCGGCCCGCTTCGCGAACGCGAACGCCTCATCCGAGGCCTTCGCCGCGGACAACGCGAACCCGTAGGCCCGGTCCGCCGCCCGTGCCGCCGCCGCGGCCAACCCCTGCGCCCGCGCCGCGGCATCCCGTGCCCGCTTGGCCTGCGCCTGGGACACTCCCGCCTGATTGCTGGCAGTGCCGGCGGCCGCAGCCGCGATGTCCGCGTTACCACTTGCGCTACTCGCCGCGACGGCCGCTGCCTTCGCCTGCGCCAACGCCCGATCCCGCTCAGCTTTGACGGCGTCCAACTCCCGCGCCTTCGCCGCTGCGGTACGAGCCGCCTGCGCCGCCTGCCGAGCCGCAGAGGCCTTACCCGCATCCGTCCGCGCATCTGCCGCCGCCCGCTGCGCCCGCGATGCCGCCTGCGCCGTCAGGGACGCCGCGGTCGTCGCCTTACGCGCCGCATCCGCCGCCACTCGCGCAGCGCGCATCGCCGCGTTCGACGCACTGACCGCATCCCGCGCCGCGTCCGCCGCGCCCTCCGCCGCGTCCGCTGCCCGCCCTGCCGCTGCCGACGCCTTCGCCGCCGCACCGCCTGCGGCCGCCGTCTCCGCGGCAGCGGTCTGCGCTGCCTTCTTGGCCTCCTCCGCAGCAGCCGCTGCCTTGTTCGATGCCTCCGTCGCCGCCAGTGCCTCGAGAGACGTCGTCTCACTCGCTGCCTTCGCCTGCTCCGTCAACCCGGAGATCGACGCCAATTCCTTGTCCCTAGCCCGCGCCACGAACTGACCCGACTCCAGGAACTCCCGCAACTCCGCCGCCGAGCCCGCCAACGCCTGAGACGCTGCCGTGTTCAACACCGGACCACTGTTGTTCGGGGCATTGGTGAGCATTCGCGTCGCCGCGAGCCGGTCATCAGCATGCTGCGCGGCGTCCCGGCCGCCAGCCAGGAACTGCGTCAACTCCTCCGGCGTCCCGGCCAACGCCTGCTGCGCCGCAGCCCGCATCGTCTGGCCGCCCGACTCGAACAGCCGGTACGCTCGCACCCGCTCATCCGCCGCCCAGGCGGACTTCCAACCGCTGTTGACGAACGTCCGCACCGCCTCCGGCGACCCGGCCAGCGCCTGCAACGCAGCCGCGCGCATCGCCGGACCGTCCATGCTCGCCAGCGCCTGCGCCGCTGCTCGGTCGTCCGCCTGTTGGGCGTTGGACCGCCCGGAGTTCACGAAGGCCCAGACGTCGTCGTCCGAGCCGAGCAATGCGGCCTCCGCAGCTCGTCGGACCGACGGCCCGCCCGAAGCCAACCAGGAGACTGTCCAGCCCCGATCCACCGGCTCGTAGGCAGCTTGGGCAGGCGTCCCCGGGTTCAGGAGCGCCGCGATCAGGACGACGACGACGATGGCCGCCACGCGCCGCACCCAGGCGGCGGCGAGGCGATGTGATCGGAAAATGGCAGCACGGAACGACTGTGCAGTCAAAGCAACCCCCGTGGAAGCAAGACAAGGCAGCTGAACCGTATAGATGGCTGGCACTGCTGACAAGGGGTGGCCGGACTGTCACCGAGCCATGGGCGTCTGCCGACCCGTCCCATCAGCCACCGACACGTTCGCGATCCACAGCGGACAGCGGCGTCTCCGGGTGAGCCCGACGGCCTGCCGGTGACTACTTTCCTCGAAGCCGCCGGGCTCTGGGTAGCGCGGATGAACACCAGCCGATGGCAGCATCACGGACGGGCACACAGAGCCGCCCGGCTGGGCGGGAGACGACCGGGACGAGATCCTGATGCGGCTCCACCTGACGGCGATCGACTGACCGGTCAGCCGCACCAGCGAGCGACGGCTCCCGCCGGTGGGGTGGAGATCCGGTCAGCCGGTGGCGCGGTCGCCACCTCGACCGGCCGGCGGGTCGGTGTCGGCGTGCCGGCGGGCCGGTTCCCGGGTGGGCGGGGCGTCACGGACGCCCGTGGGGTGGCCGCGACGGCGCTGCGCCCGTACATCCGGATCGTGCTGTTCTGGACCTGACCCGGTGCCATCCGGATGCCGCCGACGGTGGCCCGGTTTCCGTAGACGTCGCTGACGCGGATGCTGAACGGCCCCGGCCCGGCGCCGGAGGCGAGCAACCAGTAGTTGTAGTCCTGCCGGGCGGCCGACTTCCACGCCCCGCTGTCACCCTGCCGGACCTCGACGGACCGCAGCGGGTTGCCGTGGTTCCCGACGCGGACGGCGAACCACCACTGCGACGAGCCCTCCTTCATCCGGAAGGTGAGTGGTCCGGGCAGTGGCGGGTTGACCACCGCGCGGTAGGTGACCGGGACGAGGCCCTGGACCGGTTCGGCGATCCGGGTGAACGCCTCGCGGGACAGGTCGAGGTGGCCGGGCGCGCACTCCGGGCACTGATCCATGATCAGCACGCGGACGGTGCCCTTCGGGCCGGTCACGTCGAGGAATCCGCCGCAGGCGGCGCCGGCGGAGTATTCGGTCGGGCCGAGCGCGACGTAGAGCCGGTTGGCCGGGGCCGCCGGGTTCGAGCAGTTGCCGCCGGCGCCCTTCGAGTCGTAGAAGGTCGCCTTGCCGTTGTGGGTGGCGTTGCCGGTGGGCGGGGCGGCGGCGAGGGCCGGCCCGGCGGCGCAGGCCGGTGCGGCGCCGGACCGCATGGTCAGGGTCAGCCCGAGCGCCGCCGCGACGACTGTGACGCCGGCGGCGACCAGCCACGGCGTCGGGCGGGGCGACGACGCCTGCGGCTCCCGGGGAGCGTGGTCCAGGTCGATGTCGATGTCGACCGCGCTGACGTCCGTCACGTCGGCGATGCTGCCGGACCTGGACGCGGAGGGACAAGCCGGCTAAGCCAAAGCTAAGACAGCATCGACGGACGGTGATCGGATTGTTTCGATCGGGGGTGGTGGGCCGGTCAGGGCGTGACGACGACCTGGTCGCCCACTGTCACCCGCCCAGTGTCGATCGGCACCAGGTTGAGTCCGAAGAGGAGCTTCTGCTTGACGTTGCGGTGTCGCCCGAGGGTGCGCAGTGGCTCCTTGGTGCGTACCCCGGTCTCCTGGTCGGTCGTGGTGACCACGCACCTGTCGCACGGCCCGGCGGCCCGCAAGAGCAGGTCACCGATGCGCAGCGTCCGGCCCACCCATTCGTCCTCGGCCCAGGCCGACGCCCCGTCGACGACCAGGTTGGGCCGGAACCGGGTCATCGGCACCGGCTCCTGGGCCGCCTCGGCCAACCAGTCGTTCAGGGCGTCGAGGGAGGCGGTGTTCGCCAGCAGCAGCGGATAGGCGTCGGCGAAGGTGACCTGGTCACCGGTGTCGTGTTCGCGGGTTCCGGCGGCCAGGTGGCGGGTCGGCTGGGCCAGCCAGACCAGCCGGACCGGCCGGCCGAGCAGCACCCCGAGCCAGTCGTCGGCCGCCGGACCGGCCGACAGCGCCGGGACCGGGAAGGTGCGGCTGCGGAAGGTCCGCACCGGGACCGGTTCGCCGTCGGCCGGTTCGGGCACGTCGAGGTCGGGCTGCCCGTCGGCACGCAACGTCAGCCCGCCGGGACGCACGGTGGCGCGCAGGCCGACCAACCGGGTGGTGTCCCGCTGGGTGACGCCGACACCGTCGGCGTCCACGACCATCCACCGCCGGTCGCCGGCCAGGCCCCATTGATGCACGAACGCGCCGTCGTGGTCGAGCCGGTGACAACCCTTGACGGGGTACGTGTGGATCGAGGTCAGCCGCACCCGCTCACCATGCCACGCCGATGCCGTCGCCCGGGTACCAGTGGTTGGCGGGGCTCTCCCGGTAGGCGAGGAACCGGCGGCCGGTGCGCTCGGCGTGCTCGGCGAGCACGTTGGTGCTGGTGACGTTGTCGGTGAGCAGGAGAGCACCGGGGGCGAGCTTCGACTCCACGGCGTCGAACTCGCGCTTCTCGTGGGCGCGGCTGTGGTCACTGTCGTGCAGGAACAGGTCGACCGGGCGGTCCAGTGCGCCGATCGAGGCGATCGAGTCGCCGATCACCAGGTCGACGACCTCCGACCAGGGTTCGCTGGCGGCGAGGTAACCGGCTTCGGGGTTGATGTCCAGCGAGGTGACCCGACCGGGGTGCCCCTCCTGGGCGTTGCGCAGCAGGGCGGAGGCCAGGACGCAGGTGCCCAGCCCCTTGTCGACACCGGTCTCCACGACGTGTGCGGGGCGGGTGGCCCGGACGATCGCGTACCAGCCGACGCGGCGGGCGTAGTGGACCTTCTTGTCGGCGAGGCCACGGCGGGCCGCCCCGGCGGTGGCCCGTTCGATGTGGTCGCGCAGCGCCTGGTCGGACTCGATCTCGTCGAGCCAGCCCCGGACCTCCTTGACCGGTCGGTCGCAGACCACGCTGACGAACCAGGCCAGGTGGTTCCGGCTGAGTTTGGTCAACTCGTACGTGTAGTTGTGGTGCTCTCGGGAGGTGACCAGCCACCGGGCCGAGATGCGCAGCACCTTGGCGTCGTGGCGGGCGACCCGGGCAAGCCGCTTGGGAAACGCGGCGACGGGTGCGAGTGGGGTACGGGCGATGGCTCGGCGCAGCTGCGTAGCGTCCACCGCTGCTTCATACCAGAGTCGGGCGAACGTCTGGGCGGAAAGTTTTTTTGGTCAGGATGTGAAACCGGACGGCCCAGACGGGGGCACGTGAGCGTAACCCGCAATCAGTAGCATCGCGGCATGCAGTATCGCCAGGAGTACGCGGAGCCCGAAACCCAGTTCATTGCAGCGCAGCAACCACCGGAGCCGACTGAGCCGACGCGTCCGCGGCGTCGCCGGTGGCGGAAGATCGCGCTGATCACCTTTGTGGTCGTCGCGTTACTCGCTGGTGGTGGCATGGTCGCCGGAGGCCTCTACTTCCGTTCGATCAATTCGGGCATCGAACGGGTCGACGCCTTCGCCGACGTGCCGGAGGAGTCCCGGCCCCAGGTCGTCGCCAAGGGCGCCCTGAACATCATGATTCTCGGCAGCGACTCGCGCGACCCGGAGAACAGCTCCGGCTCCCGGACCGACACGATCATCCTGGCCCACCTTCCGAAGGACCGGCAGAGCGCACAGCTCATCTCGATCCCCCGGGACAGCTGGGTCAGCGTTCCGGAGTCGCCGCAGGGCCGGGGTGGCCGGGACGCGAAGATCAACGCAGCGTTCGCCTGGGGTGGCGTTCCGCTCATGGTGCAGACCATCGAGAAGTTCACCGGCGTCCGCATCGACAACGTGGCGATGGTCGACTTCGCCGGTTTCAAGGAGATCGTGGACGCCCTGGGCGGCATCGACATCACGGTGGACAAGGGCTTCACGTCGAAGCACTCGTTGAACCCGGACGGTCGGCGCGAGTTCGTCGCGGGCCGGCAGACCATGGACGGCGGCGCCGCACTGGACTACGCCCGCGAACGGTACGCGTTCGCCGAGGGCGACTTCACCCGGATCAAGCACCAGCAGCAGGTCATCAAGGCGATCCTGGACAAGGCCGCCTCCGGTGGCACGCTGGGCAGCCCCACCAAGTTGAACTCGTTCGTCCGGGCCACCGCCGACGCCGTCGCGGTCGACGAGTCGATGTCCCTGGTCGACCTGGCGATGCAGATGCGGCACCTGCGCAGCGGGCAGCTCAGCTTCCTGACCTGCCCCACCACGGGCACCGGCCGGATGGGCACCGAGAGCGTCGTCCTGGTGGACAAGCCGAAGGCGGAGCGGGTCTTCGACGCGGTTCGCCGGGACTCGGTGGAGGAAATCGCAGCCGCGGCGGCGAAGTAGCCAGCGGATATCGGCCCTTCGTCCAATACCGGCCGACCTGACCTGGCCGTAACCTTCCTTCGCCCTTCGGGTCGAGGCGTGAATTCCGAAGGACTAACGGGGAAAGGTTGACCATGTCGGGTCATTCGACAACAAGCCGATCAGACGTACCGGCACAATGGACCGGCGAGCAGCCGGGCCCGGCCCAGCGCCCGGTCTCGCCGGCACCGAGAACCGCGCCGACGCCACAGCCGGGCCTGGAGACCACTGCGGTCCTGCCGTACGCCGGGTCCCGGACGTCGTCCCGGACGCGCCTGCTGCGGGCCTGGATGATGACGATTCCGATCGACGTCGTGGCGCTGCTCGCCCCGCTGGCGATCTCGCAGAACTACTGGCGTGGCACGCTCGTCAACGCCGGGCTCACCATGGCCATCTTCGCGGCCGGCGGGCTCTACCAGGCCCGCCGGCACGTGAGCATCCTGGACGAGCTGCCCAGCATCGTCGGACGGCTGCTGGCGTCGGCCGCGGTGGTGGCCATCATCGCCGCGGAACGCCACGCGTCGGTCGAGTACGTCGGCGGTTTCATGCGTGGCGTCGCCATCTCCGCCGGTCTGGTGATCGTCGGTCGGGCACTCAGCCGGGCGCTCACCATCCTGGTGCGCAAGCGTCGCTGGGTGGAGCACAACGCCATCATCATCGGCAGCGGCCCGATCGCCCTGGAGTTGGCTCGGTTGCTGCGCCGCTACCCGCGGTACGGGTTGCGGTTCGTCGGCTGCGTGGACGTGACCGCGCAGCAGGACTCCGCGGTGCTACCCCTTCTCGGCAGCCTCAACGACCTGGAGAAGCTCGTCCGGGTGCTGAAGGTCGAGGTCCTGGTCATCGCCGACCCCGACTGCCCGGAGTCGGATTTGATGGACACCCTGCTGCGACCCGGCAGCTCCCGCTGCGACCTGTGGGAGGTGCCGCGTCTGTGGGGGTCCCGCTCGCAGGGCGGCTACCCCGACCACATCGGGGCGATCCCGATCGTGAAGGTCGGTGACATCTCGCTCTCCGGTCCGCGCTGGGCGATCAAGCGGGCTTCCGACGTGGTGTTCTCCGGCCTCGCCCTGCTCCTGCTCAGCCCGGTCCTGCTGCTGTGCGCGCTCGCCACCTTCATCGACGGTGGGCGGGGCATCTTCTTCTACCAGGAGCGGATCGGCCGGTTCGGCAAGCCGTTCAACGTGGTCAAGTTCCGGTCGATGCGCCCGGTCGACGAGACCGAGTCGCAGACGAACTGGTCGATCGCGAACGATCGGCGGGTCGGCCCGATCGGTCGGTTCATGCGTCGCACCTCGCTGGACGAGCTTCCCCAGCTGTGGAACATCCTGCGCGGCGACATGAGCGTGGTCGGGCCACGGCCGGAGCGGCCGTACTTCGTGGAGAAGTTCTCGGCGGAGTACCCGAACTACGCGATGCGGCACCGGGTGCCGGTGGGCCTCACCGGGCTCGCGCAGGTCAGCGGTCTGCGTGGCGACACGCCGATCTCCGACCGGGCGCGGTTCGACAACTACTACATCGAGAACTGGTCGCTCTGGCTGGACGTCAAGGTCGTGCTGCGCACGGTCGCCGAGGTCTTCCGCGGCGGTGGCCGATGAGGGTCAGCGTCCCGGTGAGCTGAGCAGAGGCAGCAGGCGGGCCCGGTAACCGCCGAGGTAGCGGTCCGGGTCCCCGGCCAACACATGGGCGAGGACGGTGCCGAAGACGTCCCGAAAGTCCGTCGTCGCCTTCAGGTCACCGTCGTCCAGATCCGTCAGGCTCGGCTGCTCGCCGTAGAACCCACCGGCCACGGCGTGCCCCAGCACGAATACCGGGCCGGCCGTGCCGTGGTCGGTGCCGTCGGATGCGTTCGCCCGGACCCGCCGGCCGAACTCGCTGTAGACGACGACGGTGACCCGGCGGCCGGCCTCGGTACGCGCCATCCGGTCCACGAATCCGCTCAGCGCGTCATCCAGGTGCCGCAACAGCGTCTCCTGCCACACGCGCTCACCGGCGTGGGTGTCGAAGCCACCGAGGCTCACCGAGTAGACGCGGGTGGGGACCCGGGACTCGACGCATCGGGCGACGAGCGCCAACTGGGCCGTCAGCGCGTTGTCACCACCCGTTCCGGTAGCCGGGACGGCCTCGCCGCCGCTGTGGCCCTGCTCGTCGGAGCCGCTGCCCGCGGATTTCGCCACCACCCGGTTCATGGTGATGAGGTCCGCGTAGGAGGTGGCGGCTCGCGCCTGCATCTCCGACTCGCCGGGCTGGACCTGACCGAGGGCCGAGACCGCGTCGGGGGTGACCCCCGGCGGCAGCACGAGCCCCCGATAGCTCACGCAGACGCCGATGCGGGACTTGCCCACGAGCAGCGGCGGCAGGACCGGCTCGAAGCTCACGGCCGCCTCGGTGGCGGCCTTCGTCCCGTCCAGCCACCGCCCGACCCAACCCGTGGGAGCGGGAGTGCCGGGGGATGCGGTCTGCCAGATGTCCATCGACTTGAAGTGGCTCCGGTCCGGGTTGGGGTAACCGGCCCCGAGAACGATCGCCAACCGCTTGGCATCCCACAGCCGCTTCATCCCGCGCAGCATCGGATTGAGGCCCAGCGTCTGGTCGAGTCGCAGCACCCGCTCCGGCGCGTACGCCAGCTCCGGTCGGGCCTGGTGGTAGGCCGGGTCCGCGTACGGCACGACGGTGTTGAGCCCGTCGTTACCGCCGTAGAGGGTGACCAGGACGAGCGTCGGCAGGCCGTCCTCGACGTCGCCGGCGGTGGCCTTCTCGGCGGTCTGAAGCAGCTCCTGAAAGCCCAGCACACCTGCCCCGGCCGCCAACGCGCTGCCGCCGACCACCCCGGAGGAGATGAGGAAGCGCCGTCGGGTCAATGCATCCATGTCCACCCACCCACTCTGGTCAGGTCACCAGATACTCGGGGCTGACCAGCCCGAAGGTCAGCTTCAGTCGGTCGCTGCGGGCATCGCGCAGCACCGCGTACGTCCGGTCGGTCCACCGGTCGACGCAGAGCAGATGGGCGACGGCCTCTGGGGTCAAGGGACCGGGTCGCACCATGTCGACGAGCATGCCGGCGATCGTCAGCCGGGTCTGCGCGGCGGCCGACGTCAACCAGGCGGTGCCCGCCGGCCACCCGCCGACACTGGGTGGGGCGAGTGGACGCTGACCCAACGCCTCCATCGCCCAGTAGAGCTGCGTGAACACCTTGTCGGACATCGCCGCCGGCCGGAGCCCCAGATGACGCATGGCACCGACGAGCCACTCGACCGGCTGCTGGACCAGCGTCCCGCGGGTCTGCTGGAATGCCTCGTCGGCGAAGAGCACCTTGAGCATCGCCATCGGGGCCGGGAACGCCGCAGCCATCGCCTCCCGGGTGCGCTCGGGGATCGGTCGGTTGCTGGAGGCGTACCGGAACCACAGTCGGGATGCGATGAACCGGCTGCAGGCCGGCTGCCGGAGCAGGAGGTCGACGAGGCTTCGGGCGTCGAAGTTCTCGGTGACGCCGAGGATCGTCTTTCGGCCGGTATCGCGGTGCTGGGGCTCGGAAACGGGCATCTCGCGATCGAGGATGACCCGCCAGCCCGCCAGAGCCCGACCGGCCTCCTTGATGTCCCGTTCCGTGTATTGCCCGACGCCGAGCATGAACAGCTCGAACAGCTCCCGGGCCAGGTTCTCGTTCGGTGCCGACTTCTTGTTGTGTTGCCCGTCCAGCCAGTAGACCAGCGCGCGGTCGAGCACCATCCGGTGCGCCAGGTCGGCGAAGTCGCGCGCCTCTCGGAACGCGCGCAGCTGCCCGAACATGAGCTGAGGGCTGCGGACCTTCGCCACCGACGTGGCCCAGTGGCCGTGCCAGAAGAACAGGAGCTTCTCGACCGCCTGGTGGTCGGCCACGGTCATCCGGTCGAGCCACCACCGTGCCAGCGAGACGGTCTGCTCCGTGCGACGACGGGCGACCTCGGCTCGCTGGGCCTCGGTGGCAGTGGGCAGGAGCGTGACCGGATCCGGCCCCAGGTCGGGTGTGGGCGCGCTGGTCGCGCCGACGTCCGGGCCGGTCGGGGCCAACACCCCGGACAGTGTCGATGCGTAGCCGAGCCGACGAGCGGCACCTATCTCCGCCACGGTGGGACCGAAGCCGGCCCGCCGAAGCAGGAGCACGATGTCGTCGGTCATACGTCCACAGTAAGGGAGCAGTGGCGTTCGCCGCACACGGGCGGTAGTCAGTCCCTCGTCGGCACAGTCTGACCGAAAAGCCATTTCCTTTGCGTTACTCGCCCTCCCACACGCCCCCAAATCTGCACATTCCGTGCGGCCTTTCGTGGCCCGCGGCGGCGCCCGCCCGGTCCGGCGCCGGGCCACCATTGACAGGAGGGTCGGCGTTGAGGTCTATTAACCCGGGCTTGACGGGCAGCCTGCACTGCTGCGCGTCTGCGGGTGCGCCCGATACAGCCCGTTCGGGCTGGCGAAGCGCGCCACACCAAACGGGGATCGTAAGGCAACGGGGGTGCGTCCCGTCATGCACGCACCAACGCTGCCCCGCGGTCTGCACACCTGCGGCCGCAGCGGGAACACGCGGCCGGACGAATCCGGAAGAGATACGTGACGACACCACCTTCGCCCCCGGACCCCCTTCCCGGAACCGGGTCGACAGCGCCGACGATTCTGGTCCTGGGCACCGCCGAGTGGAACTCTCCGATCGCCACGAACCAGCACTACGTCGTACGGGAACTGGCCCGTGACTTCGACACCTACTTCGTGGAGTCCCTGGGTCTGCGGCGGGTGCGGCTCGACGCGAAGGACGTCACCCGTATCGCGAAGCGGCTGCGCCACTCGGTCGTCGGCCATGAGAAGACTGCCACCTACCGTCCGATTCCGGATCGGGTCACTGTCATCTCGCCGCTCATCGTGCCGATTCACCAGGCACCCACGCGGTTGCCGAACCGGCTGCTGTTGGAGCGGGCGGTGGCCGAGTGGCGACGCAGCCCCAGCCCGCGGGTCCTCTGGACCTTCACGCCCGTCACGTACGGTCTCGAACAGTACGCGGACTACACCCTCTACCACTGCGTGGACATCTTCCAGGCATTCCCCGGCATCGACGGCTCGGCCGTGTCCGCTGGTGAGCGGACCCTCGCGAACCGTGCCGACCTGACCATCGGCACCAGCGGCGCCGTCACGGCCCATCTCAACGACGTCGGGTTCACCGATGTCCTGACCCTGCCGAACGTCGCCGAAGTCGACGTCTTCGCCGCCGACAGCCAACCGGCGGCCCAGCGGCGGCCCGCCGCGTTGTTCGCCGGCAACCTCACGCCGCACAAGCTGGACTTCGAGCTGCTGCGCACGCTGGCCACCGCGCTGAAGGGCCGTGGCGAACTGCTCCTCGCGGGCCCGATCGCGGCGGGCGGGGGCGGATACGACCGGGAATTGGCCGAACTCGAACGGCTCGGGGCTCGATACCTCGGGATGCTTCCGCTCAACGAACTCGCTTCCGCGGCGGGCACGTGCACAGTGGGATTGATCCCGTACGCGCTGAACGACTACACCGCGGGTGTCAGCCCACTCAAGTGCTACGAATACCTCTCCTCGGGCCTGAAGGTGGTCAGCACCCCCATCCCCGACGTCGTGCAGGCCGCTCGGGCGACCGACCACATCACGGCGGCGACCTCGACCGACGACTTCGTCGACCACGTACTGGCCGCGATCGACCCCGCGTCGGACGACGTACTCGCGGCCCGTGTGCGGTACGCCGGCGACTTCGGCTGGAGTTCCCGGGGTGGCCTCCTGCGCGACATCGCGGCCCGGATGCCACGGCGCACCGACGAGGTGGTGACGCGGCCGGCGGGCGGTGCCGGAAGGCCTCGTGGCTAGGGCCCGCTCAGCCATCGCTTGGGCGATCACGATCGGATCGGCGCCGTGGGCCGCAGCGTGCCTCGTGCTCTTCCTCGCGGTGCCACAGTTCTATCTGTTGCCCGAGGGCAGCACCGACGTGGCGGCGTCGACGGTGGTCACCATCCTGCTGGTGCCGGGCGTGCTGTTGGCGGCCCGGCGCGGCTCAGGTGTCGAACTGTTCCGCCTCGGCCTGTTCCGCGTCCTGATCGCCCTGCTGGTGGTGCGGCTGCTCGCACTGGCCTGGTCCCCGGACCCGCGAGCCGGTCTGCCACTGATCGCCCTGCTCGGCCAGTTCGTCGTCACGCTGACGCTGATGGTCCAGGCGGTCCGTCAGGACGACGGCCTGCTGCGCCGGATCGAACCCTGGTACTGGCCCTGGATCGTGGTCGAGGCGCTGCTCGTACTCGTCTTCCGCGTCCTGCCCGGGGTGGAGGACGCCTTCCTGCGGTCGATCGCCGGGCTCGTCAGCGGGCAGAACACCGTCGCCGCTCTCTTCACCGGAAGTCCGAACAACGTCTTCGACGAGGCCAAATCCGGTGGGGTGTTCGTCAACGCGAACGTCGCCGGGCTCTTCCTCGGGGTGAACGCGGTCGCCGCCTTCGCCATCGCGACGATCACCGGAAGCCGCTGGACGCGCATGGTGGGCTTCGTAGCGCTGGCGGCGGTGCCGGTCACCGGTTCCAAATCGGCCACGCTCCTCGCGGTCGCCCTGCCCGCGTCAGTACTCGCCGTTCGGCGGCTCACCCGGGCACGCCGGGCGGGGTCGGGAGAGCCGCTCCCGTCCCGGCACGGCAGCCACCGACGCCCGGTGGGGCGCAGACTGGCGCTCGGGCTCGTGGGCACCGGTGTGCTCGGCGTCGTCGGGGCGGTGGTGCTCGCCGCCGAACTCGGCTTCCTCCAGGCGTTGGCGAAGTCCTTCGGTGACCGGACAGCCATCTGGGGCTTCGGGGCCGAGGCGTTCCTGCGGGATCCCCTCCTCGGCCTCGGTTACGGGGGCTGGGACGCCGGCTTCGCGGCGTACGCGCGTGAGCACGGCATCTACCGCAGCTTCCCGCCCCACAACGTCCTCCTGGCGGGATGGGCCGCGACCGGTCTGGCCGGCCTGGTGCTGATCGCGGTGTTCTTCGCGCTCACCCTGCGGCTCGCCGTCCGGGCCGTGAACACCGGTGGTCACCGGCATCGGACCTTCGCGCTCTGGGCCACCGCCGCGGTCGCGTGGACGCTGATCCACGGTTTGGGCGACAACACCGAGATCTTCGGCGACATCCATCTCATTCCCATTCTTTCGCTGCTGGTGGCCTACCTCGTCGTGGGCGACCGCAAGGAGTCGAACCCCCATGCAACTCCCCACCGTCGGGATCCTGAGACATCAACAATTCCTGCCGTCCGAGACGTTCATTCCGAACCAGGCCTTGGCGATGCGCAGCTTCCATCCCTTGTTCGTGGGCCGCGACCCGGTCCCGGCCCGACCGGGAACTGATTCGGTAAGCGTCGCCGAGTTCGGCAAACCCGCTGTCCTGTCGTACACGTTCACCCGCCGCTCGGAGGCACTCGCCGGTGCCCTCGGGAAGCGGGGCACCGCACTGCTGCACGCCCACTTCGGCGTGGAGGGGGTGTACGCCGTCCCCACCGCGAAGGCGCTGGGAGTGCCACTGGTCACCACCCTGCACGGCTTCGACGTGACGGTCAGTCGGACGAAGATGATGACGTCGAAGAAGCCCTCGTGGATGAACTACGTGACCTGGCGTCAGTCCCTCTTCTCCGAGGGTGCCGTGTTCATCTGTGTGTCCGAGCACATCCGTCGGCGCGCGGTGGAGTGGGGTTACCCCGCCGAGAAGTGTCACGTTCTGCCCATCGGGGTGGACGTGGACGCCATCGAACCGTCCGGTCCCGTGGAGACGCCCCGGATCCTGCACGTCGCGCGGTTGGTGGAGAAGAAGGGGACGCAGTACCTGCTGCGGGCGTTCGCCGAGGTGCGCAAGGCCGTTCCCGCCGCCGAGCTGGTACTGATCGGCGAGGGGCCGCTACGCGACTCCCTCGGTGCGCTCGCCCGGGAGGTCGGGGTCGAGGCCGGCGTGCGTTTCCTGGGCGCGCAGAAACACAGTGACACCCTCCGCTGGCTGAGCCGGTCGACGCTGCTGTGCCTGCCGAGCGTGACGGCCCAGGACGGTGACCAGGAAGGTCTGGGGATGGTCCTGTTGGAGGCGGCCGCCTCCGGCAAACCCGTGGTCGGAACCCACCACGGCGGCATCCCCGAGGCGGTCACGGACGGGGCGAACGGCTTCCTGGTGCCCGAACGAGACGCCACCGCGCTCGCGGACCGGCTGATCGAGCTACTACGCGACCAGGACCTCTGTGACAGGTTCGGCAAGGTGGGACGGCAGAACGTCGAAGACCGGTTCAACCTGAGCCGACAGACCGGCAAACTCGAATCGTTGTATAGGGACCTGCTGTGATCGAGTCGATTCTCATCCATTCCCGGTCGACGCCGCACCACCACACCGGTGGAATGGAGACCCTCGCCTGGCGGCTGGCCGCCGAATGGGCATTGCACGTACCGCGGGTGCAGATCGTCACCACCGCGATCCCCGGCCGTTCCGGCACCTTCACCGAGGACGGCGTGCAGGTGACGCCGTTGGCCGGCACCCGGCCCGGCCGCTACTCCCATGCCTGGTGGGAGGAGTCCCGGGCGCACTGGGTGGCGACGAGCGCGGCCCCGAGCGTGGTCTTCTCGGTGAGCGCCGGCTCCTACGCGGTGGTCCGCGAGCGGGCCCAGCACCCTCGTACGCCGTTCGTGCTCCAGGTACACGGTACGTCCGCCATGGAGTTGGGCTCGAAGCTGCGGGCACCGACCGCGCGCTCCCTGGCCGGCACGCCCAAGAACGCCCTCGGCCTGGTGCGCGACCTGGCCCGCTACCGCGACTTCGACCGCCTCGTCGCGGTCGGCGAGAACGTGGTCGAGTCGCTGACGGCAGCACCGCAGAACTGGTCCGCCTCGCCCGACAAGGTGCGTCTGATCCCCAACGGCGTCCGAGCCGAGGATCACGCGTTCGACGGCGTCGCCCGGGACCGGATCCGGCGCGAGCTGGGAGTCGACGAGGAGACCGTGCTGGTCGGCTGCGTGGGCCGCCTGCACGTGCAGAAGAGGGTGGATCGGGCGCTGCAGGCGGCGGCGATCCTGCGCGACCGCGGCCTCGGCAGCCGGTTCCGCTTCGTGGTCGTCGGCGACGGCCCGGACGAGGGGCGGTTGCAGGGTCTGGTCCGCAAGCTCCAGTTGGAGGAGATGGTCCGGTTCACCGGACGCGTCGACGCGGACGTGGTGCGCGACTACTACTCCGCGGCGGACGTGTCACTGCTCACCACGGCACGTCTGGAAGGGCTCCCGATGGCGGTTCTGGAGGCGTTGGCCTCCGGCCTGCCGTGCGTCGTCACCGCCGGTTCGATCCGATCCGAGGCGCTGAGCCGGGTGTTGCACGAAGTCGACACGGCTGACTCCGACGCGCTCGCCGACGTGGTGCAGAAGGTGACGGCGGAGCGGGGGCCGCGCGTCAACCTGCTTCCGCCCACCTTCCTTCTCGACCACTGCGCACGGGACTACCTCGCCGACTTCGCGCAGCTGATCACACAGCGTCAGGCCTGACATGGGCAAGGTCTTCTTCCGTCTGGTTCTCGGTGGCATCGCCGGGAAGATCCTCGGCCTGCTCCGCGAGGTCCTGTTGGCCGCGCTCTTCGGAGCGGGGCGGGTGGTCGCTGCCAACCGCATCGCGTTGACGGCGACGTTGATCCCGATCAACTTCTTCACCGCCGACGCGCTCTCCGCCGGGTTCCTGCCGCTCTACGTGCAGTACCGCCAGGAGCGGCCCTCGATGGCGCAGGTGCTCTATCGCGCCGTGCACCTGCTGCTGGGTGTGTTCTCCGTGGTCCTGGCGGTGGCGCTCATCTTCGGTCGGGACCTGTGGGTGGGGCTGCTCGGACCGGGCCTCGACCCCCACACGGCGGACATCGCCGCGACGATGCTCGGCATCGCCGCGCTGGGCGTACCGTTCTATGTTCTCTACAACCTGTACACCCTGGTCGGCCTCGCCAACGACGACGTCAGACTGATCAACCTGCGCCCCTCGTGCCAGAGCATCGGGCTGATCCTCGCCACGGTCATCGCCTGGATGACCGGCCACGTGTCGGTGCTGGCCTGGGGGTTCACCCTCCCGTACATCGTGCTGTGGTGTGTGGGCAGCTACTGGCTTCGACGTCAGGGCTATCTGCGCGAGGCTGACGGGTCGGGTCCCCACCGCCCGGACCGGACCGCCACCAAGCTGGCTCTGCGGATGTTCTGGCGACGGCTGCGGCCGTTGCTGCTGATTCCGGTGATCCTCCAGGGGTCGATCGGCGTCGAGCGGGCCGTCGGGTCGCTGCTCGGTGTGGAGGTGGTCGCGGCCACCGAGTACGCACGGTTCGTGGTCGACTCGGTGATGGCCCTGCTCGCCGCGCCGCTGGGCCTGGCCGGCCTGGCCTCGTTCGCCCGCATGAAGACGCACGAGGTGGGTGACGGGCTCCGCCGCCTGATCCCACCGGTGATCCTGGTGGCCATCCCCCTCGCCCTGGTCCTCTCTCTCAACAGCAGGGGAATCGTCACCCTGCTGTACGCCCGGGGCGAGTTCGACAGCCGAGCGGTGGACGTCTCCTCGGTGCTGTTGCTGGGCTTCGCGCTCGGGATCTGGGCGCACGTGCTCGGCTACACCTTCGTGAAGGTGTTGAACGCCCGGGGGGCGAACTTCAAGGTCGCGATCGTGATGGCGGTCTCCTTCGGCGTTCCGATCGCCTTCAACCTGCTGCTGTACAAGCACTGGGGTGCTTTCACGATCGGCGCCGCTTCATCCCTCAGCGGCATCCTGATGTTCCTCATCTCGGCCCGGTTGCTGTCGGTACTGGGCTTCAGCATGCGGCTGATCGCGATCGCGCTGCCCGGTGCGGCTGCCGCGGCCGTCGCCGGATATCTGTTGGCCGGCTCCGGGCTGCTGCACCTCGTCGCATCGTGCGTGGCGATCCTGCTGGTCTGGATCGGCTACGTGGCGGCCGTGCCCCAGCTGCGCCGTACGTTCCTGTCGTTCGTCCTGAAGAAGCTCGGTCGCGGAGTCGACGAGACTCCGCAGGACGACCTGGTGGCGATCAAATGAGGAGACCATGACTGGGCAGGCCGGTTTGATGACCGGGGTGGAGGGAGCGCCGGACCGTCCGGCCCCACCGCCCTCGGCTACCCCCGACGTGACGGCCTCCGCGCCTGCGCAGCGCGCACGCGGCGACCGCCTCTACATCCTCGACCTGCTGCGCTTCTGCGCCGCCATCGCGGTACTCGGCTTCCACGTGTTCGTCGACAACGACAACCGCGGTGCCTGGGGTAGGAACGTGGTCGAGATCTTCGGTGAGCCGGTCGTCACCGTGTTCCGGTACGGCTGGATGGGTGTGGAGTTCTTCTTCGTCATCAGCGGGTTCGTGATCTGTATGAGCTGCTGGGGTCGGTCCGTTGCCGACTTCGCGATCTCGCGGGTCACCCGCCTCATGCCCGCATACGTCTTCGCGGTACTGGCCACCTCGGCGGCCCTCACGCTGTGGCCGCTCGAGAACGGTCCCCCGCAGCCGTCACACGTCCTCATCAACGCGACGATGCTGCAGACCTTCCTCGGCATACCGAACATCGACTCGGTCTACTGGACCCTCTTCGTCGAGCTGAAGTTCTACCTCCTCTTCGCTGTCGTCGTGTGGTTCGGGCTGACCTACAAGCGGGGCGTGCTCTTCTGCGTGTTGTGGATGACCGCCGCCCTCTACGCCGAGTACTCGCAGGTCAAGCCCCTGATCCAGTTTGTCGAGGCAGGCTTCGCCCCGTATTTCGTCGCCGGTATCGCGCTATACCTGATCTATCGGTTCGGTCCGAACCTGGTGGCCTGGGGAATTCTCGGCACGTCGATGGTGATCGGTCTGATCACCCTCGGGCGCCGGGTGGATGGACAGAACGCCGACCAGCCCGTCGTGTCGTTCGAGGTCGCGCTTCCCGTGATGTTCCTGTTCTTCGCCCTGATGGTGGCGGTGGCGCTGGGCTGGTTCTCCTGGTTCACGTGGCGCGGCCTGACTGTCATCGGGGCGCTGACCTATCCGGTGTACCTGCTGCACATGCAGTTCAGCCGGATCGTGGTTATCCGGTTCCACGACTCGGTGACGCCATGGCTGTTGGTTACCGCTTTCGTGGCCGGGGTGCTTCTGCTCGCGTACCTGAC
Organism: Micromonospora sp. WMMD1155; assembly: GCF_029581275.1. Lineage (NCBI taxonomy): Bacteria > Bacillati > Actinomycetota > Actinomycetes > Micromonosporales > Micromonosporaceae > Micromonospora > Micromonospora sp. WMMD1155. Next base: position 1,518,288 of record NZ_CP120742.1, read on the forward strand.
GAACCGGTTCGTGGAACGGCCACTCGCCGCGATGCTCCGCCGACAGTTGCGCAAGGGTTTCGCGGAGATCAGTACGAAATCGGCGAGCGGAACCTCCGCCGATCGCCGGACGGCGAACAGTGATCACTATGGCGGCTCGGATTCGTCGGGCGCCGCAAGTCCCGTGGCATGAGGAGCAACCAGTGGTAGACAACCTTTCCGCGATCCCCCAAGCCGGCGCGACAGGCCCACTCGACGCCCTGGCGAGCGCCCGTGTCGCGCTCGTCCACGAGTGGTTCGGGGCGACCGGCGGTTCGGAGAACGTCTTCCGACAGATCAGCAACCTGCTGCCGGATGCCGAGCGTTTCGTGCTCTGGAAGGACCACGACGCCGTCGAGCCCAACCTGCGGGAGTCGTGGATGGCGCGGACACCGCTGCGCCGGACGAAGGCAGGGGCGCTGCCGGTGATGCCACTGGTGTGGCGGACCCTCAGCCAGGAGCGGTTCGACCTGGTGATCTCGTCCAGCCACGCGTTCGCGCACACCGTCCGGCTCGGTACGTCGGAGAGCACCCGCTACCTCAGCTACGTGCACTCCCCCGCGCGGTACATCTGGAGCCCGGACTTCGACGGGCGTGGCTCCAACCCGATGCTGACGTTGCCGCGACGCGTGTTGCAGACCGCCGACGTCCGGCTCAGCCGTCATGTGAACAGCTATGCCGCGAACTCGGAGGAGGTGCGGGCCCGCATCGCCCGTTTCTGGCGCAGGGACGCGGTCGTCATCAACCCGCCGGTGGACGTCGACTACTTCGCGGCCGCGCCGGCTGCGGACCAGAGCCAGTCGCGCGACTACCTGCTCGGGGTGGGGCGGTGGATCCCGTACAAGAACTTCGACCTGATCATCCAGATCGCCGAGGAGGCCGGGCTGCCGGTGGTGATCGCCGGTTCCGGTCCGGAAGAGGCCGCTCTGCGACGTGCGGCCGAGCGGGTCAGGGTGCCGGTGACGTTCGAGGTGCGTCCGTCGAAGGAGCGTCTGCGCCAGCTCTACTGGGGTGCGAGGGCGCTGTTGTTCCCCGTGCACGAGGACTTCGGCATCATCCCGGTCGAGGCTCAGGCGTGCGGGACCCCGGTCGTGGGTCTGCGCCGAGGTGGCCTGCTGGAGACCGTCGTCGACGGGGAGACCGGCTTCCTCATCGACTCCCGGGAGCCGCGTAGCTTCGTTCCGCTGGTGCACCGGTTGACGGAGCTGTCGCAGGACCGTGTCCGGTCACACGCCAACGGGTTCTCGGAACAGCAGTTCGCGGCGCGGATGACGGCCTGGATCGCCGACGCCGGAGTCTGAGCGTCACCGGCGACGGATGTGCGTGCCGCAGGGCACGCACATCCGCGCCGGGCCTAGAAGACGAGCACGCCCCGCAGGTAGGTGGCGATGCGACGCAGCTGATTCGCCTCCTGCATCGGACCGGTCAGCCGCAGGACGATCTGTCGATCGACGACGCCGTCCGGGCCACCACGGTAGTAGGCGACGACGACCAGAGCGTGTCGCTGCTCACCGTCGACGTTGAGCAACGTCTCGCCGAGGGTGGTGGACTGACCGGTGCGGATCCACCGCGCGCCCCACGCCTCCTCAGCCATCCGCATGGCGGTCTGGCGGCGCTCGTCGCACGGCTGAGGACAGTTCCGGACGATCAGCTCACCGCCCATCGTGGATTCCCCCGAGGCCGCCCGGCCGCAGTTGTACTTGGCGAAGCCCTCGGCCTGACCGGCGATGGTGCAGTTCCAGTCCAGCGGAACCTTGACCGGGAAGCCGAGCCCGTCGAGGTTCGCCAACGTGCGTACGTTGTCCCGCTCGGTGAACGTCGGCCACTGGGTCGGCCACTTACCGCCCTGCGGCGGTTCGATGCCGGGTGACTGTGGTGGCGTGGCGGGCATCGGCGGCGGTGCGGGGCTGCTGCTGCCGCCGGCAACGTCCGTGGGCTTGTCGCCCGAGCCCCTCCACAGTGCCAGGCCGCCGGCACCGGCGAGCACCACCAGGACCAGCGCGGCGATCCCGATCCAGAGGCCGGTCCGCTGGGGCTTGGGCGCGGACGGGGCGATGCGGCGGACCGGTGAGGTGAACGCGTCGCCGCCCGGCCCACTCGTCGGAACGGGGATGGCCGGCGGCGCGGAGGTCACCGCACCTGGTGAGGTGGGTGCGCCGGAGACCGGGTGCGGGGCTGCGGATACCAGTTGGCTGGGGATCGGCGCGGCCTGCACCGCCCACGGGGCAGGCGGTCCACCGGAGACGGGCTGCGGCGGGGCCGACACGGGAGGCGCGGACACCGCAGGCGGCGCGGAGAACGGTGGGCCGGACGACGGCGGCGCGGAGGACGGTGGGGCGGAGGTCGGCGGGGCCGTCGTCGGGGCGGGGGTGTAGTCGACACCGAGGGCCCGGAACAGCTTCTCCGCGCCGGGGCCGACGTCCGCCGCATAGGCCACCCAGGGGGCGGCGGCGGAGAAGTCGGCGTACGTGTAGGGGGTCGGGTCGGCCGAGCGCGCCAGCAGGTCGGCTGCCCCGGAGAAGGCTTCGCGCCATCCGGCGGTGGCGGCGACGGTGGCGTCGAGCACCGCCACCGTGACGAACCGGCCCTGCTCGTCGATGGCTGCCCATGCCTTGCCCACTGGTGACCCGCCGAGAGCGTGGGTGAACCTGTAGGGGCCTTCCGGCTGCATGCGCACTCCTCCGTTGAACCGCCGTGCGGATAGTACCGACCGCCGTCCAGCGCTCCCGGCCCCGGTTGGCACCCTTCGATGCGGGGGACCACTGCTTGCCTCGTGAAAGTTTCTATGCATAGAGTCAGCTCATGAATGAAGGAGCTGTCGAGGCACCCGCTGACCGGGTGCTCGACCTGTTCCAGGGTGTGCGGCTCACCCCCACGCAGCGCCGGATCGCGCACTGCCTCGTGCAGCACGCCCCCGCCGTGGCGTACCTGTCGGCCGCCGAGGTCGCCGATCTCGCCGGGGTCAGCCAGCCGTCGGTCACCCGGTTCGCCGTCGCGCTCGGGCACGACGGTTACCCGGCCCTACGCCGTCGGCTGCGTGATCTCACCGCCGGGACACCCGGCGGGTCGACGGACGCCGGCAACGAACTCCAGCAGGCGGTACGCGCGGAGATGGGCAACCTGGACCGGCTCGCCGGTCAGCTCGCCGACCGGGACCGGATCGCCGAGACCGGGCGGCTGCTCGCCGAGAGCCGCCCGCTGCCGGTGCTCGGTCTGCGTGCCGCCGCGCCGCTGGCCGCGTACTTCGCCTATTTCGCGGCGAAGGTGCACCCGGACGTCCGCGTGCTCGACGACGGCGGCAGCCTGCTCACCGACCGGCTGGAGCAGGCGGCCGAGGCCGGAGCGTCCGCCCTGCTGGCGTTCGTCCTGCCCCGCTATCCCCGGGAGACCCTGGACGCGCTGCGTGACGCGCGCGCCGCCGGGCTGACCGTGGTGGCGATCACCGACTCACCGGTCAGCCCGGCCACCGAGCACGCCCACGTGGTGCTGCCCGCCGCGGTCGGCGCGCAGCTCGTGTTCGACCTGCACACCGCACCGATGACCCTGGCCATGGTGCTGTTGCAGGCGATCTGCGACGCCGCGCCGGCCGACACCCAACGCCGGCTGGAGGCGTTCGAAGCCTCCGCGGCCCGCCGACAGTTGTTCCTCAGATGACCGGAGGAGAAGCAGAGATGACCAAGCCCATCCGTGCCGCACGGGGCAGCCGGCTCACCACCCGCGGGTGGCAGCAGGAGGCCGCTCTGCGCATGCTGATGAACAACCTCGATCCCGAGGTGGCCGAGCGCCCCGACGACCTGGTGGTCTACGGCGGCACCGGGAAGGCGGCGCGGGACTGGCCGTCGTACCACGCGTTGGTCCGCACGCTCACCGACCTGCGCGAGGACGAGACGATGCTGGTGCAGTCGGGCCGCCCGGTCGGGGTGATGCGCACCCACGAGTGGGCGCCCCGGGTGCTGCTGGCCAACTCCAACCTGGTCGGCGACTGGGCGACCTGGCCGGAGTTCCGCCGCCTGGAACAGCTCGGCCTGACCATGTACGGGCAGATGACCGCCGGTTCGTGGATCTACATCGGCACCCAGGGCATCCTCCAGGGCACCTACGAGACGTTCGCGGCGGTGGCCGCAAAACGGTTCGCCGGCACCCTCGCCGGCACGTTGACGTTGACCGCAGGCTGCGGCGGGATGGGTGGCGCGCAACCCCTGGCGGTCACCATGAACGACGGCGTCTGCCTGATCGTGGACGTGGACCGCACCCGGCTCGACCGCCGGGTGCACGACCGCTACCTCGACGAGGTCGCCGACTCGCTGGACGACGCGGTCGCGCGGGTCCTCGCCGCGAAGCGGGACCGCCGGGCGCTCAGCGTCGGGGTGGTCGGCAACGCCGCCGAGGTCTTCCCGGAGCTGCTCCGTCGGGGCGTCGAGATCGACATCGTCACCGACCAGACCAGCGCGCACGACCCGCTGGCGTACCTGCCGGTGGGGGTGGAGCTCGCCGACGCCCGCGACTACGCGGCGGCGAAGCCGACCGAGTTCACCGACCGGGCCCGGGCGTCGATGGCGAAGCACGTCGAGGCGATGGTCGGCTTCCTCGACGCCGGGGCCGAGGTGTTCGACTACGGCAACTCGATCCGGGGTGAGGCACAGCTCGGCGGCTACCAGCGGGCGTTCGACTTCCCCGGCTTCGTGCCGGCGTACATCAGGCCGTTGTTCTGCGAGGGCAGGGGCCCGTTCCGGTGGGCGGCGCTCTCCGGCGACCCGGCGGACATCGCGGCCACCGACCGGGCGATCCTGGACCTGTTCCCGGAGAACGAGTCGCTGGCCCGCTGGATCAAGCTCGCCGGTGAGCGAGTCGCCTTCCAGGGCCTGCCGGCCCGGATCTGCTGGCTCGGCCAGGGCGAACGGGACCGGGCGGGGGTGCGGTTCAACGACATGGTCGCCTCCGGTGAACTCTCCGCGCCGGTGGTGATCGGCCGGGACCACCTGGACACCGGCAGCGTCGCCAGCCCGTACCGGGAGACCGAGGGCATGGCCGACGGCTCCGACGCGATCGCCGACTGGCCGCTGCTCAACGCCCTGGTCAACACGGCCAGCGGGGCGTCCTGGGTGTCCATCCACCACGGCGGTGGCGTCGGCATCGGCCGGTCGATCCACGCCGGGCAGGTCTGCGTGGCCGACGGCACCGCCCTGGCCGGTCAGAAAATCGAGCGGGTGCTCACCAACGACCCGGCGATGGGCGTGATCCGGCACGTCGACGCGGGTTACGACAGCGCCCGCGAGGTCGCCGAGCGCACCGGGGTCCGCGTCCCGATGGCCGAGGGTGTCGACTCGTGACGGCCGACCTCTCCGCCCGGTTCCGGGCCCTGTGGGACGAGATCGCGCCGATCGGCCGGGACGCCGACAGCGGTGGCTATCTGCGGTACGCGTTGACAGCGCCGGAGCTGGAGCTGCGGACCTGGTTCCGCGCGCAGGCCGACCGTCGGGCGATGCCGGTGACCGAGGACGGCAACGGCAACCTCTTCGCCCACTGGGGTGACCCCGAGGGCGCCGACGCCGTGCTGACCGGCAGCCACTTCGACTCGGTGCCGCACGGCGGGGCGTACGACGGTCCTCTCGGCATCGTGAGCGCCTTCCTCGCCGTGGACAAACTACGCGCCGCCGGGGTCACCCCGGACCGGCCGCTGGTGCTGGGCGCGTTCGTGGAGGAGGAGGGGGCGCGCTTCGGCGTACCCTGCCTGGGGTCTCGGCTGCTCACCGGGGCGCTGCCGCCGGAGCGCGCGGCCGGCCTGCGGGACGCGGCCGGGGTGAGCTTCGCCGACGCGCTCGGCGACCGACCGGCGGGCGCCCGCCCGGAGGTGCTGGGCCGATTCGGCGCCTTCGTGGAGCTGCACGTCGAGCAGGGCCGCGCGCTCGTCGACACCGACGCGCCGGTCGCGGTGGCCAGCGCGATCTGGCCGCACGGCCGGTGGCGCTTCGACGTGGTCGGGGAGGGCAACCACGCGGGTACGACCCGGATGGCCGACCGCCGCGACCCGATGCTCACCTACGCGTTCGCGGTGCTGGCGGCCAACAAGGAGGCCCGGCTGCGCGGCGCGCACGCCACAGTGGGTCGCGTCGCCGTCGAACCCAACGCCACCAACGCCATCCCGTCGAAAGTGACCGGTTGGCTGGACGCCCGCGCCGCCGACCCGGAGACGCTGGCCGGCCTGGTCGACACGGTACGCGGCAAGCTCACCGAGCGGGCCCGCCGCGACGGCACGGCGGTGACGGTCACCGAGGAGTCGGCCACCGAGCTGGTCGCCTTCGACGGTGGGCTGGCCGAGCGCCTGGCCACGCTGCTGGACGCGCCGGTGCTGCCGACCGGTGCGGGGCACGACGCCGGGGTGCTCGCCGGGCATCTGCCCACCGCGATGCTCTTCGTGCGCAACCCGACCGGGGTCTCGCACTCCCCCGCCGAGGCCGCGAGCGACGACGACTGCGCCGCCGGGGTACGGGCACTGGCCCGGGTGCTGGAGGAACTGACATGCCGGTAGGCGAGGTACGGCGGCTCCGACGCGGCGGGGGTCGACCCCTGGTGGTGCCGTCCTTTGGAGCTGATGTCGCAAACGAATCAGACCGAGGCCCGGCACCGACGCCCACGCCCGGGCCGACGCCCGACTCGGCACCGACGCCCGACTTCGGGCCGACGACCGCGCCCGCGCCCGCGCTCGGGCCGACGCCAGCGCCCGCGCCGACGACCGCGCCCGGGCCGACGCCCGCGCCGACGCTGCCGCTGATGTCGCAGACGATTCAGCTCCAAAGGAGGCGAGCGGCATGACCACCACCCGCTGGCTGGCGGAGTACGCCTGGTTGCCCGAGCACGCCGAGCCCACGCCCGACGTGCTGATCGAGGTCGAGGACGGCCGGATCACCGCGGTGACGCCGCTGCTGGGAGCGCACGGGCCGGACGCCGGGGTCGAGGTGTACGCGGACGCCGTGGCACTGCCCGGCCTGACCCTGCCGGGTCTGGCCAACGTGCACTCGCACGCCTTCCACCGGGCGCTGCGGGGGCGCACCCACGGCGGCCGGGGTGACTTCTGGACCTGGCGGGACCAGATGTACGGCGTCGCGGACCGGCTGGACCCGGACACCTACCTGGCTCTGGCCCGGGCGGTGTACGCGGAGATGGCGCTCGCCGGGGTCACCTGTGTGGGCGAGTTCCACTACCTGCACCACCGCCCCGGCGGCGGCGCGTACGACGACCCGAACGAGATGGGCGCGGCGCTGGTCGAGGCCGCCGCATACGCCGGGATCCGGCTCACCCTGCTGGACACCTGCTATCTGACGTCCACCGTGGACGGACAGGCGCTCACCGGCCCGCAGCGCCGCTTCGGCGACGGCGACGCGACCCGCTGGGCGCAGCGGGCGGAGGCGTTCCAGCCGACGGACTCGCACGTCCGGGTCGGCGCGGCGGTGCACTCGGTACGCGCGGTCCCGGCCGACCAGCTCAGCACGGTGGCCGAGTGGGCCGGGCAGCGGCGGGCGCCGCTGCACGTGCACCTCTCCGAGCAGCCCGCCGAGAACGACGAGTGCCGGGCCGTGCACGGGCGCTCGCCCACCGGGCTGCTCGCCGAGCACGGCGTGCTCGGTCCCAACACCACAGCCGTGCACACCACCCACCCGACCAGCGCCGACCTGACAGTGCTCGCCGACAGCGGGACCGGGGTGTGCCTCTGCCCGACCACCGAGCGGGACCTCGCCGACGGCATCGGCCCGGCCCGGCTGATGGCCGACGCGGGCATCCGGCTGAGCCTCGGCAGCGACAGTCACGCGGTGGTCGACCTGTTCGAGGAGGCCCGGGCGATGGAGCTGGACGAGCGGCTGCGTACCCGCCGACGCGGCCACTTCACGCCGGTGGACCTGGTGACGGCGGCCACCGCCGCCGGGCACGCCGCGCTGGGCTGGGCCGACGCCGGGAGGATCGCCGTCGGCGAACGTGCCGACCTGGTCACGGTACGGCTGGACAGCGCCCGTACCGCCGGGGTGCCGCCGGTGGGCGCGTTCTTCGCGGCCTCCGCCGCGGACGTCACGCAGGTCGTGGTGGACGGTCGGCTGGTGGTGGCCGAGGGCCGGCACCTGAGGGTCGACGTGTCGGCCGAGTTGTCGGCGGCCATCGAGGCGGTGACGCCCTCATGAGCAGCCTGCTCGTCGACAACATCGGAGAGCTGGTCACCAACGGTGCGGGCGAGGGCCCGCTGGGCATCCGCCGCGACGCGGCCGTCCTGGTCGAGGAGGGTCGGGTGGCCTGGGTCGGGCCGTCCGCGTACGCGCCGGCCGCCGACCGGCGGCTCGACGCCGGTGGGGCGGCGGTGCTGCCCGGCTTCGTGGACAGCCACGCCCACCTGGTCTTCGCCGGGGACCGCGCCACCGAGTTCGCCGCCCGGATGGCCGGTCAGCCCTACACCGGCGGCGGCATCCGGACCACCGTCGGCGCCACCCGGGCCGCCACCGACAACGAGTTGCGGGCCACCGTGCGCCGGCTGCGCGGGGAGGCGCTGCGCCAGGGCACCACGACCATGGAGATCAAGAGTGGGTACGGGCTGACCGTCGCCGACGAGGCCCGCTCGCTGCGGATCGCCGCCGAGAGCAGCACCGAGACCACCTTCCTCGGGGCGCACGTGGTGCCCGCCGAGTACGCCGACCGCCCCGACGACTACGTGAGCCTGGTGTGCGGCCCGATGCTGGCCGCCGCCACGCCGTACGCGAAGTGGGTCGACGTGTTCTGCGAGCGGGGTGCCTTCGACGTCGACCACGCCCGGGCCATCCTGGCCTGCGGGCAGGCTGCCGGGCTGGGCGTCCGTATCCACGCGAACCAACTCGGCCCCGGAGCGGGGGTGCGGCTCGGCGTGGAGCTGGACGCGGCGAGCGTCGACCACTGCACCCACCTGGGCGACGCCGACGTGGACGCGCTGGCCGGCACGGCCCACAGCGACGGGTCGGGGACCCGCACGGTGGCGACCCTGCTGCCGGGCGCGGAGTTCTCCACCCGATCGCCGTACCCGGACGCGCGCCGGCTGCTCGACGCCGGTGTCACGGTGGCGCTGGCGACGGACTGCAACCCCGGCTCTTCGTACACCTCGTCGATGCCCTTCTGCGTCGCCCTCGCGGTCCGCGAGATGCGGATGACCCCGGCGGAGGCGGTCTGGGCCGCCACTGCCGGTGGCGCGCGGGCGCTGCGTCGCGACGACATCGGTGTCCTCGCCCCCGGCGCGCGGGCCGACCTCGTCGTCCTGGACGCGCCGTCGTACCTCCACCTGGCCTACCGGCCCGGTGTCCCCTTGATCCGCCAGGTAATGCGCAACGGAGTAACGCCATGACGACAGTGACCATCCAGCCCACCGGAATCTCCGCCGACGACGTCCTCGCGGTGGCCCGCGGCACCGCCACTGTCGTCCTCGACCCGGCCACCATCGACGCGATGGCGACCAGCCGGGCCATCGTGGACGGCATCGAGTCGTCCGGCCGTCCGGTCTATGGGGTGTCCACCGGGTTCGGGGCGCTGGCCAACACCTTCGTCGCTCCGGAGCGGCGCGCCGAGCTGCAACACGCGTTGATCCGTTCGCACGCCGCCGGGGTGGGTTCCCCGATGCCGCGCGAGGTGGTCCGGGCCATGATGCTGCTGCGGGTCCGGTCCCTCGCCCTGGGCCGCTCCGGGGTCCGGCCGCTGGTCGCCGGGGCCCTGGTCGACCTGCTCAACAACGACATCACCCCGTGGGTGCCGGAGCACGGCTCGCTGGGCGCCTCCGGTGACCTGGCTCCGCTGGCACACTGCGCGCTGACCTTGCTCGGTGAGGGCTGGGTCCTCGGCCCGGCAGGTGAGCGGCTGGACGCCGCCGACGCGCTGACCGCCGCCGGGCTCAAGCCGATCGAGCTGGCCGCCAAGGAGGGGCTCGCGCTGATCAACGGCACCGACGGCATGCTCGGCATGCTGTTGCTGGCGATCGACGACGCGGAGCACCTGTTCGCCATGGCCGACGTGACCGCCGCGCTGGCCATCGAGGCGATGCTCGGCTCCGAGCGGCCGTTCCTGCCCGAGCTGCACGCGATCCGGCCGCACCCCGGCCAGGCCGCCTCGGCGGCGAACATCCACCGCCTGTTGCAGGACTCCCGGGTGATGGACTCGCACCGCGACGACCTGGCGCACGCCGTGCAGGACGCGTACTCGATGCGCTGCGCCCCGCAGGTGGCCGGCGCCGCCCGCGACACCCTGGACTTCGTCCGCACCGTCGCCGCCCGGGAGTTGGTGTCCGTGGTGGACAACCCGGTCGTGCTGCCGGACGGCCGGGTCGAGTCGACGGGTAACTTCCACGGCGCGCCGCTGGGCTTCGCGGCGGACTTCCTCGCCATCGCCGCCGCCGAGGTGGGCGCCATCGCCGAGCGGCGGGTGGACCGGCTGCTCGACGTCACCCGTTCCCGGGAACTGCCGGCGTTCCTCTCCCCCGACGCCGGGGTCAACTCCGGGCTGATGATCGCCCAGTACACGGCTGCGGGCATCGTCGCCGAGAACCGTCGCCTGGCCGCCCCCGCCTCGGTGGACTCGCTGCCCACCAGCGGCATGCAGGAGGACCACGTGTCGATGGGTTGGGCGGCGGCGAAGAAGCTGCGCACCGTGCTGGACAACCTCACCAGCCTGCTCGCGGTGGAGTTGCTGGCCGGCGTACGCGGTCTGCAACTGCGTGCGCCCCTGCAACCGTCGCCGGCCGGCCGTGCCGCCGTCACCGCGCTCGGCCCGGCGGCCGGTGAGCCCGGCCCGGACGTGTTCCTCGCCCCGGTGATGGAGGCGGCCCGTGCGGTCGTCGCCGGAGGTGGGTTGCGCGCCGCCATCGAACGGGAGGTCGGCCCGCTGGGCTGACCCGGATCGGGTCGCTGTCGCCCGCCACGGGTCAGGTGGCGGGCGGCAGCACCTCGCGCCCGTCAGGCGGCGGGCGGCAGGACCTCGCGCCCGTCAGGCGGCGGGCGGCAGGACCTTGGCGACCAGCTTCGCCAGCTCGCGCAGCGCCTTGCCCCGGTGGCTGATCGCGTCCTTCTCCGCCGGGGTCAGCTCGGCGTTGGTCCGGTCCTGCCCGTCACCCAGGAAGATCGGGTCGTAGCCGAACCCGCCGTCGCCGCGCGGAGCGCGCAGCACCTGCCCGGACTGCCGGCCGTCGACCAGGTGCTCCTTGCCGCCGGGCAGGACCAGCGCCACGGTGCAGACGAACGACGCCGCCCGCTGCTCGTCCGGCACGTCGGCGATCTGGTCCAGCACCAGCTGGAGGTTGGCCTGGTCGTCGCCGTGCCGACCGGACCAGCGGGCGCTGAACACCCCCGGCATCCCGTTGAGCGCGTCCACCGCCAGCCCGGAGTCGTCGGCGATGGTCGGCAGACCGGTCTGCCGGCACCCCTCCCGCGCCTTGATCAGGGCGTTCTCACCGAAGGTCAGGCCGGTCTCCGGCAGTTCCGCGTACTGCTCGACGTCGTCCAGGCCGAGCAGGGCGATCCGGTGCGCGCCGAGCGCGCCGTCCAGGATCCGCTGAAGCTCCACCAGCTTCTTCCGGTTACGGGTGGCGAGCAGGACCTTGTTCATGCTGAATCACCTTTGTTCGCGACTGCGGGGCTCGCAAGCTCACTCCTCGCGCTCACGGGAGGAAAAGTGCCTTCCGCTGGGCTTCGGCCAATTCGGTGCAACCCGCGACGGCCAGGTCGAGCAGACTGTCGAGCTGGTCCCGGGCGAACACGCCCGCCTCCCCGGTGCCCTGCACCTCGACGAAGTCACCCGTGCCGGTGCACACCACGTTCATGTCGACCTCGGCGGCGACGTCCTCCTCGTAGCAGAGATCCAGACGGGCCTCACCGGCGACGATCCCGACGCTCACCGCGGCCACCGACCGGTGCATCACCTTCTCCGGCTTGCCGGCCAACGCCTTGCGGGCGGCGAGCCAGCCCACCGCGTCGTGCAGGGCGACGTACGCGCCGGTGATCGCGGCGGTGCGGGTGCCACCGTCGGCCTGGAGCACATCGCAGTCGAGCACGATCGAGTTCTCGCCGAGCGCCTTGAGGTCGATGCCGGCCCGCAGGCTACGGCCGATCAGCCGGGAGATCTCGTGGGTGCGTCCACCGACGCGGCCCTTGACGCTCTCCCGGTCCGAGCGGGTGTTGGTGGCGCGGGGCAGCATCGCGTACTCGGCGGTCACCCACCCGAGCCCGGAGCCCTTGCGCCAGCGCGGCACCCCCTCGGTGACGCTCGCCGTGCAGAGCACCCGGGTGTTGCCGAACTCGACGAGCACCGAGCCCTCCGGATGGGTGCTCCAGCCTCGGGTCAGAGTCACCGGTCGGAGTTGAGAGGGCCCTCGCCCGTCAGGTCGCGCCATGCCTGCACCCTATGCGGTGCGGGGATCCACCTCGCTCGGGGTGCCCACGGGCGCGTTCGCGCGGTGCACGCGGAGGAACCCGGCGACGGCGGCCGGCCACCCGAACTCCTCGGCCCGCGCCCGGGCGGCCAGTCGCCGCTGCGCCTCCGGTCGGCCCGCCAGGCGGGTCACCGCCGCGGCCATCGACTCCCCCGAGCCGTACGCGGCCAGACCGGCGGCTCCGATCACCTCGGGCAGGGCGCTTGCCGCGTTGACGACGACCGGGGTGCCGCAGGCCAACGCCTCCAGCCCGGCGAGACCGAACGTCTCCACCGGGCCGGGCGCGAGCACGACGTCGGCGCTCGCGAGCAACGCGGCCACCGCGGCACGGTCCGGCAGGAAGCCGGTGAAGGTGACCGGCAGACCTTCCGCCCGCCGGGCGAGCGCGCCGCGCAGCGGGCCGTCGCCGACCATCACCAGCACCGCCGGTACGCCGGACCGACGCAACTCGGCGAGGGCCTGGACGGCCAACTCCGGCCGCTTCTCCGGGGACAGCCGAGCGCAGTGCACCACCAGCAACTCGCCCGGGTCGGCGTACCGGGCGCGCAACCCCGGGTCGGCCCGGTCCGGCGAGAAGGTGTCCAGGTCAACCCCGAGTGGCACCAGCTCGACGTTGCCGGCACCGATGCGGTCGAACTCCTCGGCCGCCCAGCGGGTCGTGCAGACGATCCGGTCGTACGCCTGGCCGGTCGCCCGGTTGAGCCGGTCGGCGGTCGACCTGCGCAGCGGGTGGGGCACACCCCACTGGCCGAGCAGCCCGGTCAGCGACTCGTGCGAGACCATCACCGACGGCACCCCGTGCGCCCGCGCCCACCGGCCCGTCCAACGCAGCGACGACCGGTCGGACACCTCCAACCGGTCCGGTGCCAGATCGGCGAGGAGCCGGGCCAGCCGACGCCGGCCGGCGAGCAGCCGGTAACCGCCGCTGCCCGGCATCTCCGGGCCCGGCAGGGTGATCACCCGCCCCCACGGGTACGACTCGTCGGCGGCACGCCTGCCGGGGATCACCAGCACCGGATCGTGTCCCGCCGCCCGGTAGCCCTCGCCGAGGTGTCGCAGCGCGGTCCGCAGACCACCCGAGCGGGCGGTCACGAAGTTGGCGAGCCGCACGATCCGCAGACCGCCCGCAGCCCCGTTCACGAGGCGGCCGGCAGGCCGACGGTGGCGGCCACGGCGCGTACCGCGTGGTAGTGCCCGATCAACTCGTCGCCGACGGCCGACCAGCTACGGCGACTGACCGCGACGCGGGCGGCCACCCCGTAGGCCCGCCGCCGGTCGGCGTCGCCGGCCAGGTCGGCCACCGCCGCGGCGAGCGCGGCGCCGTCGTTCGGCGGCACCAACGACCCGGTCACGCCCGGGTCGATGAGGTCGACCGGGCCCCCGCTGGCCGGTGCCACCACCGGCACCCCGGAGGCCAACGCCTCCTGGATGGTCTGACCGAAGGTCTCGTGCGGTCCGGTGTGCACGAACAGATCCAGGCTGGCGTAGAGCCGGGCCAGGTCGTCGCCCTGCTGCACGCCGAGGAAGGTCACCCCGGGCAACTCCCGGGCCAACTGCCGGCGGGCCGGGCCGTCACCGGCCACCACCACCCGCACACCGGGCAGCCGCGACGTCGCCGCCAACAGCTCCACGCGCTTCTCCGGGGCGAGCCGGCCGACGTAGCCGATCAGCAGCTCACCGTCGGGCGCCAGCCGCTCCCGCAGCGCCGCACACCGTTTGGCCGGGTCGAAGCGCACGGCGTCCACGCCACGACGCCACAGCCAGATCCGCTGCACCCCGTTCGCGATCAGGTCGGCCGCGGCCCGGGTGGACGGGGCGAGGGTGCGCTGCGCCGAATTGTGGATCTCCCGGATCCGCCGCCAGGCCGCCGCCTCGCCCCAGCTCACCCGGTACGCCCGCGCGTACGCGGCCACATCGGTCTGGTAGACCGCCACCATGGGCAGCCCGTGCCGGCCGGCCAGCGTGGCCGCCCGTGCGCCGAGGACGAACGGACTGGCCAGGTGGACCACGTCCGGCTCGGCCGACAGCAACGCGCCGGTCAGCCGGGTGGTGGTCGGCACGCCCAACCGGAAACCCTGGTATCGGGGCAGCGGCACGCTGGGGATGCGCACCACCGGGTACGGCAGACGGTCGGTGTTCTGCCGACCGGCACCGGGCGGGGCGGGCGCGATGACGACCGGCTCGTGCCCCCGGTCGAGCAGGTGCTCCGCCGTGCGCACCACTGAGTGCGCGACGCCGTTCACGTCCGGTGGGAACGACTCGGTCACGATGGCGATCCGCATGCCCACACCGTGCGGGTGCCACTGGTGCGTCAGACGACCGTCCGCTGACCGGTTGGCGAACAGTACGGCACAACACCGCGGCCCGGCCCACCCTGACCGGGACGGGGTGGGTCAGACGTCGTAACTGGCGCCGGGACGAACCACGTCGATGGGCCCGGCGTACGCCGCTGCCGCCGACTCCAACGTGTGCGCCTCGCTGCCCCACGCCGCGACCAGATGGGTGAGCAGCAACCGACCCACCGCGGCCTTGGTCGCCGTCTCGCCGGCCTCCCGGCCGGTCAGGTGCAGGTCCGGTGGGTTGTCCACCCCGTCCAGGTAGCTGGCCTCGCAGAGGAACATGTCGGCGTTCTGGGCCAACCGCAGCAACGCGTCGCAGGGCGCGGTGTCCGACGAGTAACACAGCGACCGGCCACCGTGCTCCAGCCGCACCCCGTACGTCTCGACCGGGTGGTTGACCCGGTCGACGGTGACCGAGAACGGGCCGATCGGGAAGGTGCCGGGCTGGAGTGCGTAGAACTGGTAGACGTCCTCGACGGTTCCGTCGTCGCCGTACGCGGCGCTGAGCCGGTCCGGTGCGCCGGACGGCGCGTACACCGGCAACGGCGGATAGGGGCCCTCCGGGGCGTACCGGCGGACCACCACGTAGGTGACGGCGTCGAGGATGTGGTCGCAGTGCAGGTGGGTCAGCAGGATCGCGTCCGGGGCGTGCAGGCCCGCGTACCGCTGGAGGCTGGACAGCGAACCCGAGCCGAAGTCGACCAGGAGCCGGAAACCGTCGGCCTCGACGAGGTAGGCCGAACACGGTGCCTCGGGGCCGGGGAAGCTGCCGGCGCAGCCAAGGACTGTCAGTCGCATCGAGTCGTCTCGCTGTCACTGTCAGTAGCACTCATGTCGGCCAACGCTCCAGCCGTGATCTCTACCGACGCGTGCGTCACGCTGCGCAGCCTACGCCCGGGGGCCCGGCGGCAAGAATGATCCAACGGAACTTGTCACGAACGTGACACCCGCTCACGGCGTGGCGGACAGCGTACGGGCCGCCGACACACGTCGACGGCCCGTGACGAGAAACCCACCGGTCAGGCCCAGAGCTGCCCCTCCAGGGCGTCCTCGGCGTCGGCGAGCGTGCCACCGTACGCGCCGGTGGACAGGTACTTCCACCCGCCGTCGCAGACCACGAAGGCCACGTCGGCACGCCGGCCGTCCCGGACCGCCTCGTGCGCCACAGCGAGCGCGGCGTGCAGGATGGCACCGGTGGAGAAGCCGGCGAAGATGCCCTCCACCTCGACCAGCTGCCGGGTCCGCAGCACCGCGTCCCGGGTGCCGACCGAGAACCGCCGGGACAGCACCGAGGCGTCGTACAGCTCCGGCACGTACCCCTCGTCGATGTTGCGCAGGCCGTAGACCAGCTCGCCGTAGCGCGGCTCGGCGGCCACCACCTGGATGCCGTCGACCTTCTCCCGCAGGTAGCGACCGGTGCCCATCAACGTGCCGGTGGTGCCGAGCCCGGCCACGAAATGCGTGATGGTGGGCAGGTCGTGCAGCAGCTCCGGCCCGGTCGTCTCGTAGTGCGCCCGAGCGTTGGCCTCGTTGCCGTACTGGTAGAGCATCACCCAGTCGGGGTGCTCCAGCGCGATCTGCTTGGCCGTGGCGACCGCCTGGTTGGACCCGCCCGCCGCCGGCGAGAAGATGATCTCGGCCCCGTACATGCGGAGCAGCTGCACCCGCTCGGTGGAGACGTTCTCCGGCATCACGCAGACCAACCGGTAGCCGCGCAACTTGGCCACCATCGCCAACGAGATGCCGGTGTTGCCACTCGTCGGTTCGAGGATGGTGTCACCCGTGCGGAGCCGACCGGCCTCCTCGGCCGCCCGCACCATGAACAGCGCCGCGCGGTCCTTGATGCTGCCGGTCGGATTCCGGTCCTCCAGCTTGGCCCAGAGCCGCACCGGCGGCGCCCCGTCGGGCACCGTCGGAGAGAGCCGGGGCAGACCCACCAGCGGTGTGCCCCCGCACGCGTCGAGCAGACTGTCGTACCGCGCCATGGCGGCCGACCTCAGCGAGCCGCGACGGCGCCGCGCACCGCCGCTGCCGCGGCGCCGTGCGAGCTGATCGCCGCCGCCGCGGCGCTGTGCGAGCTGATCGCCGCTGCCGCGGCGCTGTGCGAGCTGATCGCCGCCGCCGCGGCGAAGCCGAACGCGCCGCCCGCCACGGCCGGCAGGATGGTGACGCTGTCGCCGTCGGACAGCTTGGCGTCCAGCGCACCGAGGAAGCGGACGTCCTCGTCGTTGACGTAGACGTTGACGAAGCGGTGCAACGTGCCCGTCTCGGTGATCAGTCGGCCGCGCAGGCCGCCGTGCCGGGAGTCCAGGTCGTTGAGCAGATCGGCGAGGGTGTCGCCGGTGCCGTCGACGACCTTGGCGCCGCCGGTGTAGCTGCGCAGGATGGTGGGGATGCGAACCTCAATGGCCATGATGTCGAGCTCCTCGATCGGGTGTGCCTACGGTGGCGGGACGAGACGAATGCGGACGCTGAGGATCAGCGGCCGGAACACTCGTAGTCGACCGTCGCCGGGCTCTGCCCGAACATGTAGGACTGGACGGCATGCGGGTCGACGCCGGCCTCCACGACCTGGACCGGCTCCTCGGTGACCACACCGTCGACGATCCGGAACGACCGGATCTCCTCCGAGTCGGGCTCACGGGTCGAGACGAGCAGGTAGTGCGCGCCCGGCTCGCCGGCGAAGGAGACATCCGTCCGCGACGGGTACGCCTCGGTGGCGGTGTGCGAGTGGTAGATGACGACGGGCTCCTCGTCCCGGTCGTCCATCTCCCGCCACACCCGCAGGTGCTCCATCGAGTCGAACTCGTAGAAGGTCATCGACCGCGCGGCGTTGTCCATCGGGATGTGCCGGGTCGGGGTGTCGCTGCCGACGGGCCCGGCGACCACGCCGCACGCCTCGTCGGGGTGATCCCGGCGCGCGTGGGCGACGATCGCGTCAATGATCGACCGGTCGATGCTCAGCACGAGCACCAGCCTAACGCCTGACGACCACACACCGAAGTGGTGCCGGTCACGCCTAGTCGATCAAGGCGTTGAGCAGCGACTCCTGCAAATATCCGAGGTACGCGTAGACCGAAAGCTGGAACACCCGGCTGGACGCCGGGTCCTCGGCGACCGCGTCGTCCAACTCCTCGCCCAGATCCGTGCCGTCCTTGATCTCCAGCCGGACACCCATCGCGAGCCGGGCGTCGTTGAGCGCCCGCAACCACGCCTCGGCCGCCTCGGCGTCCAGCCGCACCTCACCACCGGCCTCGTCGGGCAGCGCGGCCAGGATCGCCCCCGCCTGGTCGATCTTGGCGGTCTTCAGGTCGCCCTCGGTGTAGCGGCGGAACTCCGCCGTGCCCGAGGCGTCCTGCGGGTAGACGGCGGGAAAGAGCCGACCGACGACCGGGTCGGTGTGGTCGAAGCCATCGGTGAGCAGGCCGACCACCTCGGAGGCGACCTTGCGCAACACCCGCGCCTCGTCCACGGCGAACGTGGCGACGTAGCAGCCGGCCTGGCGACGGAACATGCTCACGACTTGTCCACCGTCGCCCACAGCCCGTACGCGTGCAGCTGCGACGCGTCGTGCTCCATCCGCTCCCGGGCACCGGTGGAGACCACGGCACGGCCCTTGTGGTGCACGTCCAGCATCAGCTGCTCGGCCCTCTCCCGGCTGTAGCCGAAAAGCTTCTGGAAGACCCAGGTCACGTACGTCATCAGATTGACCGGGTCGTCCCACACGATCGTCACCCACTGCCGGTCGGACGCCGGCACCTCGTCAGTGGCCGGCGTCTCGACCGGTGCAACCTGCGGAGCCGCCATGCCCCCCATCGTGCCACCGGTTTCCCGGAACCGAGGAACCGGAACGCCGGCCCGTCGTGGATCGCCTACTCCGGGCACGCCTGAGTCGCCCCGCACGCCGTCCGACGCGCGGTGCGAGACGAACTCGGACCGAGGTGCCACCGCGCGGTCAGGCCAGCAGGATGCCGTGGTCGACTGCATCGGAGAGCACCGCGCCCAGCGAGAGACGGATCACCTCGAACCGACGGGAGATCTCCCGGGACAACCCCAGCTCGACCTCCCGCACCGCCCGCTGGGACCAGGCCCGCGCCGCGCTGTGGTCGTCGTTGCCCGGCGTACGCCACTGTTGCCAGCACCCGCCGGACAGCGCGACCGCGACCGGCGGGAGCACCTCGGCGCGGGCCGCCGCCGGATAGCTCGCGAGGGCGTCGATCGCCTCCGGGCCGGTCAACGTCGCGACCCCGGCCGTGCTGGTGATCAGTAGCACCTTGTCCAGCTCGTGGCCGGGCCGGTCGTCGACCAGGCCGTACTGCACGGCGGTGGCGATCCGCCGCCGCACGCCCTCGGTCGGCGGTGCGCCGAGCACCCGGCCCGCGACGTCGGTCACGATTCCGCGCACCGCCTGGTCGCACTGCGCGGTGGCCAACAGCGACAACGCCGCCATCTCCCGGTCCAGCAGGTCCGGTAGGCCCGCGCACCCGACCCCGAACACGATCTCCTGGACCGCCCGCAGGTGGATGTTCGCCAACTCCAGGGCGAGGTGCTGGCGGATCCGCTGGGCGCACGAGCGGGTGTGCCGGTCGAGTCGCTCGGACCAGTCGCCGGGGTCGGCGACCACCGGGATGCGGCCCTGCCCGCCCGGCAACACCGGCGGGTCGACACTGGCCCGCTGCAGGCCCTCCCGCGACGACCAACCGACGAGCGCCCGCCGCAGATCGGCGGCGGAGTCGGCGTCACCGACCGCGAACCACCGCGCGCCGGCCAGCGCCGGCACGGCGGCCAACAGCGCCGCGCGGTGTGCCGCCACGCTCACCGAGGCCGAGTCGACCTCCGTCGCCGCACCCTCGGCCGGCGGGACGGACGCCCCCGCGCCCTCCGTAGTCGCCGCACCGTCGGCCGACGGGGCCCAACCCGTCGCACCCGGGGTCACCGCGAAGACGACCTCCACCGAGGTCGGGGCGACCTCGGTGAGCAGGGTCAGCTCCGCGGCGGTGAACGCCTGGTCGGCAGCGATCACGAAGAGCAGCGCGCCGGCCCGGCCCACCGCGTCGAGCAGCACCCGGGTGCCGGCCACGCCCAGGATGGCGGTGTCCGGACTGTCGATCAGGGTGAAGTGCCGCAGAAGTGGTTCGGGCACGCTCAGCTCGACACGCCGGGGCGGACGGGCCAACGCCGGGCCGGCGGCGTTGCGGTCCGCGCCGTAGGAGTGCGGCTGGCGGTAGCCGGGCACGAACGCGGCCCGGGTGGGCACCTTGGCGTTGCGCACCACCAGCCAACTGCCGGTCGGCACGGTGAGCATGACCGGGTCGAGCCCGAGCAGAGTGGCGAGCACGGCACGCCGGTCGGCGCCGGCCGGGCCGACGGCGACCACGCCGAGCGGTTCCTCCGGGGCGGGGCCGGTCACGCCGACCCGGGCGGGCAGCGGGCCGCAGATGGGCAGGTCGGCTGGGCCGGCCATGTCGTCCGGCGAGTCGACCGAGGGGAGAGGGCCCTGCTTCATCAGGTGACCTCCCGTGGCAGGTGACCGGTTACGGCGGTCGCGTGGTAGAGCCGGTGCACAACCCGGATGCCCGAACAGTACGGGCGGGCCGGCGACCGCGCGGAACACATCGGATACTCATCGGTAATTGTGCGACTACTCAACTTCGTTCCGTGACGGTACGGGCGCGGACGGATTCCGATCGATATGCTGCGCGGATGAGTCGATGGGAGTTCGTCGGCCGGACGGACGAGCTGAACCGCCTGCTGGCGGCGGTGACCGGCGAGGCTGGGCGCGGGCTCTTCTTCAGCGGCAGCGCAGGCATCGGCAAGAGCCGGTTACTGCGCGAGGGCGTCAACGCGTTGCCCACCGACCGGTTCGCGATCTGGTCCATCGCGGCCAGCGCCACCACCGCCGCGCTGCCGTTCGGTGGGCTGGTGCAGGTCCTCCCCGCCGAGCAACCCCAGGGCCTGTCCCCCGCCGGCATCCTGCGCTGGGCCCTCAACGTGCTGCAACAGCAGGCGGCGGGCCGACGCATCGTGCTCGCCATCGACGACGCCCACCTGCTCGACCCGCCCTCGGCGGCGCTGGTGCACCTGGTCGCCCGTGCGGAGAACGCCACAGTGGTCGGCACCCTGCGCGACGGCGAGCAGATTCCGCTGCCGATCCGCGCACTCTGGACCGACGACCTGGTCGAGCACGTCGAGCTGAGCCCGATGCCACAGGAGGAGACGGCGGGGCTGCTGGCGGCCATCCTCGGCGGCCCGGTCGACGCCGGCTCATCCGACCGGCTCGGTGAGCTCTCGGCCGGCAACCCGCTGCTGTTACGCGAGCTGGTGCACGCCGCCAGCGGCAGCGCCGAGCTGAAGCGCACCTACGGGATCTGGAAGTGGACCGGGCGGCTGGAGTTGGCGCCCAACCTCACCGACCTGATCGACACCCGGGTCGGCAAGCTCACCGACGGCGTCCGCGCCGTCGTCGAGCTGGTGGCGTTCGGCGAACCACTCGGTCTGCACCTGCTCAAGCAGGCGGCCGACCAGGCGGATGTGGAGACCGCCGAGGAACGCGGCCTGATCAGTGTGATCCAGCACGACCGGCGGACCGACGTCCGGTTGGCCCACCCGCTCTACGGCGAGGTGATGCGCCGCCGCTGCCCGGTCAGCCGCACCCGCCGCCTCCAGGCGCACCTCGCGGAGTTGCTCGAACAGGTCGGCAAGCGCCGCCGCGACGACCTGCTGCGGGTGGCGGTCTGGCGCCTCGACTCGGGCACCGCACAGGACCCGGCGCTGCTGCTGGATGCCGCGGTCCAGGCGTTCACCCGCTACGACGTGCCGCTGGCCACCCGCCTGGCGCGCGCCGCGCTCAACGCCGACGGCGGTTCGGACGCGGCGGAGCTGCTGGCCACGATCCTGATGTTCGCCGACCGGCCCGAGGAGGCGATCGGAGTCCTCGACGCGGTGACCCCCGAACCCGGCGACGAACGGCGACTCTGCCGCTGGCTGACGGTGCGCGGGATGGTCAGCTACTGGGGGTTGAGCCGACAGTCCACGGTGGAGGAGATCGCGAGTCGGGTCGAGCAACTGGGCGACTCCGCCGACCGGTCCCGGGTGCACGCCTTCGAGGCGATCATGCGTCTGCACGGGATGGACACGACGACGGCCGTGCGACTCAGCCAACGCGTCCTCGACCGACCGGCGGCCGGCGTCGCCGCCCGCGAACTGGCGCGCTCCACCATCGCGTACGTGCAGGCCGCTCAGGGCCAGCTCAACCGCAGCGGTACGGCGATCGCCCAGGTGCACTCCGCCGCCGCCAACTGGCGCACCGACATGCCGTACCTGCAGTTGGCACTGGAACTGGCCCGGGGCACCCGACTCATGCTCACCGGCGACCTTGCCGGGATCGACGCGATCGTCGCCGACGAGTTCGCCGACCTCGCCGGTGCCGGTGACTTCCGGCTCGGCACCGGCTACCTCGCCATCCTCCAGGCGTACGCGGCCCGGATGCGTGGGCAGAGCGACGCGGCCATGCGGACCGCCCTGGGCGCCTGCGCGGTGCTGGCCACCAGCCGGGTCTACGCCGGTCTGGCCCAGGCCGAGCGCGCCCAGTCGGCGGCGCTCCGCGGTGACGCCGCGCAGGCGACCGCGGCGATGGCCGAGGCGGACCGCACCCACGCGCCGGGCATGGCGGTGCTGTATCCGTGGTTGGAGCAGGCCCGGGGCGCGGCCCTCGCCGCGTCGGGCGACCTGCCGGGCGCGGTCAAGCACCTCGGCGACCTGGTGGACCGGTTGCGCGCGGATGGCTTCGCCGGGCACGAGGTGCACGTCCTGCACGACCTGGTGCGGCTGGACCAGGCGAGCATGGCGGTCGGTCCCACCTGCTCCGACGGTGGCCGCCGGACAGTGGCCCAGCGCCTCGCCGAGCTCTCCGAACGGGTCGACGGGGTGCTCCCGCCGCTGCTGGCCCGGCACGCCCGCGCCGCGGTGACCGACTCGGCCACCGACCTGCTCGCGGTCGCCGACGACTACGCCGCCCTGGAGTTGACCGTGTACGCGGCCGAGGCCACCTCCCAGGCCGTGCAGCGGTTGCGCCGGCAGCACTCGGCAGCGGTCAACGACGCGCGGGAGCGCCTGGCCGGGTTGCTCGGGCGTTGTGACCTGATCCGGACGCCGGCGCTGCACGCCGGGGCGCCGGTGCTCACCGAGCGGGAATGGCAGGTGGCCCGTCTCGCCGCACACGGCGCTCCCAGCCGGGCCATCGCCGAACGCCTCTACCTCTCGGCCCGCACGGTGGAGAACCACCTCCAGCGGATCTACGCCAAGCTCGGCGTGACCGGCCGCACCGAGCTGTGGGCGGCGTTGCGCTCGATCCCGGGCCACGAGGGCGGCGACGCGGGCTGAACCTTAGGCTG
The DNA here is from genome assembly GCF_029581275.1 of Micromonospora sp. WMMD1155. Classification (NCBI taxonomy): domain Bacteria; kingdom Bacillati; phylum Actinomycetota; class Actinomycetes; order Micromonosporales; family Micromonosporaceae; genus Micromonospora; species Micromonospora sp. WMMD1155. The sequence continues at coordinate 1,541,459 of NZ_CP120742.1, forward strand.
GGGCGGTGAGCGACAACCGACCCGCGCTGCTGACCGACCACTACGAGCTGACCATGGTCAGCGCGGCACTGCGGGACGGCACCGCCGACCGCCGGTGTGTCTTCGAGGTGTTCACCCGCCGGCTGCCCAGTGGCCGCCGGTACGGCGTGGTCGCCGGCACCGCCCGGCTGGTCGAGCTGATCCGCGACTTCCGGTTCGACCCCACCGAGGTCGACTTCCTGCGCCGGACCGGCGTGGTCGACGAAGCGGCCGCCGCGTGGCTCACCGACTACCGCTTCACCGGCGACATCGACGGGTACGCCGAGGGTGAGCTGTTCTTTCCCGGCTCACCGATCCTCACCGTCTCCGGGGGCTTCGCCGAGTGCGTGGTGCTCGAGACACTGGTGCTCTCCGTGCTGAACCATGACAGCGCGGTGGCCGCGGCGGCGGCACGCATGGTGACCGCGGCACGGGGCCGGACGCTCATCGAGATGGGCTCGCGTCGGGCGCACGAGGAGGCCGCGGTGGCCGCGGCGCGGGCCGCGTACCTGGCCGGCTTCCGGTTCACGTCCAACCTCGCCGCCGGCGCGCGTTACGGCATCCCGACGGCGGGCACGGCGGCGCACGCGTTCACCCTGCTGCACGACGACGAGCGGGCGGCGTTCGCCTCGCAGGTCGCCACGCTGGGCAAGGACACCACGCTGCTGGTCGACACGTACGACATCAGCCAGGGCATCCGCAACGCGATCGCGGTGGCCGGGCCGGAGCTGCGAGCCGTCCGGATCGACTCGGGTGACCTGGCCGTGATCGCCCAGCAATCCCGGGAACTGCTCGACTCGCTGGGCGCCACCGAAACCAAGATCATCGTGTCCGGCGACCTCGACGAGTACGCGATCGCCGCGCTGGCCGCCGAACCGGTGGACATGTACGGCGCCGGCACGGCAGTCGTCACCGGCTCCGGAGCGCCGACCGCCGGGCTGGTCTACAAGCTCGTCGAGGTCGAGGGACGGCCGGTGGTGAAGCGCTCCGAGCAGAAGGCGACGATCGGCGGTCGTAAGGTCGCGGTCCGCCGGCACAAGCCGACCGGCACCGCCACGGAGGAGATCATCGTCCCGCAGGGTGTGCCGGACCGGAAGCCCAACGACCGCATGCTCCAGCACTCGTACGTGGTCGGCGGCGAGCCGGTGTCGTTGCCCACCCTCGACCAGTCCCGGGAGCACCTGCGGGAGTGCCTGATCTCCATCCCCTGGGAGGGGTTGAAACTGTCGGCCGGCGACCCGGCCGTGCCGGTCACCGTCGTACCCGCTGGCTGAGCCCTCCCGCCGACCCGATCTGGAAAGGGAACCCGATGGCCAACGCGCTGATCATCGTGGACGTGCAGAACGACTTCTGCGAGGGCGGCTCGTTGGCCGTCGCGGGCGGCGCGGGGGTGGCCGCGGGCATCTCCCGGCTGCTCGCCGGAGAGCCGGACCGGTGGACACACGTCGTCGCCACGAAGGACTACCACGTCGACCCGGGCGCTCACTTCGGCGATCCGCCGGACTTCGTGGAGTCCTGGCCCCGGCACTGCGTGGTCGGGACCAGCGGCTCGGAGTTCCACCCCGAACTCGACACCGGTCGGATCGAGGCGATCTTCCACAAGGGCGAGCACGCGGCGGCGTACTCCGGGTTCGAGGGGCACGCCGACGGCGGCGAGTGCCTGGCCGACTGGCTGCGCCGGCACGACGTGGACCGGGTCGACGTGGTCGGCATCGCCACCGACCACTGCGTACGGGCGACCGCGCTGGACGCCGCCCGGGAGGGTTTCGCCACCACCGTGCTGCTCGAACTGACCGCAGCCGTCGCCCCGGCGACCACCGACGTGGCGCTGCGTGCGATGGAGGGCGCCGGGGTGACTCTGCACGGGGATCCTGTGATCACTGCCGCATGAGGGCGTAAATGGTTGGCCATCGGGCCGTCTCCCGTCGAGGATGTCGCCGGAGGTACGGACCCACGTGAACATGAAGCCTTACCGGCAGGCACTCGCGCTGCCCGGCCTGCGGTCGCTGCTGGTGGTGGCCGTCCTCGCCCGCATCCCGCTCACCGCGACCGGTGTGACGCTGACCTTCCACGTGGTGTTCGACCTCGGCCGAGGTTACGGAGCCGCCGGCCTGGTGGGCACGGCCGTCACGGTGGGCGCGGCGATCGGCGGGCCGATCCTCGGCCGACTGGTGGACCGGCGGGGCCTACGCCCGGTGCTGGTGCTCACCGGCATCGCCGAGGCGATCTTCTGGTCCACCGCGCCGACACTGCCGTACCCCCTGCTGTTGCCGCTCGCCTTCGTGGCCGGCTCGCTGGCGCTGCCGATCTTCTCCGTGGTCCGGCAGTCGATCGCCGCGCTGGTCCCGGAGGACCAGCGTCGCCCGGCGTACGCGTTGGACTCCATGTCGGTGGAGCTGTCGTTCATGATCGGCCCGGCGCTGGCCGTGGCCCTGGTCACCGCGATCTCCGCGCAGACCACCATGTACCTGGTCGGCGGCGGCATCGTCGCCGCCGGGATCGCCCTGTGGGTGGTCAACCCGCCGATCCGCGAGGGCACCGAGGAGCCGAGCGGCCCGCCACAGCGGGTGTCCCGGCGGGAGTGGCTGACTCCGCGACTGCTAGCCGTACTGGCGCTCAGCGCGGCGGCGACCCTGGTGCTCGGCGGCACCGACGTCGCGGTGGTCGCGGTGCTGCGGGCCAGCGGAGAGGTCGGTTGGACCGGCGCGGTGTTGGCCATCTGGGCGGTCGCCTCGCTGGTCGGTGGGTTCGCCTACGGGGCTGTGCACCGCTCGTTCTCGCCGCTGGCGTTGACCGCCGCACTCGCCCTGTGCACCATCCCGGTCGGGCTGGGCGGCGCGCACTGGTGGCTCCTGTCCCTGGCGCTGATCCCGGCCGGCGCGCTCTGCGCGCCGACGATCGCGGCCGGTTCCGACGCGGTGAGTCGCCTGGTCCCGGCCCAGGTACGCGGCGAGGCGATGGGGTTGCACGGCTCGGCGGTCACCGTCGGCATCGCGATCGGCGCGCCGCTCGCCGGTGCGGTGATCGACGCCAGCTCGCCGGTCTGGGGTTTCGTGGTCACCGGAGCGCTCGGCGCGCTGGTCACGCTGGTCGTGCTCCCGATCGAGCTGCGCCGCCGCCGCGCCGCCGCAACCACCCCACCACCGGTCGAGGCGGACCTCACCCCCGCCGTTCGCTGAGGGCTGCCTCCCCTCATCCCCCGACGCAACCGGGGCCACCGCCCCCGTGAAACCGCCGTGCGCTGCTGCTGCGGAGGCACGTACCCGAACAGCGGATATACCTGTGAGTCATATTTATGACTCACAGGTATATCGCTGAAAAGCAGCACCGCCGGACGGGCAGGGGGCGGATGGGATCGAGCCGCGCCAGCCGGGCCAAAGCCAGCGCAGGGGCCGGGGGCCGAGCCAGCGCAGGGGCCGGGGGCCGAGCCAGCGCAGGGGCCGGGGGCCGAGCCAGCGCAGGGGCCGGGGGCCGAGCCAGCGCAGGGGCCGGGGGCCGAGCCAGCGCAGGGGCCGGGGGCCGAGCCAGCGCAGGGGCCGGGGGCCGAGCGGGGACGGGTTGGCAATGGCGACGGGCGCCGCTCCCGGGTGGTCCCGGGGGCGGCGCCCGTCGTGCTGCCGAGCGTGGAGCGTCAGTGCCGGTCGATGTCGCTGGCGGTGTCCTCGCGGTAGCTGGCGCCACCGTCGGACTCGCTGGTGAGCGGCTTGGCGCCACCCTCCGGCGGGCCGGCCAGGCTCTGGCCGCCGGCGGCCAGCTCCGGGAACTTCGCGTCGAACGCCGGCCGCTCGGAGCGGATGCGGGGCATCCGGTCGAAGTTGCGCAGCGGCGGCGGGCTGGTGGTCGCCCACTCCAGCGAGTTGCCGTGACCCCAGGGGTCGTTCACCTCGACCACCGGGCCGGTCTTGTACGACTTCCAGCAGTTGTAGATGAACGGCAGCGTGGAGATACCGGTGATGAACGCGCCGATCGTGGAGATCATGTTCAGCGTGGTGAAGCCGTCACCGGGCAGGTAGTCGGCGTACCGACGGGGCATGCCCTCGTTGCCGAGCCAGTGCTGCACCAGGAACGTGGTGTGGAAGCCGATCATGGTGAGCCAGAAGTGCACCTTGCCCAGACGCTCGTCGAGCATTCGGCCGAACATCTTCGGGAACCAGAAGTAGATGCCCGCGAACACCGCGAACACGATGGTGCCGAAGAGCACGTAGTGGAAGTGCGCCACCACGAAGTACGAGTCCGACACGTGGAAATCGATCGGCGGGCTGGCCAGCAGCACACCGGTCAGACCACCGAAGAGGAAGGTGACCAGGAAGCCGACCGCCCAGAGCATGGGCGTCTCGAAGCTGATCTGGCCCCGCCACATGGTGCCGATCCAGTTGAAGAACTTCATACCGGTCGGCACGGCGATCAGGTAGCTCAGGAAGCTGAAGAACGGCAGCAGCACCTGACCGGTGGCGAACATGTGGTGCGCCCAGACGCTCATCGAGAGCGCGGCGATCGCGACGGTCGCGGCGACCAGACCCTTGTAACCGAAGATCGGCTTGCGGGAGAAGACCGGGATGACCTCGCTGATGATGCCGAAGAACGGCAGCGCGACGATGTAGACCTCGGGGTGCCCGAAGAACCAGAACAGGTGCTGCCAGAGCATCGGCCCGCCGGTCGCGGGGTCGTACACGTGGGCGCCCAGGATGCGATCCGCGGCGAGCGCGAACAGCGCGGCGGCCAGCAGCGGGAAGACCAGGATCACCAGGAGGCTCGTGACCAGGATGTTCCACGTGAAGATCGGCATCCGGAACATGGTCATGCCGGGCGCGCGCAGGGTCAGCACCGTGGTGATCATGTTCACCGCGCCGAGGATGGTGCCCAGACCGGAGATGGCCAGACCCATGATCCACATGTTGGCGCCGACACCGGGCGAGTGCTCGACGCTGCTCAGCGGCGCGTACGCGAACCAGCCGAAGTCGGCGGCGCCACCCGGGGTGATGAATCCGGCGGTCGCCATCGTGCCGCCGAACAGGTACAGCCAGTAGGCGAAGCTGTTCAGCCGGGGGAAGGAGACGTCGGGCGCGCCGATCTGGATCGGCACGATGTAGTTCGCGAAGGCGAACACGATCGGCGTCGCGAAGAACAGCAACATGATCGTGCCGTGCATCGTGAAGAGCTGGTTGTACTGCTCCGGCGACAGGAACTGCAGCCCGGGTCGGGCCAGCTCAGCCCGCATGATCAGGGCCATCAGGCCACCGATCATGAAGAACACGAACGCGGTGATCATGTACATGATCCCGATCTGCTTCGCGTCCGTGGTTCGCAGCAGCCGCGCGATGGCCGACCCCTTGACCGGCTCCCGGACCGGCCAGGGCCGGGTCACGACCGGCTTGGGTGCGACGGTGGTCACGAGTGGCCTCCGGTTCTCGGTTGTCCCGCTCGGCACACGCTGGTTATCGGCGGGCCGTCATCCGCAAGGAGGATAGTCCCCGGCAGGTCGCAGCGCCGCGTGGGGTGGCGTGACACGATCTACAACGGGGCTACAGCGGGCCGAGCAGCAACCGGTAGTGCTCCCCGAAGATTCGGCCGCCGCGTCCGCGCAGCAGGGGGTCACGCAGCGCCGGCGGCACGTCCCTGGTCCGGTTGCGGTCCCGGGTCCGGTCCCGCACCCATCGGGTACGCGGGCGGCGGCGACTCTCGTACGCCACGAGCGCCGCCTCCACGCTGTTGGCGGCCCGTAGCGACTCGGCCAGCACCACGGCGTCCTCCAGCGCCATGGCCGCACCCTGGGAGAGCGTCGGCGCGGTGGCGTGCGCGGCGTCGCCGACCAGCAGCACCCGTCCCCGGTGCCAGCGGCCCAGCTCCACCTCGTCGGTGATGCCGACGTGCACCTCGTCGAGGGTGGCCAGCACCTCGGGCACCGGGCCCCGGTAGTCGGCGAAGAGTTCCCGTAGCCGCGCGAGGGGCTTGGCGGGCTCCTCGGTGCCGGCCTCGTCGGCGTAGAGGTGCAGTCGTCCGGCACCGATGGGCACCATCAGGAAGCCGGAGCGCCGGCCGAGCAGGGCGGTCCACTCCGCGACCGGCGGGCCGTCGCGCAGTACGGCGCGGTAGACCACCTGCCCGACCGGGCGGGGCGGCCCGCCGAGCGCGGCCAGCGCCCGCACCGAGGAGCGTGGCCCGTCGGCACCGATGACCAGGTCGTACTCGGTGGTGGTGCCGTCGGTGAAGGTGACGCCGACCGCCCCCGGCAGCAGTTCCAGGGTGCGGACCTCGGCGCCGTGCCGGACGGCACCGCCGGCCCCACTGAGCAGCACCCGGTGCAGGTCGGCCCGGGGCAGCGCCCGGCACTCGCCGACGCCGGCCCAGAGGGTGTCGAGGTCGACCTCGCAGAGGTGCGCGCCGGCGGCGTCGAAGAAGTGCTGCCGGCGGATCACCTGCCCGAGCGGGCGGACCGGGTCGTGCAGGTCGAGCCGGTGCAGCGCGCGGGCGGCGTTACCGGGCAGGTAGAGGCCGGTCTCGGTGGACTCCCCCGGCGGCAGCTTGTCGGTGACGTCCGGCCGGAAGCCCGCCAGGCGCAGCGCCCGGGCCACGGCGAGGCCAGCGATGCCCGCGCCGACGACGAGGATGCGCAGGGGGGAGCCACCCATGGTGGTGTACGCCTCCGGAGGGGGAGCGGAACGCGTTGGAGGCAACACGCTACTCGGAGCTATCGGCCCACACCAGGCCCCGATCGGCTCGCTCGGCGGCGCTCGTCGGCGGTTCGCGGCGCTCAGCTGGCCGTCGGGTGGCGGCCGTCCGGCGCGGGCGTGGCAATCCTCACAATTCGCCAGTTTGACGCATGCAGTTGCGCCCCAGTTTCAAGCATGTAAATGTGTCGTTGAGCGTGGGAGCGCTCCCGCACCACCCCACCACATCCGGCGCCCGGCACGCGCCGAGTCAAGGAGCGTCATGAAACGTCAACTTCGGGCCCTGGCCGCCGCCGGGCTCCTCCTCACCAGCTCACTGGTGGCCGTGGCCCTCGGCGGGACCGCCTCCGCCGACACCCTGATCTGCGAGCAGTACGGCTCGACCACCATCCAGGGCCGCTACGTGGTGCAGAACAACCGCTGGGGCACCACCGCCCAGCAGTGCATCAACGTCACCAACAACGGCTTCGAGATCACCACGCTGAACGGCAGCAGCCCGACCAACGGCGCGCCCACGGCGTACCCCTCGGTGTTCCTCGGTTGTCACTACACCAACTGCTCCCCCGGCACGAACCTGCCCATCCAGGTGTCCCAGATCAGCAGTGCGACCAGCAGCATCTCCTACCGCTACGTCAGCGGCGCCACCTACAACGCGTCGTACGACATCTGGCTGGACCCGTCTCCCAAGCGGGACGGGGTGAACCAGATGGAGATCATGATCTGGCTCAACCGGCAGGGCCCGATCCAGCCCATCGGCTCGGTGGTCGGCACCACCAACCTGGCCGGCCGCACCTGGGAGGTCTGGCGGGGCAGCAACGGCTCCAACAACGTCATCTCCTACGTCGCGTCGTCCGCGATCTCCAGCCTGAACTTCAGCGTGCTGGACTTCATCAACGACACCCGCAACCGGGGCGCTATCACCAACTCCTGGTACCTGACCAGCATCCAGGCCGGCTTCGAGCCGTGGCAGGGTGGCGTCGGCCTCGCGGTCACGTCGTTCTCGGCGAACGTCAACGGCGGCGGCAACCCGCCGCCGACCACCCCGCCGCCGGGCGGCGGCGCGAGCTGCGCGGTGAAGTACACGGCCAACTCCTGGAACAACGGCTTCACCGCCGACGTGCTCGTCACCAACACCGGGTCCAGCGCGATCAACGGCTGGACGCTCAACTACAGCCTGCCCAGCGGGCAGACGGTCACCAACGCGTGGAACGCCACGGTGAGCCAGAGCGGCTCCGCGGTGACCGCCCGCAACGTCGGCCACAACGGGTCCATCCCACCCGGGGGCACTGCCAGCTTCGGCTACCAGGGAACCCTGAACGGGTCGTACTCGTCACCGACGAGCTTCTCGCTCAACGGGGCGACCTGCTCGCGTAACTGACCGACACGGCCAGGGCCGTGCGGTGGCGACCAGATGGTCACCACCGCACGGCCCTGGTGTCGTTCGCGGTCCGCTCAGGCGGTCGGCGGGATGCTCCGCGACCGGGACAGCTTGCCGAAGCTGGACGCGGGGTCGTCGTACGTGCTGCCGAACCCGCTGCCCGAGACGGTCGTCCAGGCGGACGTGCTGATGTGGACGGTGCCGTCCTCGCCCGCCCACCGCTCCCGCTCGAGCGGCTCGCCGTTGGGCACCCAGGTGACCTTGAGGACGGTGCTGCCCGTGCTCTCCTGCCGCTCACCGCAGATCTCGTCCCCGTCGACGACGTCGCAGTGCTGCCGAGACTCCAGGTACGGCACGGTCGCGGTGAGCTTCGCGCCGTCGGTCAACGAGAACGAGAAGCGGGTGACCGGCACGTCGTACGCGCGACGGGAGACGCTGTCGCAGCCGTACACGCCGTCGGTGACGCCACACGCGCTCTTCTGCCACTCGACGTCGACGACGGTGGCGCCGACCGCGGGACGGGTCACGTCGACGAACATGCTGCCGTCGCCGTCGAAGTGGGCGTGCGCGTGGCGGCTGACGCTGTCGGCCTGCGCGGGGCCGGCGAACAGGGTGACCGTCGCGGCGGCCGTCATACCGGTCGCCAGGATGGTGCGGAAACGGATCACGTTGCTCCTTCATGAGGCGGAGCGATGACCTTAGATCAACGCACCGACACCCCGCCGCCCGGTTTCGCCGGGCGGCGGGGTCGGTCAGACGCGGGTGAGGCGTACCGCGTCGGCGATGACCAGGCCGGCGGCGTTGCTCCACCGGCTCACCGCCACCCGGTTGGCGTCACCGGCCGGCAGCGCGAACGTGCCGAGGGTCCGCCACTGCCCTCCGGTCGCCCGCTGGTCGACGTAGACGGTGCGGTTGCCGGTGCTGGTGGCGACGATGTAGGGGGTGGCGCTGTTGTAGCCGCTGTTCGTCGGCCACCACGCCTCGACCCGGTAGTTGCCGGCCGCCGGCACGTTGAACCGGTACCAGGCGGGGTCGCTGGCGGCGACCGGGTCGGCGTAGCGGTAGTCGGCGCCGTACCGCTGGCTGGAGTACGTCGAGACACCCCAGTTGGCGCTCGCGGTGAACCGGCCGGCGGTGGTGTTGTCCACGGTGGAGGACCATGCCGTGCCGCTGCCGGCCATCTTCGCCGCGACGTCGGCCCTCATCACGTTGAGGTCGATGAAGGACGGGTCGATCTTGCCGGTGGTGCTGGTCTCCCGGTGCCCCCGGGCGTAGCTGCTGTCCCGGCCGAGGCGGGTGAGCACGGCGGCGGTGGCGGCGATCGACGCGTTGTACTGCGCGGCGGTCATCTCCTGGTTGACGCCGTTGTAGTCGATCTCCCACCCGATCATCAGGGTGTTGCCGTCCCCGGCCGGGATCGGCCCGCTGCCGCCGCTGACCCCGGCGTGGTTGCAGCGGCCGGCGGAGATGACGTGGAAGACGCCGTGGTAGTCGACCAGCGCCTGGCACAGCGGCCCGGGCAGGTCGGACCGGCCGTTGATACAGATGCCGAGCGCCGGGTGCGGGTTGCTCGCGCTGCTGGTGGAGGCGGTGTGGTGCCAGAGCACACCGATCGGGTCGAAGGAGCCGGGTCGCATCCGGTTGAGCCAGTCGCCCTCGACGACGACCTGGACCCCGGCGCCTCGCAGCACGTCCACGAGCCACGGGATCGTCGCCATCAGGCGTCCTGGAGCAGGTCGGCGAGGCACTCGGCCTTCGGTGCGGCACGTGCCGGGTCGGGGCGGGCGACGACTGCCAACGCGGCGACGACCAGGGCGGGGATGCCGAGCACCCCGCGGCGGCGGAGACGGACGGATGGTGATCGGGTCATGGCGATCCTCCAGCGACGACGGGCACGAACGGATCGACGATCGTGATGACGGGCACGCTATACCGTCACGATCGTCGATGTCGATACCCTTCACAGCTAAGACGGAAGCTGAAGGAAACCGCCGGGGGTCAGGCGCTGCCGAGCGCGTCGATGTCGCGCATCTCCTCCGCGGTCAGGGCGAAATGGAAGACGTCGAAGTTGGCGGTGATCCGCTCCGGCGTCACCGACTTCGGGATCGCCACGATCTCGTGGTCGATGTGCCAGCGCAGTACCACCTGCGCCGGAGAGACGTCGTGCGCGGCCGCGATCCTGGTGAGCACCGGGTCGCTGAGGTCGCTGGTCTTGAACGGGCTGTACCCCTCCAGCACGACTCCCCGGTCCCGGTGCTCGGCGTGCCGCTGCCTGTCGTACAACGCCGGACTCCACTCGATCTGGTTGACCGCCGGGTTCTCCTCGGTCGACTGGATCAACTCGTCGATCTGCCCGGTGCTGTAGTTGCTGACGCCGATCGCCCGGGTCAGGTTCTCGTCCCGGGCGGCGAGCAACTCGCGCCACAGCGGGATGCTGTCCGACGGTGACGACGGCGGCCAGTGGATCAACCAGAGGTCCAGGTGGTCGACGCCGAGCGCCTCCAGGCTCGCCTCCAGCGTCGCGCGCTCCTGACCCACCCGGTTCGGCGGGAGCTTGGTGGTGATGAAGACGTCCTCGCGGCGCAGCCCGCTCTCCCGCACCGCCCGGCCGACCTCCCGCTCGTTGCCGTACACGGTGGCGGTGTCGATGTGTCGGTAGCCGGTGTCGAGCGCGGCCAGCACGGCGTCGTAGCCGGCCTGGCCGGTGGCCTGCCAGGTGCCGAAGCCGAGCAGGGGCATCCGCACGTCACCGGGGAGCAGGGCGGCGGGCTGGTCGGTGAGGTCCATGAGGTCCGTTCTACCCCGCCGGGCCCGCTGCCGCCGAGCGAACCGGACAGTCCGGCGTCCAGCGGGACGGTCCGGTCTGCCGGAGAATGCGGGTGTGACCGACCGGTTGGAGGAGTACCGGCGACGACGGGCGGCGCAGCCGGCGCTGGCTGAGCGTCGACGCGGTCTGACGGCGAGGAGCGACGTGTACCTGACCCACCTGGACTGCCCGCGCTGCGGCCGGGAGCACGCGGCCGACCGGTTGCAGAACCTCTGCGAGTGCGGCTCACCGCTGCTGGCCCGCTACGACCTGCCGGCGGTGGCGAAGGCGGTCACCCCGGAACGTTTCCCGCTGCGTCCGGCCGACCTGTGGCGCTACCGGGAACTGCTGCCGGTCGCCGACCCGCGGCACGTGACGACGCTCGGTGAGGGCTGGACGCCGCTGCTGCGCGCCCCGGCGTACGGCGCCGAGATCGGCATCACCGACCTGCTGGTCAAGGACGAGGGGTTGATCCCGACCGGCTCGTTCAAGGCACGCGGCGCGGCGGTCGGGGTGAGCCGGGCCCGCGAGCTGGGCGTCGAGCGGATCGCGATGCCCACCAACGGCAACGCCGGGTCGGCCTGGGCCACGTACGCCGCGCGGGCCGGGATGGGCGCGACGATCGTCATGCCGCTGGAGGCGCCGGGCATCTGCCGACGCGAGTGCATCGCCGCCGGTGCCGATCTGCGCCTGGTCGACGGGCTGATCAGCGACGCCGGACGGCGGGTGGCCGAGCTGATCGCGGAGTCGAACGGAACCATCTTCGACGCCGGCACGCTGCGCGAGCCCTACCGGCTCGAGGGCAAGAAGACGATGGGGTACGAGATCGTCGAGCAGCTCGGCTGGCAGATCCCGGACGTGATCATCTATCCGACGGGCGGCGGTGTCGGTCTGATCGGCATCCACAAGGCGATGCACGAGTTGCGCGAGCTGGGCTGGATCGGCGACAAGCTGCCTCGACTGGTGGCGGTGCAGTCGAGCGGCTGCGCGCCGATCGTCCGGGCGTTCGCCGCCGGTGAGGACCGGGCGCAACCGTGGGAGGACGCGCACACCGTGGCGTTCGGCATCACCGTGCCGGCCCCGCTGGCCGACGAACTGATCCTGGCGGCGTTGCGCGAGTCGTCCGGCACAGCCGTCGCCGTGGACGACGCGGAACTGCTGGCCGACCTGCGGGAGTTCGCCGGCCGGGAGGGGTTGCTGCTGTGCCCGGAGGGCGCGGCCTGCCTGACGGCGGCCCGGCACCTGCGCGCCGGCGGGTGGATCCGGGCCGGTGAACGGGTGGTGGTGCTCAACACCGGGGCCGGGCTGAAGTATCCGGACACCGTCGACGTGTCCGGCGTACCCGTGCTGGGCTGAGCCGGTGGGCGGGGCCGGTCAGAAACTGTTCGGCTCGGTCAACCGCCAGGCCGCGTTGATCAGCCCGATGTGCGAGAGCGCCTGTGGGGTGTTGCCGAGCTGCATCCCGGTGGTCAGGTCGATCTGCTCGCTGAACAGTCCCAGGTCGTTGGAGAATCCGACCACCCGCTCGAACAGCGTCTCGGCCCGCTTCGGCTCCCCCGCCATCACCAGGCACTCCACCAGCCAGAACGAGCACAGCAGGAAGCCGGCCGGGTCGGTCGTCCACCGCCGCAGCAACCCGCTCTCGGTGCCCAGGGCACGCTCGACCAACTCGATGGTGGAGCGCATCCGCGGGTCGGTGGCCGGCAGGAAACGCGCCACCGGCATGGCGAGCACCGAGGCGTCCAGCTCCGGCGACCCGAACGCCCCGGTGAACGCCCCGATCCGCTCGTTCCACCCCTCGCGCAGCACGGTGTCCCGGATCTCGTCGCGTACCGCGGCCCAGCGACGTGGGTCGGCCCGGTCGCCGAGCCGGTCGGCGAGCCCCACCGCCCGGTCCAGCGCCAGCCAGCAGGAGACCTTCGACGAGACGTAGTGGCGCTCCTCGTCCCGGGTCTCCCAGATGCCCCGGTCGGGCATGCGCCACGTCGCGGCCACCTGGTCGGTCAACCCGAGCACCATCTCCTCCAGCTCACCGTCGAACCTCGCGCCGAGGTAGTCGCGCAGCCGCCACACCGCCGACATCACCTCCCCGGGCACGTCGAGCTGCCGCTGCCGCCAGGCGTCGTTGCCGACCCGGACCGGCCTGCTGTCGCGGTATCCGCGCAGGTGGTCGCAGTGGTGCTCGGAGATGTCCCGCTCGCCCTCCAACCCGAAGAGCACCGGCACGGGTTCGTCGCCGAACCGGCCGATCGAGCGGGCCGCCCAGGCGAACAGCCGGGACGTCTCCTCGGGACAGGCCGCCACCCAGAGCGCGCGCATCGTCAACGAGAAGTCCCGCAGCCAGGAGTAGCGGTAGTCGTAGTTCCGGTCGCCACCGATCTGCTCGGGCAGCGAACTGGTCAGCGCGGCGGCGACCGCGCCACTGCGGGCGTACGTGAGGCCGGTCAGGACCGCCGCGCTGTGCCGGACGAGTTCGGGATACCGACCCTTGTAGATGTGCGTGTCGCGGAACGCCTGCCATGCCCGCGTCGTCTCGGCGAGGGCGGCCAGCGGTTCAATCCGGGCCGGCGGGCTGCCGTACACCTCACCGAACGCCGCGTCCATCCCGATCACCTGACCGGCGGAGATCTCGAACTCGTGGTGCACCCGGTCGACGTCCGCCCGCAGGTCCAGATCGTCGGCGCGCAACACCAGCACCACCGGGCCCGCGCCGGCCAGCACGCCGCCGTCCGGCTGCTCGTGAAAGTACGGCGTGAGCAGCCCGTACTCCGGTCGGGGCGCGAAGTCCAACGCCATTCGTACCCGCCCGGACAGCCCCTGCACCACCCGGATCAGCACGGCGGGCGAGTTCTTGCCCAACTCGTGCGCACGGGCCCCGACCTCGGCGGCGAGGGCGTCGGTGACCGCCACACTGCCCTGCGGCGTGTGGTGCACCGTCCGCAGCACCAGGGAGTCCGGCAGGTACGCCCGCTCCATCCGATGCCCCGGTCCGCCGACGCCCACCGGTGCCAGCTTGAAGTGCCCGGCCCCCGGGTCGAGCAGTCGCCCGAACACGGACGTCCCGTCGAACCGGTGCGGGCACCACCAGTCGACCGACCCGTCCTTGCCGACCAGGGCACCGGAACGGGAGTCCGAGAGGAATCCGTAGTCGGAGATCGCCGGCTGCTGCTCCACCCGCCGCGGGTACCCACGTGGGGCCGGATCAGGCAGCCGGCGGCCCGATCACTCGGTCGGTGGCTCGTCCTCGCCCGCCGCCTCCGCCGCGTCGGCCTCCTCCTTGGTCCGGTGCACGGCCTGGTCGGCGTGCTCCGGCGGGCCGTAGACGGTGTAGAGCACCAGCGGGTTGGGCCCGGTGTTGACGAAGTTGTGCGTGGTGCCGGACGGCACCACGACCAGATCGCCCGCGGCGACCTTCCGCTTCTCGCCGGCGACCCGGGCCTCGCCGACGCCGCTGACGAACGTCAGGATCTGGTCGATGCCCTCGTGGACCTCCTCGCCGATCTCGCCACCGGCGGGGATGGTCATGATGACCAACTGGGTGTGCTCACCGGTCCACAGCACCCGCCGGAAATCCGGGCTCTTCTCGGCGACCGTCGCGATCGTGAAATGCTCCATGCCGACGCTCATACCCCGTTCGGCAGTACGCCACGCCGGGACTCGCAGATGGTGGAATTCCCCACGTCCGGCGGGTTTGGACCCGCCCGGACCGGGGATCGACAACCCGACCGGCACGAACAGCCGGTCGAGCCAGGTCCCCGCCGGCGTACCGCCGAACGGCTGCGGTGGTGGGAGACGGCCAGAGCGCGGCGACGTTGCGACCACGGTCCAACGGCGCCGCGCGCTCGTTCCACCCCACCCCACCCGCGCAGGGTCGGCGGAGGGGCTAGCGGTGCAGCCAGGTGAGCAGGTCGGGCGGGGCCAGCGCGGCCACGCGCTTCTCGTAGCGGGCCCGGTCGTCGGCGTCCAGCAGATCGCGGCCCTGCCCCGAGCCGCCCTGCCGGAAGAAGGCCCGGCGGTCGCGCAGCACGCCGAGCGTGTCCGGAGCGAGCCGGTCGGCGCGTTCCCGCATCCGACCGAAGGTCGCCGCCTCGACCAGGTCCGGCCCCGGGCTCGGGAGATCCCATCGCTCGGCGAGCCGGCGCATCTCACCACCCAGGTCGGCCAGCAGGTCGTCGTAGTGCACCAGCTCGACGTTCGGCTCGTGTCGACGCGCCCAGGCGTCGTTCAGGTGCAGCAGCACCCCGGGCAGCGAATCCAGCTCGGCGCGCGGGTCCACCTCGTGGTCGACCCAGCTGCGCAGCCACTGCTCCACCGGCGCGCGCTCGCGGGTCGGCCCGGACGGGGCAGGTTGGCCGGTCAGCTCGGCGAGGCGTACGCGATCCAGGTTGCCCGCCTGGTGGTAGAGGGAGACCGCCATGTCCAACGGGTGCCGGGCCACCACCACGTAGTGCACCCGGGGTTCGAGGGGTACCCCGTCCAGTGGGGTGTGTGTCTTGATGAACCGCCGGTGCGGCTGCGCGGCCAACCTGTCGAACACCACGTCCCGGGGCTCGGCGAGCCAGTCCAGCCAGGGCGACAGCACGTTCAGCGGCGCCGGCGGCTCGGGAGTGCCCAGCACCAGCAGCGCGCAGATCATCTGCATCCAGGTGGTGCCGCTCTTGGACCGGGTACTGATCACGATGTCGCCGTCGCGGAACGGGAATCCGGCCCACCGGGCGCTGTCCTCGTCGTCGGAACGGTATCGGTGCGCTGGCTCGGGCATCGGAGGATGGTAGTCGCGCAGGCGACAGTCGCGCAGCCGAATTCCGACTCCACGAGCTGTGACATATGCCTATGCCTGGCTAGATTGAAGTATGGTGCCCGCCCACGGGAGCCGGGCGGCGGAACCGGTTTACCGCCCCATCCTCGCCTGCCGTCGAGGTGAGCTGGACGCCCTGAGCCACCTCGACCCCACGGCCACCACACTCGTCGCCCCGATCCTGGAGATCGGCACGATCGACCGGTCCACACTGGATTCCCTCCGCCGACTACCGGCCGGGTTGCTGCCGGCCGTCGACGTCAGCGGCATTCCCGACGGCCGCGCGGCGGAGCTGAGTCGTTGGGGCGTACCCCTGGTGCCGGTCATCGGTCTCGCGGAGAGCGACCACCGGTTGGTCGCGCACGGCGCGGCGGCGCGGGCCTGCGGTCGGCGGGCGCTGGTCCGCCTGCGGGCCGCACAGGACCGGGCCGGGCCGGACGCGAGCACCGCGGCCGTCGAACGGGTCTGGCGGTCCACCGACCTCGCCCCGGAGGAGTGCGACCTGTTGGTGGACGCGGGAGACGTGTGCTGCCCGGCGGATGTGCGGGTGGCCGAGCCACGGGTACGCCGTCTGCTGGACTGGGCGCGCCGGCACGCCTGGCGGTCGGTGACCGTGGCAGCGGGCGGCATGCCGCCCACCCTGTCCCGACTGCCGACCGACGAGCCGGTCCGGCTGGAACGCTGGGACTGGCAGCTCTGGCAGCGGCTGGCCGACGTCGGGGTCGACTACGGCGACTACGGGGTCCACCCGGCCGTTCCCGGCACCGGTGACCCCGGTGACCGGCTGCCGACGGTGCGGTACACCGACGACGGCAGCTGGTGGGTCTACCGCTGGGCACGCAGGGGTGGCCGGGGCGAGGAGCGGTTCGCCGACCTGTGCCGAACGTTGGTGTCGGCGTCGCACTGGCCGAGCACCGGTGCGGCGTTCTCCTGGGGCGACCACGAGTTGGCCCGCCGGGCCCGCCGAGGCGCCGGTGCCGGTTCGGCCGCCAACTGGGCGGCCTGGAGCACCTCACACCACCTGGCGTACGTGCTCGCCACGCTGTCGCGCCCGGACGGCGACACCGCACCGAGCCGGCACCACCGGCCCGGTCCGCCGCAGCGCGGGCGCTCGCTGCGGTGAGACGGGTGGCTACTGCTTCTCGGTGAAGCCGAACTGGATGATGCCCTCGTCGTCGACGGTGGCGTCCACCGAGGCGTCGCCGAGCAGTTCGGCGGCGTCCTCGTCCAGGAAGATGCGGGCGCCCTGGTTGTCGACCACCCGATCGCCCTGCACCGGCTCGGGCACCAGCTCCACGGTGAGCGAGCCGGCCTCGGTGTCGGCGGCGATCCGCACTCCGCCGCCCTCGGCGACGTCCTGCTGGTTGGCGAGGTCACGGATGACGAGCACGGCATTGTCGGTCATGGTGAGCATGAGCGGAACTCCTCGTGGAATCTCGGCTCCCGGTCGGAACCTTCGCAGACCGAACGATCGGCCCGCGTACGAGCACACCGGGGAGGCGACAGAAGGGGCGAACGGCCATCGCCGTCGCATCGACATCGGGGCAGCTGCAGGCCCCGCCACCACCACCGTGCCCGCTGACCGGCGATCCGTCAAATAGAGCCGGATCAGTCGAGGGCGGGGGCCGGGGCGAGCCGGGCGCGAATCTCGTTGACCGCCGCGCGACCGGCCCGGTTGGCGCCGATCGTGCTGGCCGAGGGGCCGTAACCGACCAGGTGAACCCGCTCGTCGGCGACCACCCGGGTGCCGTCCATCGTGATACCGCCGCCCGGCGCGCGCAGCCCCAGGGGGGCGAGATGGTCGATGGCGGCACGGAAGCCGGTGCACCAGAGGATCACGTCCGCCGGCACGAAGCGCCCATCCGCCCAGGCCACCCCGTCGGGTGTGATCCGGTCGAACACGGGTAGCCGGTCCAGGACGCCCCGCTCACGCAGCCGGCGTACCTCCGGCGTGACCGGCAGCCCGGTCACGCCCACCACGCTGCCCGGTGGGCGGCCCTCCCGGACCGCCTCGTCCACCCGGGCCACCGCGGCGCGGCCCGACTCCGGGCCGAACTCCTCGTCCCGGAACTCGGGCGGTCGACGGGTCACCCAGGTGGTGGCCGCCGCGACGGTGGAGACCTCGCCGAGCAGCTGCACGGCGGAGGTTCCCCCGCCCACGACCACCACCCGCAGCCCGGCGAACTCGGCCGGCCCCCGGTAGTCGGCAGTGTGCAGTTGCCGGCCCCGGAACGACTCCCGACCCGGGTAGTGCGGCCAGAACGGCCTGGTCCAGGTGCCGGTCGCGTTGATCAGTGCCCGGGCGATCCACCGGTCCTGGTCGGTGTGCACGTCCAGCCGCCCGTCCGGACGGGAGCGCACCGCACGGACCCGCACCGGCCGTCGTACCGGCAGGTCGAACGTCTTCTCGTACGCGGCGAAGTAGGCGCGTACCTGCTCGGCCGCCGGGCGGTGGGGCTGCACGGGCGGAAGAGGCAGCCCGGGCAGGTCGTGGAAGCCGTGCACGCGGTCGAAGACGAGCGTCGGCCAGCGGTGCTGCCACGCCCCACCCGGCCCGTCGTCGCCGTCGAGGATGACGAAGCCGGCGCCGGGCAGGAAGCCGGTGCGGCGCAGGTGGTAGCCGGCGCTCAGGCCGGCCTGACCGGCGCCGATCACCACGACGTCCACGGGGTGGGTGTCCACGTGGTGTGCAACGCCGAGCCCGGCACCGCTGTGCCCGCCGTCGGCCGTCGCGCCGATCACAGACTTTTGCCAACACCCCCCTGACCTGCGCCTACGCTGAGTGAATGAGCGACTTCCGGCGGTACGCGGCTGAGTTCCTCGGCACTCTGCTGCTGGTCTTCTTCGGAGTGGGCAGCGCGGTCGCCGCGCGGGTTCAGGGTGGCGTGGTGGTGGTCGCCCTGTCGTTCGGGTTCGTGATGCTGGCGCTCGTCTACACGATCGGCCCGCTCTCCGGCAGTCACGTCAATCCGGCGGTGACCCTCGGCGTCCTGCTCTCCGGAAAGATCTCGGTGCTCGGCGCGGTGGCGTACTGGATCGCCCAGTTCGTGGGTGCGACGGTGGCCGCCTTCGTGCTCTGGGCGCTGACGCGTTGGGGTGACGTCGCGGACCAGACCGGGGCGCTGGGCACGAACGGTTACGGCGCCCACATCAACCGGGGCGGCGCGGCGGTACTGGAGGTCGTGCTGACATTCCTGTTCGTCCTCGTCGTCCTGGTGGTGACCAGTCGGAGCGAGAACCCGGGTACCGCCGGGGTGGCCATCGGGTTGGCCCTCGCGGCGACCCAACTGGTCGGCGTGACGCTGACCGGTGCGGCGGTCAACCCGGCCCGGGCGTTCGGCCCGGCGGTCTTCGAGGGTGGCGTGGCCCTGCGGCAACTCTGGGTGTTCATCGTCTTCCCGCTGCTCGGCGGGGCGCTCGCCGCCCTGGTCGCCCCCTTGGTGATGGGCGCGCAGCGGCACTACTGGGGCGGGCACGAGAAGTCGGTCGGACGGCCCACGTAGCCCGGCTGGCAGTAACGCGGCCTCAGGCCGGACGGTCCGGCGGGGGGACCACCGCCGTCGGGTCACCGCGCTCGATCAGCGCGGCGATCTCGGCGGCCCGCAGCCCGCGCAGCGCCAGCACCCGGGTGCCCCAGCGGTGCAGGCGGCACGGATGTGGGCTGGCATCGTTGCGGCAGACAACTCCCCCGGACCACCTCCGAGGGGCGTGCACCACCACGGCCCGCACCGCGAACTGGGTGTCCTCGCCCGTCACGTACGGCGGCAGGGGGATGTCGCGGAGCCCCTCCCCGGACGCTGCACCGGCACCGGACGAAGCGGCGCGACGGATGCGGTGGGCGGTACTACTGCTCATCTCCACTGCCTCCACACTGGATGGTTGGATGGGGACAGCAGAAAGCTACGGCCTGGTCGACAGTCGGCGACGGACAAACTGTCCCCGCTGTGCGGCCGCGCAGCGATCGGCCGGTCAGCGCACCGCCACGGCCTGGAGACCGACGTTGCCGCAGTGCGGAGTGAAGACCTTCTCGACTTTCCAGGTCAGCAGCAGTCGGGCGCCCTTCGGCACGGTGAACGTGACGGTGAACTGGGCGCTCTTGCTCGTGTACGGGTCCTCCAGCGCCACGCTGCCGGCCGGCCCGCCGGTGGACAGCCGCGCCTCCAGACGCCCCCGGGCCATCCAGGTGCCGCCGTAGAGCTGGACCGTGCGCGGCTCACCGCTGCCGGCCACCGACAGGGAGAACCCGTTGCCGGCACCGCAGGTGTAGACACCGTCGGCGCTGTCCCGCGCCGACCGCTGCGACGAGCCGTCGGACCACCTGATGTGCTCCTGGTTGCCGTCCCAGGCGACCCGGGTGCCGGCACCGCCCTCGTCGACGATCTCGCCGGAGCCCGCACGTTTGCGGACCGACGAGTCGGCCCCGCGCTGCCCCCAGTGCATCCAGTCCCGGGTGCCCACGGCGGTGAGGTCGACCTCGGCGGGCATCTCGGCCCGGGTCACCGACAGCACCGGCGGCTGCTGTGCCGGCGGCGGGGCCGGGGCGGTCGCCGACGGTGTCGGGTCCGGCGAGGGCGGACGCTGGCGCGGACGCAGGCCGGGCTCCGCCACCCCCGCGTCAGCGGTGCGCCCGTCGGTGGCCGGGAAACCGGGAGAACGGGCGGCGACCCCGGTCACACCGTCCGGTCGAGCCGCCTGCTCGTCGTCGGGCGCCGGGTCCGACCGGATGCCGAGGTACGAGATCAACGCCGCCAGGCAGGCGAGTGCGGCGACCCCCTCCACGGCCCACCGACGGCGCTGTCGGGCACGGGCGAACCGGCGCGACGCGGTGCGGGTCTGCCCGGAGGCGGCGGCACCCGGGCGGTGCTTCGCCGATGCGTCCCCAGCACCCGAATCAGTCCGCGTGCGGTCTTCGTCCGCCACCGACCCCTCCAACTCCACCACCCGGCCGCCGCCGACGACAGCGAATCACACCGTCCACTGTGGGCCGTTTCGCGTTCGTACCGGTGTGGACGACACGCTAGATCCGGACTGCCGGACGTGTCCAGCCCGCATCCCGGCGATGCCACCTGACCACGCCCGCGCGGGTGGGCACTTGGGCAGGCCACGAGCGCCGCCCGGGTCAGCCGATCCGGAAACCGAGCAACTGCGCGATGACGACGGCCTGCTCGACGTCGACGATGGCGCCGGCCCGTTCGACCACCGTCGGGTCGAGCGCGGTGAGATCACTGCCCCTCAGGTCGGCCCCGCCGAGCCGCACGTTGAGCAGTTGCGCGCCGGACAGGTCGACGCCGGTGACGGTGGCGCCGGTCAGGTTGGCGCGGGTCAGGTCCACCTCCCGCATCCGCACCCCGGTCAGCCGGACGCCTCGCAGGTCGGCACCGGGCAACGCCACGAACGACCAGTCACCGCCGTCGACTGTCAACGGGCGCAGGTCGCACTCGGCGAAGGTGCTGCCGACCAGTTTGCAGCCGGTGAACTCGGCCTCGAAGAAGTTGCACCGGCGGAAGACGCAACGGGTGAAGGCCGAGTCGACATGTCGGGACGCGTTGAACCGGACGTTGCCGAACGTGCACCCGGTGAAGACCGCTCCCCGGCTCACCGCCTCGGTCAGGTCGACGTCGAAGAACTCGCAACCCACGAAGTGCCGGTCGGTCAACTCCTCGGCGTACCAGTCCTCGTTGCGGAAGGTCACGTCCTCGGTCGACTCCGGCATCCGGCCAGGCTAGTGGTCACCGGCGACGATCGGCTGCCGGCCCGACAGGTGTCGGCCCCCCTTCCGGTCCGGCCGTACCGGCGAGTAGGTTCGGCGGCGTGAGTGTGGCCCGAGGCAAGGACCCGGATCAGATCGGTTTCGACCCGGCGCGGTTGGCGCGGATCGACGAGCACTTCGGCCGGTACGTGGACGACGGCCGACTGGCCGGTTGGCAGGTCGTGGTCACCCGCCGCGGCGAGGTGGCGCACTCCTCGACGTGCGGGCTGCGGGACCGGGAGTCGGGCGCGCCGGTCGAGGCGGACACGCTCTGGCGGATCTACTCGATGACCAAGCCGGTCACCTCGGTCGCGGCGATGATGCTCTGGGAGGAGGGTCGGTTCGAGCTGACCGACGAGATCAGCCGCTGGCTCCCCGAGTTCGCCGACCTGCGGGTCTACTCCAAGGGGTCGGTGCTCAAGCCGTACACGGTGCCGGCGACCGAGCCGATCCGGGTCTGGCACCTGCTCACCCACACGGCCGGCCTGACGTACGGCTTCATGCAGACCTCGGTGGTCGACGGCCTGTACCGGGCCGCCGGCTACGACCTGTACCCGCCGGCGGACGTCGACCTGGCCGGCGCCTGCGCGGTCTTCGGCGAGCTGCCGCTGCTGTTCCAGCCCGGTTCCGCCTGGGGCTACTCGGTCGCCACCGACGTGCTCGGTCGGCTCGTCGAGGTGATCTCCGGGCAGAGCCTCGACGCGTTCTTCGCCGACCGGATCTTCGGCCCGCTGGGCATGACCGACACCCGTTGGTGGGTGGACGGCGACGAGGCCGACCGGATGGCCGCGCTCTACGTACCGGACCCGCGTAGCGGGAAGGCCGTCCGCTACGACAGCCTCGGCGCACTCGCGTTCCGCAAGCCCGCCCTGCTGTCCGGTGGAGGCGGTCTGATCTCCAGCGCCGCCGACTACCACCGCTTCACCCAACTCCTGCTGCGCGGCGGTGAACTGGACCGCGTCCGCCTGCTCGGGCCCCGCACGGTGCGGTTCATGACCCGTAACCACCTGCCCGGCGGGCAGGACCTGGGCACCCTGTCCACCGGCGGCTTCGCCGAGACGACCCTGGACGGGATCGGCTTCGGCCTCGGCTTCGCCGTCGTCGAGGACCCGATCCCCAGCCGGGTGCCGAGCAGCGTCGGCGAGTACTACTGGGGCGGGGTGGCCAGCACCGCGTTCTGGGTGGACCCGGCCGAGGAGATCACCGCGCTGCTGTTCACCCAGCTGATGCCGTCGAGCACCTACCCGCTCCGCTCACAGCTGCGCCAGCTCGTCTACGCGGCGCTGACCGACTGACGGCCGCGACTGCCGGTCAGTCGGCGAGGCGCGCGGGGAAGCCTCCGGTGGCGATCGGGCCCCACGCGTCGATGGTGACCCGGATCAGCGACTTCCCCTGGCGCACCATCGCCGCCCGGTAGTCGTCCCAGTCCGGGTGCTCGCCGGAGATGCTGCGGAAGTAGTCGACCAGCGGCTCCAGCGCCTCGGGCAGGTCGAGCACCTCGGCGGTGCCGTCGATCTGCACCCAGGGGCCGTTCCAGTCGTCGCTGAGCACGCACGCCGACACCCGGGGGTCGCGGCGGATGTTGGTCACCTTGGCCCGCTCGGGGTAGGTCGAGACGACCAGCCGGCCCTGCCCGTCGATGCCGGCGGAGACCGGGGAGGACTGCGGTCGCCCGTCGGCCCGGGTGGTCATCAGCACGACGCGGTGTCGCGGCCGGAGGAAGTCGAGCAGGTCGTCCCGGTCGACCCGGGTGTTCCGTGCGATGCTGCGCGCCATTCGTCGTTCCTACCAGGGCGCGCTGGCGGGGGCGGCGGCGGGTCAGCGCGGTCGGGCCGTGGAGCGGTGCACCGCCTGGGTGGGCACCCGGGGGCGGCCGGACGGGCGCCAGGCCCGCCCGTTGGCGTAGATCACCCGGAAGCCGAGGTACGACGCCAGCGGCGCCCAGTGGGCGGAGCCCATCCGCAGCTCGGCGGCATTGTGTCGCTGGCCGTTGGCGAGCACGTCGAGGAGGACGGTCTCGAAGGCCGCCGATTCGACCCAGTCGACCTCCCGGGTGAAACCGCAGATCAGGGCGGCTCCGGTGACCTCGAGGAATTCGCGCAGCACGGCGTCGGAGGCGCGCAGGACGGAGCAGCTGCCGAAGTAGAGCCGGCGGCCCTCGGCACGGCCGGCCATCAGGTCGGCGACCTCGTTCAGCTCCACGGACTGCCAGTCGGTGAGGCAGAGCCGGCTCGGCTCGCCGTGCATGGCGAAGAAGCCGACCCGGTGGTCTGCGTACTGCTTGAGCAGCCAGCGGTCCAGGAAGTAGAACAGCTCGTCCCGGGTCGCGGCGTCCTTGTGGATGAAGCGGATCTTGCCCAGCCGCTCCAGCAGCTCGAGGGTGGGCAGCACGGAGCCCCGCTCGTTGAGGTCGCGGTGCCATTGACCCTCGACACAGAAGACGCCACCGCGTGCCACGTGCACCTCCGCCAGTCCGCCGCCCGGAGCTGACGTTACCGGCCACCACGGGCCAGGGAACATCACCCTCGGTGTGGCTGATTGCGACGTTCGGTGCGGTTGGCCGCAACAGCGCCGATCGGCGGTGAATGGCTGTTTCGCAAATCAGTCGAATTCACAGCCGATACCCAGGAGCAGCGATTTGTGAGGACGATTCTCGTTAATCGCCTCCAACCGTCTCGATCAGTGTCAGGGTGGAAATCGCGGGACTTCTTGGTCGATGCCCCGTAGCCACCCCAATCGCTCTCCTATCGGGAGGACTTCTGTGCGCGTAAACACCTTGAAGCGTGCTGCCATCGCATTCGCCCTGGCACTGCCCGGGGCAGCGATCGCCGCGGTGGTAGCCGCCCCGGCGGCACACGCGGACGGCTGCTACACGTGGAACCGCACCCTGAGCCAGGGGCGCTCCGGCGACGACGTCCGCCAGTTGCAGATCCGCGTCGCCGGGTGGGCCGGCTACCGGGACATCGTGGAGAACGACGGCCGCTACGGGCCGAAGACCGCCGCCGCGGTCAAACGGTTCCAACAGGCGTACGGGTTGCGCGCCGACGGCATCGCCGGCCCGCAGACCTACGCCAAGCTGTACCAGCTCCAGGACAACGACTGCACACCCGCGCACTTCAGCTACGGCGAGATGGACAACGGCTGCGGCGGCAGCGGATGGAGTGGCGGCCCGCTGTCCGCGGCGCAGACCAAGCAGAACGCGCTGCGCACGATGTGGAAGTTGGAGGCGCTCCGCAAGAGCCTCGGCGACAAGCCGCTCTACGTCTCCAGCGGCTTCCGCAGTCGCGGCTGCAACAACCAGGTCGGCGGCGCGTCGGACAGCCAGCACCTCTACGGCAACGCGGCCGACGTCACCTCACGGACGTCGTCGCTGTGCCAGGTCGCCCGTACCGCCCGTGACAACGGGTTCAGCGGGATCTACGGGCCGGGCTACCCCGACCACGACGACCACGTGCACGTCGACTCGCGTCGGGAGAACAACAGCGACCGCAGCTCGAACACGACGAGCTGGTCCGCGCCGGACTGCGGCATCGGAGCCGGCAACGACTGAGCCGACGGTCGGAGCGACGCCGGCCCGACGCGGAGGGGAATCTCCGCGTCGGGCCGACGTCGTGTCGGCCTCGGGTCCGCGAGCGGAGGGGTAGCGCTCAGCTCGCCCGGGGCCAGCGCGGCGCGGTGACGGGGGCAGTCACCGGCCGGCCGGCAGCGGTGGGCCGTACACCCGGAGGCACGGCCCGCGCGGCCTGCTGCCGCGCCGGCAACCCGCCGGTACGCCCGGCCGGTGCCGGGTAGCCGGTCGTCGGCGGCCGGCTACCGGCGGGACGCGCCGGGGACGGCCCGGTCGCCGTGAACGGGAAGGGTACGTGCACGAACGGGTTGCCGTGCCGGATCAACGCCTCGATCTGCCGCTCGTTGAGCCCGTGCGCCTCCAACACGCGCCGCCCCCACCGGTGCAGGCGGCACGGGTAGGAGGCACCGTCGTTGCGGCACAGCGGCCCGGTGGGCCACTCCTCAGCGGTGTGTACGACCACCGCCCGGACCGCGAGCCGAACATCCTCCGGGGTCAGTGGTGCCGGCATTGGCACCTCACCCAGTACCTGGTCGATGGGATCCGTCGACTGCTCACCAACTCGCACGGCAGGCCTCCCGCAGCTCGGCAGCGGTACGGCGGACTCACCGCACCGACATCCTCGGCCATTGGTACGGGAGACGTCGGACGAAAGTTCAATCCTGGTACCGAATCGGATTCCTTGATGTCGGGGCATCTCCACGGCGGGACACCGCGACTTCAACGAAGCCGAGTCGATCGACCGGCCTGCGTCAGACGAGACCGGCGTCGTGGACGAGCAGGGCCACCTGGACCCGGTTGTTGAGATCCAGGCGGGTCAGCAGCCGGGAGACGTACGCCTTCACCGTCGCCACACTCATGAACAACTCCCCCGCGATCTCCGCGTTGGTGTGCCCCCGCCCGAGTGCGACAGCCACCTGCCGCTCCCGCTCGCTGAGCCCGGCGAGTAACCGCAGCGCCCGCTCCCGACGTGGGTCGGGGCCGACCGGGCCGGGGGCGGCGGCGGTCACGTGGGCGATCAGCGTCCGGGTGACCGTCGGGGAGAGCGTCGCCTCGCCGGCCGCGACCCGGCGCACGGCGTGCACGATCTCCGCCGGCGGGGTGTCCTTCAGCAGGAAACCGGCCGCTCCGGCGCGCAGCGCTCGCAACACCTGCTCGTCGGCGTCGAAGGTGGTCAGCACCAGCACCTCCGGCGGGTGCGGCTGGGCGCGCAGCGCCTCGGTGGCGGTCAGCCCGTCGACCCGGGGCATCCGGATGTCCATCAGCACCACGTCCGGGGCGTACGCGGCGACGGCTGCGGGCACCTCGGCACCATCGGCCGCCTCGCCGACCACGGTCAGGTCCGGCAGGCCGCCGAGGATCATCGAGAGCCCGGCCCGGACCAGCGCGTCGTCGTCCACGATCAGCACGCGCACCGACGGCACCACCGATTCCGGCCCCGCCACACCGGAAGGCCCGGCCGCACCGGACGGCGCGTTCAGCTCGGCAGGCCCGGCCGCGCCGGACGGGCCGGTCACCGCTCACCGGCCGGGAGGAGCAGGCCGGTCACGCCGGCCACGGCAGCCAGGCCGCCAGCCGGAAGTCACCGCTGTCGTCTCGACCGTAGGCGAGCCGACCACCGGCCAGGGTGACCCGTTCGCTGATCCCGACGAGGCCGGTGCCCGCACCCGGCAGCGTGCCGCCGGCCGGCGCTCCGACCGGCCACCGGTTGCCGATCGCCACGGTCAGGCCGTCGCCCGGACCGCCGGCCACGTCCACGGTCACCGCCGCCCCGGCCGCGTGTTTGCGGGCGTTGGTCAACCCCTCCTGCACGATCCGGTACGCGGCCCGGCCCAGCGCCGCCGGCACCTTCTCCGGCTCGGCGACGCTGTCGCTGACGTTGACCCGTACCCCGGCCGACCGCGACTCGGCGATCAGGGCCGGCAGGTCGGCGAGGGTCGGCTGGGGAGGCTCCGGGCCTTCGTCGCCACCGCCCTCGGCCCGGAGCACCCCGATGACCTCGCGCAGGTCCTGCAGGGCGGCGTGGGCGCTGCCCCGGATCACCCCGGCGGCGCGGGCCACCTCGTCGGCCGGCGCGTCCGGGCGGAACTCCAGCGCACCGGCGTGCAGGCTGAGCAGCGAGATCCGGTGGGCGAGCACGTCGTGCATCTCCCGGGCGATCCGGGTGCGTTCGAGGTGGCGGGCCTGGGCGACCCGGAGCTGCTGCTCCGCCTCGGCCCGTTCGGCCCGCTCCCGTAGCGACACGATCAACTGCCGTCGGGCCCGGACGAACATCCCCCAGGCCAGCACGGCGAGAGTGATCACCACACCCCAGGTCACGGTGAGCCAGTACGACATCGCCGGATCCGGACGTGCCCAACTGAAGACCAGGTTGGTGACGAGCCCGGCGCCGGTGACCGCGATCGCGACGGCGGTCCGGCGATGCACCACCACGGTGAAGTAGAAGATCAGCAGCGGGATGGCGGCGGCCATCGAGAACATGCTCAGCGGCAGGGTGGCCACCGCCAGCCCGAGGGGCCACCGCCGACGCACCCAGAGCAGCCCGCAGCAGACCAGCCCGAGCACCGTGTCGACGCTGAGCATCCAGTCGTGCGGCAGCGGGAGCGCCATCTCCGGGGCGGGCGACAGGGCGTCGGCGGTGGCGAACCCCACCCAGAGCAGCCCGATCAGGAACGCGAGGCCGTCCACCACCCAGTCCCGGGTGGTGCGGCGGGGCCGGGCCCGCACCCGCTCGGGCGGCACCACCAGCTCCCCCGGCAGCAGCCAGGGGTGCTCCGGAACGGCGAGGGTGCTCACCCGCCCATGCTAGGCAGCATCGAGGGCCGACAACCAGCTACCAAAGTCGAGACCCGCCGGTCGACCAAGGTCGACGCGGCACCGACCGGTGGCCGCAGCGGATGGCCGGGCGGCCCCGGCACGCTCGGCGACATGATCGTCGTAGAGAACCTCACCAAGCGATACGGGCCACACCCGGCCGTGGACGACGTGTCGTTCCGGTGCGAGCCGGGCACCGTCACCGGTTTCCTCGGCCCGAACGGCGCCGGCAAGTCGACAACCATGCGGATGATCTGCGGGCTCACCGCACCGACGGCCGGTCGCGCCACCGTCTCCGGGCACCCGTACCGGGAGCTGCCCAACCCGGGGCGGGAGGTGGGTGTGCTGTTGGACGCCTCCGCCCAGCACGCCGGGCGCACCGGCCGCGAGGCGTTGACGCTGTCCGCGTACACCATGGGTCTGGACAAGCGCGAGGTCGCCGCGAAGCTCGACCTGGTCGGGTTGAACGCGGTGGCCGCGAAACGGCGCGTCCGGGCGTACTCGTTGGGCATGCGGCAGCGGCTCGGGCTGGCGCAGGCGATGCTCGGCGACCCCCGGGTGTTGATCCTCGACGAGCCGGCCAACGGCCTGGACCCGGAGGGGATCTTCTGGATGCGCGGCCTGCTGCGCGACTTCGCCGACCGGGGCGGCACCGTGCTGCTCTCCTCCCACCTGCTGCGGGAGGTGGAGGCGGTCGCGGACCGGCTGGTGGTGATCGGGGGCGGCCGGATCGTGGCCCAGGGCGACAAGGACGAGCTGCTGGCCGGCGGCGGCACGGTGGTCCGGGCCCGCGACGGCGCGGCGCTGCGCCGGGCGCTGGACGCCGCCAACCTGACCGCGGCCGACAGCCCCGACGGGCTGCTCGTGCAGGCCGACGCCGAGGCGGTCGGCCAGGCCGCCGCCGACGCCGGCGTCGCGCTGGCCGAGCTGCGCCCCGCCGGCGGCGGCGGCCTCGAACAGCTCTTCCTCACCCTGACCGCCGGCGAATCCACCAAGGAGGCCGTCCGATGACCACCACCGCAGCGCCCGCACCCTCCGTCGCGCCCCAGCACCGTGCCCCGGTATGCCGCCCGTCGCTGCTCCGGCTCAGCGGTGTGGAGCTGCGCAAGCTCGTCGACACCCGGGCCGGTCGTTGGCTGCTGATCACCATCGGCCTGGTCGTCGTCGCGATCGTCACCCTCCTGCTGATCTACGCCGAGGACTCCGAGCAGACCTTCTTCACCTTCTTCGTCACCTCACTGTTGCCCGTCAACGTGCTCCTGCCGGTGCTGGGCATTCTGTCGATCACCAGTGAGTGGTCCCAGCGCACCGCCCTCACCACGTACGCGCTGGTGCCCCGGCGGGAGCGGGTGGTGGCCGCGAAGCTGATCGCCGTGGTGCTGGCCGCGCTCGCCTCGCTGCTGGTCACAGTGGCCGTCGCCGGCGTCGGGACGCTGGTGGCGTCCGCCACGGGCGGCGCGGGCACCTGGCAGGTCGACGCGGCGCTGATCGTGAACGGGGCGATCGTCCAGGTCACCGGAGTACTGATGGGTGCCGCCTTCGGTCTGCTGCTGCTCAATCCACCGTTGGCCATCGTCGGCTACCTGCTGCTGCCGACCCTCTGGTCGGTGCTCGGCGAGCTGGTCCGGCCCCTGCGCGGTCCGGCCGAGTGGCTGGACACCAGCCGGACCATGGAGCCGTTGTTCACCAACCACGTCACCGGCGAGCAGTGGGGGCGACTCGCGGTGTCCCTGCTCGTGTGGATGGTCCTCCCGCTGGCCGCCGGCCTGTTCCGGACGCTGCGCCGCGAGGTGTCCTGACCATGGACACCGCCGGCTACCGACCCCGCACCGTGGTCAGCGGCGGCCCGCTGGAGCTGGCGGTCCTGTGGGGTGGCTTCCCGCTGCTCGGCGCGGGCGCCGGGTGGCTCCTCGCCGCGGCGACGGGCTGGCTCGACCGGCTGCCCTGGGTGCCGTTCGGCGACCTGATCGCGTGGTTAAACCGGCTGCCCGAGCCACAGGCCACCGCCGGCACCGTCGCGGTGGGCGTCGTCGCCGGCCTGGTCATCGCCGGGATCGGCACCGCCGAACGGCTGATCGTCACCGTCGACGGGGCGCAGGTCCAGCTGCGCCGCTCCGATGAGAACCGGACCATCGCCCGGGGCGACACCCGGGTGGTCTTCCTCGCCGACAAGCACCTGGTGCTGCTCGACGCCGACGGCGCGGAACTGGTCCGGGAGCCGACCGACCATTCGGCCCGGCAACTGGCGGCGGCGTTCCGAGAGCACGGCTGGGGCTGGGCGGACGACGACCCGCACCGGTCGGCGTACCGGCTGTGGGTGCCCGACCTGCCCGGGCTGCCGGCCGGCGCGGAGGCGCTGCTGCGGGCCCGCGCACGGGCGATCGAGCGGGACCGCCGCGACGACGCCCGGGAGTTGCGCCGGGAGTTGGGCCTGCTCGGGGTGGTGCTGCGTGACGAGGGCAAGCGGCAGTACTGGCGGCTGACCGGTCGGGCGGTGCCCGCTCGGCCGGAGCAGTCGACTTCGGCCGAGCGGGAGCCGGACGGGCGGTAGCGTCGGTTCCAGCAGACAGTGGGAGCCGCACGATGACCGAACAGCAGCCGTACCGGGTGGTGTCCCGACACCCCGGGTTCGAGCTGCGCCGGTACCCCGCCCACCTGGTGGCCGAGATGCAGGTCCAGGCCTCGTTCACCCGGGCGCCGATCGAGGCGTTCCGGCCGCTGGCCGCCTACCTCGGCGGCGCGAACCGGGCCCGACACCCGGTCGGTGCCCCCGAGCCGACGACGTCGGCGGCCGGCGGCCCGCAGAAGATCGCCATGACCGTGCCGGTGGTCCAGGTCGAGGGCGAGCGGCCGGGCGCGTACCTGATCCAGTTCGTCCTGCCGGCTGCCTGCACCGCGGCGACCGCGCCCGAGCCGGTGGACGCCCGGGTGCGGATCCGCGAGGTGGCCGCGCAACTGGCGGCGGCGATGCGTTTCTCCGGGCGGTGGACGGAGAAGACGTTCGGCCAGCGGGCCACCATGCTCGGCCGCTCGGTGACCGCGGCCGGGCTACAGCCCACCGGCGCCGTCCGCTACGCGCGCTTCGACCTGCCGTGGAAGCCGTGGTTCCTGCGCCGCAACGAGGTCGTGCTGCCGGTCGCCGAGTAGGCGGGCCGGTCATCCGACGACGCCGACCGGGGTCCGCGCGGGGCGGTGACGCAGTGACCGCCACGTCGGCAGCACGCTGGCCAGCACGGCGAGCAGCAGACACAGCCCCACCACACCGGCGATCACCGACCACGGCACCACCAGGTCGACTGACGTACCCACCTGCTCGGCCAGACCGGCGCGGATGCTGAGCAGTCCCACGAAGGCGACCGCGCCACCGAGCAGCGCGCCGATCAGCACCACCAGGGCGGCCTCGGCCGTGACCAGCCAGACGACCTGCCGCCGGGTCGCGCCGGCCAACCGGATCAACCGCAGGTCCGCGACCCGACCGGCGGCGGCCAGCAGCAACGTGTTGGCCACCGCGATGGCACCGTAGCCGGCCGACACACCGATCAGCAGCACCGTGAACAGCCAGACCAGGCGGTCCTCGGCGGCGTCCGCCTCGGCCGCCCAGGTGGCGACGTCGACGGTCCGCGCGCCGACCGGCGCGGCGATCCGGTCCCGGACGTACACCGTGGAGGTCAACGCCGACGGGTCGTGCGTCCGCACCACGGCCCGGGGCACGAGCAGGTCGCCCGGGAGTGAGTCGTCGGTGACGACGGCGACGACCCGCAACGACACCACCGTCCCGTCGGCGAAGACCACCGGGTACGGCTCGGACGGCCGCAGGTTCGCCGAGGCGGTGACCACCACCGTGTCGTCGCCGCGCAGGTCGTCCAGGGAACCGGCGACGACGGTGAGCACCCGGTTCGCGGCGGCGAAGCCCGCCGGGTCCACGCCGAGCGCGGTCAGCGGCCGGTTCTCCGGCAGTTTCCCGGGGTCGGTGCGGAAGACCGTCGTCGGCAGCAGGGCGGTGCCTCCGGTCGCGGCGACAGCCGCGTCCGACAGACCGGGCGCCCGATCCGGTACGACGATCCAGCCGGCGTTCACGTCGTCCGCCCGACCTGCCGCGTACGCGGCGCTGGTGGTCCGCACCATCCCGGACACCAGCACCGCGAAGGCGACGGTGAGCAGCACCGGCGCGGCGATCGAGGCGGTGCGCCGGGTGGCCGTCAACGCGCCGCCCCGGACCAGCATCCCGATCGCGCCACCGCGCTGTCGCACCGGGGACCGCAGCAGCCGCACCACCGGCCCGACCACCGCCGGGGCGAGCACTGTGGCACCGGCCACCAGCGCCATCACCGCGTACAGGGCGTAGGACGCCGCCACGCGGGCCTCGTCGGCGGTCGCCGTCCCGACGCCCAGGGCGATCCCCGCCGCGACGAGGAGCGCTCCGGTGGCGACCCGGGCGCGCCCGATCGGCCGCTGCTCGACCGCGGCCTCGCGCAACGCCTCCAACGGGCGGACCCGCGCCGCCCGACGCGACGCCGACCAGACCGCCGACAACGCGATCACCGGCCCGGCGGCGAGCGACAGCGCGATCGGCCAGGCGGCGTACCCGACCCGGAAGGTGGCCGGCTCGTAGCCGAAGTCCACGAGCAGCCGACCCAGCACCGGGGCGAGCGCCGCGCCGACCAGCAGACCGACCAGCCCGGCACTGACGCCGACGACGAGCGCCTCGGCGTACACCAGGCGGCGGACCTGCCGTCCGGTGGCGCCGACGGCGCGCAGGAGACCCAACTCGCGGCGGCGCTGCGCGATGGTGAACGCGAAGGTGGAGGAGACGACGAACACCGTGACGAAGCCGGCGAGGGCCGCCGTGGCGGTGAGCACCTGCATGCCGATCCACCGGGTCCGGGCGTCGGCGCGCGGCTCCAACGCGCTGCGCGCGTCGCCGGTCAGCACCCGTCCGTCGCCGCCGACGACACCGCGAGCCGACGCGGCGACCCGCTCGGGGTCGGCCCCCGGCGCGAGGACCAGCCCGATGGCCCGGACGCCGGGCGCGAGCGCGGCGGCGACCTCGTCCGCGACGTGCACGCCGGGCCCGTCGACCAGACCGGTGACGGTGTACGCCTCCGGGCCCGCCGCGGTCAGCACTGTGACCGGGGCGCCGGTACGCAGTCCGAGCGCGCTGTCGACGACCACCTCGCCGGGCCTGCCCGGCGGCTCGCCGGTGGTGAGGCGCAACCCACCCAGCCGGGCGCTGGACCACCCGTGCCCCTGGTACGCGTCCTCCCGCCGGGTGTCGACGGCGGAGGGTCGGCCGTCGACGAGCGGCTGGGCGTAGAAGGTCCGGTCCGGCACCGCCGCCACGACGCCCGGCAGAGCGGCCAGCCGCCCGACGAGTCCCGCCGCCGTACCGGCTGACCACGGCCGGGTCGGCACGAACTGGTCGGCCGCAGCGCCCGCTTCGGGGCTCTGCACGACCACTGCGGCCCGCGCCAGCCGGTCCGGCACCTGCGGGCGTCCGGAGGCGAGCAGCAGGGTGGCCGCCGCGACCAGCGCGACCCCGATGGCGACGGCCACGAACGCGCTCGTCGACCGTCGGATGGTCAGCATGAACGCCCCCCGGCCGTCTCCCGCTCGGCGATCCGCGCGGCGACGACCGCCGCGGAGATCTCGCCGTCCAACTCGTCGACGACGCGGCCGTCGGCGAGCAGGAGGACCCGATCGGCGTACGCGGCGGCGGTGGGGTCGTGGGTCACCATCACGACGGTCTGGCCGTGGTCGTCGACGAGCCCGCGCAGCAGCCGGAGCACCTGCCGGGAGGCGGTGCTGTCCAGCGCCCCGGTCGGCTCGTCGGCGAAGACCACCGCCGGACGGGTGATCAACGCTCGGGCCACGGCGACGCGCTGCTGCTCACCGCCGGACAGCTCACTCGGCCGGTGCCCGGCCCGGTCGGCCAGCCCCACGGCGTCGAGGGCGGCGGTGACGTCCCCGGCCGGTGGACGGCGTCCGGCCAGCCGCAACGGCAACTCGACGTTCTGCGCGGCGGTCAGCGTGGACACCAGGTTGAACGCCTGGAACACGAATCCGATCCGGTCGCGCCGCAGCCGGGTCACCTCGTCCTCGCCGAGTCGGTCGAGGCGGACGCCGTCGATCGTGACGGTCCCCTCGGTCGGGCTGTCCAACCCCGCCGCGCAGTGCAGCAGGGTGGACTTCCCCGACCCGGAGGGGCCCATCACCGCCGTGAACGTCCCACTCGCGAAGCCTGTCGTCACGCCGTCGAGCGCCGTCACCCGTCGGGTTCCGGTGCCGTACACCGCGCGCAGCCCCGTCACTGTCACCGTGTGTGTGGTCATGACCGCCACAGTGCCGGTCCGGGCGGGTGCCGCGCGTCGTGCCGACGCGGTCGGTTTCCGCCCCTCCCCCGGAAGGAGTCGGAGGCCCGCAACCGTCGGTACGTCGTCCCCGGGGATGACCACCCGTGGGTGGACGCGGACCGGTCGGGCGGTCGATACCGTCGGGCAGGTGACCCCTCCCCTGCTGACCCGACGACTGCGGCCGGTGGACCTGTACATCGTGGACGCCGTGCTGGCCGTGGCGGTCGGCGGGCTGCTCTGCCCGTACGCGGCACTGGAGTCACCGCTGCACGGCGGCGTACGCGAGCCGCTCTGGGTGTCCGTCCTCGTCGGGATGGCCCTCGGGCTGCCGCTGGCCGTACGCCGCCGGTGGCCGCTGACGGTGGCCGCCGTGATCAGCGCCGTCGCCACCGTCGCCCTGGTCACCGGGGTGATCCCGAACTTCGCCGCCGCCGCGCCGGCGCTCGCCATCGGCCTGTCCTTCTACACGGTCGCGGTGTCGACGGCCACCCGCCGCTCGATCCTCAGCGCGGCGGGCTGCCTCGCGCTGGTGAGCGTCGCCTTGGTGCTGACGGCGGGTGATCTCTGGTCCCGTGCCGGTGGGGTCGTCTACGCGGTCGTCATGATCGCGCCCGCCTGGGTGATCGGATGGCTGGTCCGGGAACGACGGGCCCTGGCCGCCCGGCAGAGTGACAACCTGGTCCGTCAGGCCACGGCGGAGGAACGACTGCGGGTGGCGCGCGAGCTGCACGACGTCGTCGCCCACACGCTGAGCCTCATCGTGGTCAAGGCGGCCGTCGCCAACCACGTCGCCGAGGCGGACCCCCGCGAGGCGGGCGCCGCCCTGCGGGTGATCGAGGAGACCGGCCGCAACGCCCTGGCCGACGTCCGTCGGGTGCTCGGCGTACTGCGCGAGGACACCTCGTACGCCCCGACACCCGGGCTGGACGAGCTGCCCGCGCTGGCCCGGCAGGCGGCGATCGGCGGTGTCGACGTACGGCTCGACGTACGGCGGGAGGCCCCGGGCGGCGCGGTCCCGGAATCGGTGGGCCTGGCGGTGTACCGGATCGTGCAGGAGGCGGTGACCAACGTGGTGAAGCACGCGGCCCCGGCCGCCTGCCGGGCTACGGTGATCGTCACGTCCGGCGAGGTACGGGTCGAGGTGACCGACGACGGTCGACGTCCGATCCTGACCGGCGGGGAGGGGCACGGGTTGATCGGCATGCGGGAACGGGTGGCGTTGCACGGTGGAGAGTTCCGCGCCGGGCCGCGCTCGGACGGCGGTTTCGCGGTGACGGCCAGCCTGCCGTACCGGGTGGCCGCGTGATCCGGGTCCTGATCGCCGACGACCAGGCGCTGCTGCGCGGCAGCTTCCGGCTGCTCGTCGACCTCGCCCCGGACTGCACCACGGTCGGTGAGGCGGGCACCGGCGTGGAGGCCGTCGCGTTGACCGGTCAGCACCGGCCGGACGTGGTGCTGATGGACGTGCGGATGCCGGAGATGGACGGCATCGAGGCGACCCGGCGGATCTGCGCCGACCCGGCGACCGCCGACACCCGGGTCATCATCCTGACCACGTTCGACCTGGACGAGTACGTCTACGGCGCGCTGCGCGCCGGTGCCAGCGGTTTCCTGCTCAAGGACACCCCACCGGCGGACCTGCTGACCGGCATCCGGGTGGTGGCCGCCGGTGAGGGGCTGCTCGCGCCGACGGTGACCCGCCGGTTGATCGACGAGTTCGCCCGGCGACCGGAGCCGGCCCGGCCGCTGCCCCGTCGACTGGACGGGGTGACGGATCGGGAACGGGAGGTGCTCGCGTTGATCGCCCGGGGCCTGTCCAACACGGAGTTGGCCACGCACCTCAACCTCAGCCAGGCCACGGTCAAGACCCACGTCGGGCGGCTGCTGACCAAGCTGGGGGTCCGGGACCGCGCGCAACTGGTCATCGTCGCCTACGAAACGGGCCTGGTGGGGCCGGGCGGCCTACGCTGAGCCGGTCGGCCCCACCCGAGGAGGACTGGATGACCCGTTACGTCGCCCTGCTGCGCGGGGTCAACGTCGGCGGCGCCACCCGGCTGGCGATGGCCGACCTGCGCCGGATCGTCACCGACCTCGGCCACGAGGACGTCACGACGTACCTGCAGAGCGGCAACGTCGCCTTCAACAGCACGGTGCGCGACGCGGAGAAGTTGGCCGCCGGGATCACGCGGGCGCTCACCGACGAGCTGGCGTTGCCGGTGCCGGTGCTGGTGCGCAGCGGCCGGGAGCTGGCGGCGATCGCCGGCGGCAACCCGTACGCCGACCGGGAGAACGACCCCACGAGGCTGTTGGTCGCCTTCCTGGCGACGCCGCCCGCGTCGTCCACGGTGGACACGCTGACCGTGCCCGGTGGGGAGAACGTGTCGTTCACGGTGACCGGCCGGGAGGTCTACCTGCACTACGTCGACGGCGGTTACGGCCGGTCGAAGTTCACCAACGCGTACCTGGAGAAGAGACTCGGCGTGGTGGCGACCACCCGCAACTGGAAGTCGGTGCGGGCCCTGGCCGAGCTGGCCGCCGGCTGACCCCCGGTGGGGGCCGCGGGCCGGCGACCCCCACCGGCGCTGCTCAGAAGTGGTACGCGGTCTCGTACTCGGGCACCAGCACCCGGCTGCGCGGCGAGATCCGACGGATCGCCGCGATCATCTCGTTCAACCGGGTGCGGTCGGTCTCGGCGACCGGTGGCGGGTTCTTCAGCTCCGTCTCGAAGTTGTCGTAGTGCACCGGCACCACGACCTTCGGGTAGTCCAGCCCGGCCAGCAGGCGGGGCAGGTAGTCGCCGGTCGTGGTGGCGCTCTGCATGGCCACCATCGCCACGTCGGGCGCGAGCCCGGTGAGGTTGCGCTCGGCGACGTCGCTGGCCCCGGTGAAGTAGACCGACGGGCCGCCGTCGACCCGCAGCAGGTAGCCGAGCGTGTCGCCCTCCGGCAGGTCCGCGATGGTCTCCGGCCGCGCGGGCCGGCTGACCCGCACCCCGGGGAAGGCCACCGAGTACGACGCGTTGCGGCTGTGCAGCGACCCGACCACCTCGACGGTGTGGTCGCCGAAGTCCAGCACCTCCCCACCCTTCACGGCGCTGAGCTGCGTCGACGGCAGCTCGTAGGCCAACCCCAGGTGGTACGCGGTCAGCGTGCCGAAGACCCGTGCGCCGGTGCGCTCGGCGATGTACGGCACATCCATGAAGTGGTCCCAGTGGGTGTGCGTGACCAGCACCGTCGTGGCCCGGTCGACGCGCGGATCGATCACGTCGGTGCGCACGGTCAGCGCCTTCGCCGGGTTGAACGCTCCTCTGAACAGCCCGGTGTCGATCCGGCTGAGGAACGGGTCGACGAGGACCGTGCGGTCGCCGATGTCGACGCGCCAGCCGGCCGTACCCCACCAGCGGAAGCTGACCACGCCCTTGCGGCGGGCGGTCGGGGCGGGTGCGGCGGCGGGCGACGCCGCCTGGGCCGAGGTGGTCGACCCGGCGGCGAGGCCGGCGGTGGTGACCAGGGCGGTGGTGGCGGCGGTGTCGCGCAGGAAGCGTCGGCGGTCGAGACTGGGCATGCGGTTCTACTCCCCGTGATCGGGCGGTTGGTCGACCCGAGCCAACCAGCGCGACCACGGTCCGGTCCAAGATCAAAGGACACCGGATCCGATACGCCGCCGCATATCGGGCCTGCTCAGTGGCGGTGCGCCGCCCCTCCGGCGAGCGCGAAATCAGTCGCCGCGCAACGCCTCGACAGCCGTCCGGGCGGCCTCTCCCATCGCCAGGTCCACGTCGATCCGGCGCGACGCCAACCCGTCGGCACTGGCGAAGACGGCGATCGCGTACCGGCCGCCGTCGGGGTATTCCGCGACCCCGGCCTCCAGGTGCAGCCCGGGCAGGGTGCCGGTCTTCCCGGCGACCCGCACACCGGGCGGGAAGCCGGCGGCCAACCGGGTCCAGAAGAGCTGCCGGGCCATCCAGGTACGGACCATCGCGCAGGCAGCCGGCGGACCGGCCTCGTCCCGCCAGATCATCGTGAGCAGTCGGGTGATCTCCCGGGCGGTACTGGACGTGGTGTGCTCGGGGTCGAAGACCCGCATCGCCCGGACCCGGTCCGCCGGCATCGTGGGGAAGATCCGGGCGAAGTCCGCCTCGGTACGGGCGCCCACGTCGGCGAGCATCAGCTCGACCAACTCCCGGGGACCACCCCGGATGCGGGTACGGGTCAGCCCCAGCTCGGCGGCGAGCATCGGGAGCAGGTCCGCGCCGACCCGCCGCAGCAGCAGGTCGGCGGCCGTGTTGTCGCTGACCGACATGGCGAAGTACGCGAGGTCGCGCAGGGACACCTCGGCGTCGTCGGTGCAACCGGCCAGACCCCACCCGCCGAGCCGGTCGGCGGCGGTGACCAGCACCCGTTCGGTCGGGTCGAGCTGACCGGCCTCGACCTGCCGGGCGAACTCCAGCACCAGCAGGATCTTGAAGATCGAGGCGATCACCACCTGCTCGTCGGCCCGTACCCCGACCTCCCGCACACCGTCGGTCGGACCGGTGGCGGTGAGGTCCACGGCGTCCAGGTCCACGGCGTGCAGGCTGGCGGTCACCCCGGCGGTGGCGAAGATCGCCCCGATGCGTTCGTCCACGTCCACGCCAGCACGCTATCCAGCGGCCCGACGTCGGGGCTGGCGTAGGGTCGCGGCCGTGGACCTGCTCCGGCACCTGCGGCACTTCGTGGTCGTCGCACACGAGTTGCACTTCGGGCGGGCCGCCGAGCAGCTCGGGATGGCCCAGCCGCCCCTGAGCCAGTCGATCCAGCGCCTGGAACGAGAGCTGACCGTCGAGCTGTTCGACAGGTCCCGTCGCCAGGTACGCCTCACCACAGCCGGTGAGCTGCTGCTCGGCGAGGCGGAGGAGTTGCTCGCCGGTGAGGGTCGGCTGCGCAACCTGATGGGGCAGGTCCGCGCCGGTGAGCTGGGCGTACTGCGGGCCGGGGTGCCGCCGGAGACACCCGCCGTGACGCTGCGGGCGCTACTGGACGGGCTCACCACCCGGGCACCCGGCCTGGACGTGGAGTTGCACGAGCTGACCACCGCCGAGCAGGTCCGCATGCTCGCCGAGCGCACCCTGGACGTGGGGCTCGTGCACCACCCGGTGGCGGCGGACGGGCTGCGCTTCGGCGCACCTGTCGACGTACCCCTGGGGGTGTTGCTGCCGCGCACCTCGCCGCTGGCCCGCGACCGGGAGGTGACGCTGGCGTCGCTGGCCGGTCTCGACCTGGTGGCCGCGCCCCGGGCCACCGCGCCCGGCTGGCACGACCACCTGCTGGCGGTGTGCCGAGAGCACGGTTGGCGACCGGCCCGGGTACGCCCGGCCCGCAACCCGGAGTTCCTGTTCGGCCTGGTGCTGGCCGGGGGCGGGGTGGCCGTGGAACCGGCGGCGGTGGCGCGCCGCGAGCCCCGGATCGCCTGGCGGCCGATCGTCGACGCGCCGCTGGCGAAGCGCACCTCGGCGGCCTGGCCGGACCGGTCGGCGCACCCGGCGGCATCGATGTTCGGGCAGCTCGCCGCCGAGGTGCCGGCCGACGCCGAGCCCGCGCCGCCCGCGTCGGCCGGGACGTCGGCGCCGGCCGCACGACCCTGGCCGGTGCTCTTCGACACGACCGGGTGAACCCTTCCGACGTTGCGCTCGTCACCTCGCGTTGGGCGGTGATTCGACAGGCCACCCGGGTATGGATGACAGGCAACGACGATGACGCGAAGGAGCCGTGGTGGCCAACACCATTCCCGACATCAGCCTGAACGACGGCACCACCATTCCGCAGCTCGGCTTCGGGGTGTTCCAGATCGAGCCGAAGGACACCGCCGCCGCGGTGACCACCGCCCTGGAGGCGGGCTACCGGCACATCGACACCGCCGAGATGTACGGCAACGAGGCCGAGGTCGGCGAGGCGGTACGCATGTCCGGCCTCGACCGGGGCGCGGTCTACGTGACCAGCAAGCTGAGCAACGCCTTCCACCGCCCCGACGACGCCCGCCGGGCGTTCGACTCGACGCTCGCGGCGCTGAAGATGGACTACATCGACCTGTTCCTCATCCACTGGCCGCTGCCGACCCTCTACGACGGCGACTACGTCTCGACGTGGAAGACGCTCGAGGAGTTCCAGCGCGACGGCCGGGCCCGCTCGATCGGCGTGTCGAACTTCCAGGGCCCGCACCTGGAGCGGCTCGCCGACGAGGCGAACGTCGTGCCGGCGGTGAACCAGATCGAGGCGCACCCGTACTTCACGAACGACGAGGTCCGCGCCTACGGTCGCGCGCACAACATCCTCACCGAGGCCTGGTCGCCGATCGCGCAGGGCAAGGTGCTCGACGACCCGACGGTGGTCGACCTGGCCGAGCAGCTCGGCCGGACCCCGGCGCAGGTGGTGCTGCGCTGGCACGTGCAGCGCGGCGACATCATCTTCCCGAAGTCGACCACCCCGAAGCGGATCGAGGAGAACACCAAGATCTTCGACTTCGAGCTGGACGACGCCGCGATGGAGCGGATCACCGGGCTGAACCAGGGCGAGGCCGGGCGGCAGGGCCCGAACCCGGACACCTTCGCCTACCTGCCCGACTGACCCGGGCCCGCCACCCGGCGGGTCATGCCCCAACGAGCGATATACCTCAGAGTCATAAATATGACTCTGAGGTATATCGCTCGCGGCAGTTCCGGCCTCCGACGGCGGAGTTCAGAGGTCGACGCGCTCCGCGATCCGGCGAAACGCCGCCTGGGTCGCCGAGCCGGGCTCGGGGACGTAGACGATCATCCGCTGGTCGGTCTCCTGCACGTGCAGCACCCGGCACTCGAACTCCAACGGCCCCAGCTCGGGGTGCGGCACCCGCTTCACGATGGGCCGACGTTCGGCCACGTCGTGCTCGGCCCAGAGCTGGGCGAACCGCGATGACGTGCCGAGCAGCTCGGTGACCAGCTCACGGATCGCCGGATCGGCCGGGTAGCGGCCGTAGGCGGCCCGCAGGTCCGCGACCGTGCCGCGGACGAACCGCAGTGTTTCGGCGTCGTTCCAACGGCCGCCGGTCGCCGGCTGCCGGAACGTCCAGCGAATCATGTTCCGGTCCGCGTCGGGCACTGTCGCGAGATCCCCGACGAAGTACGTGGCCAGACGGTTCCAGGCCAGCACGTGGTACGCGGCGTCGACGAGGTACGCCGGGGTCTCGGTCATCGCGTCGAGCAGGTGCCGCAGGCCCGACGGCACCTCCCGGCTCGGCCCACGGGTCGGCGGGGGGTTCTCCCCCGCGAGCCGGAACAGGTACTCGCGCTCGTCGCGGCTCAGCAGCAGCGCCCGGGCCATCGACGCGAGCACCTGCCGGGACGGATGTGGCCCCCGGCCCTGCTCCAGCCGGATGTAGTAGTCGATCGACATCCCGGCGAGTTGGGCGACCTCCTGTCGGCGTAGCCCGGGGGTACGTCGGCGCCCACCCTCGGGAAGCCCGACCTCGGCCGGACGCAGCCGGGCCCGACGGGTGCGCAGGAACGCCGCCAGTTCGGCACGGCGCAGGCTGCTCGTCATGCCGTCCAGCATGCCCCCGGCGGGCGCCCGCGAGGGTGGTACCGCCGGTCCCAGCCTCCGCCCGTCTCTCCTGGCGGGCCGCCCGCCGATACAGGCTCGACGGCATGACGAACATGATCGCCCTGGTCACCGGGGCCAACAAGGGAATCGGCCTGGCAACCGCCCGCCGGCTCGGCGGTCTGGGGATGACGGTGCTGGTCGGCGCGCGGGACGCCGACCGGGGCCGCGCAGCGGAGCGGGAGCTGCGCGACGGCGGCGCGGACGCGCGGTTCGTGCCGCTCGACGTGACCGACGCCGATTCGGTGACAGCGGTCACGAAGCTGGTGGAGGAGGAACACGGCCGACTCGACGTACTCGTCAACAACGCGGGCATCGTCCTCGCCGACGGTGCGCGGGGGCTGCCCAGCGAGACGACGGTGGCGACACTGCGTCGGCTGTACGAGACCAACGTCTTCGGAGTGGTGGCGGTGACCAACGCGCTGCTGCCGCTGCTCCGCCGGGCACCGGCGGCACGGATCGTCAACGTCTCCAGCGAGGTCGGCTCGATCACCGTGATGACCGACCCGGACGGAGCGCTGTTCGAGCTGACCTCGGTGCCGTACCCGTCGTCGAAAGCGGCGCTGAACATGCTCACCGCGATGTACGCCAAGGAGCTGCGGGACACCCCGATCAAGGTGAACGCGGCGAACCCGGGCTACTGCGCCACCGACCTGAACGGCAACAGCGGCTTCCGTACCGCCGAGCAGGGCGCCGAGGTGAGCGTGCACCTCGCGACCCTGCCGGCCGACGGGCCGAACGGGCTGCTCTGGGGCTTCCAGATGGACGCCGGCGGTGGATACGGCGTACTCCCCTGGTGAGCTTGACCTGGAGCGCGCTCCAGCCTGCAGGGTGGTCGGTGCGCCCACCGGTAGGGCGCGCGAGAGGAGATCCCCATGCGGTACCGCACGATCGGCACCGACCCGGCGACCCGACGCGAGGTCAGCGTCCTCAGCCTCGGCGCGATGCTCTTCGGCAGCGCCACCGACGAGGCCACCTCGTACGCGATCCTCGACCGGTACGTCGAGGCCGGCGGCACGTTCATCGACACGTCCGACAACTACGCGTTCTGGGTGGACGGCGGGCAGGGCGGGCAGAGCGAGGAGCTGCTGGGCCGGTGGCGGCGCAGCCGGGGCGTCGGCGCCGAGATCGTCATCGCCACGAAGCTGGGCGCCCGACCGTTGGCTCCGGGGACCAGTTACCTGGACAACGCCGAGGGCCTGTCCGCCACGGTGATCCGCGAGTCCGCGGAGCGCAGCCGGGACCGGCTCGGCGTGGAACGGCTGGACCTGCTCTACGCGCACATCGAGGACCGCACGGTGCCGCTTCAGGAGACCGTGGAGGGCTTCGCCGAACTGGTCGCCGAGGGCACTGTGGGCCTGCTCGGCGCGAGCAACCACCGGGCCTGGCGGGTGGAACGGGCCCGCGCGTTGGCCGCCGCCGCCGGCCTACCGGGGTACGAGGTGCTCCAGTACCACCGCAGCTACCTGCCCAACCGCACGGACCTGGCGAGTGACCTGGACCCGGACGGCGAGCCGGGCGGTGTCAATGGTGACCTGCTGAGCTACCTGCGGGCCGAGCCCGAGCTGACCCTGGTGGCGTACTCGCCGCTACTCAAGGGCGCCTACACCCGGCCCGACAAGCCGCTCAGCTCGGCGTACGACCTGCCGAGCGCGCCCCGGCGGCTGGAGGCGCTGCGGGACGTGGCCGGGCAGTGCGGTGCGACCGTCAACCAGGTGGTGCTCGCCTGGTTGCTCGGCGGCGAGCTGCCGTCCATTCCGCTGGTGGGCGCCTCCTCCCTGGCGCAACTGGAAGAGAGCCTGGCGGCGGTGGACCTGGAGCTGACCGCCGAGCAGCGACACCGCCTCGACACCACCTGGTGACCGTCACCGGCCGCCCCGCCGACCTCAGCTTCAGGTCGGCGGGGCGGTCAGGTCGAGCCGCCAGTCGTTGACGCGCATCATCCGCCCCGGCGGGTACTCGAAATCGGTCTCGCCGAGCAACGTGAAACCGGCCTTGCGGCAGACCGCGTTCGAGGCGGGATTGTCGACCGAGGGGTAGGCGTGGGCGTAGCGCCGGTCCCGCCGGGCGCGAGCGACGTCGACGACCGCGCGCACCGCCGCCGTGGCCAGCCCCTTCCCCCGGTACGCGGGCAGCACCGCCCAGCCCAGCTCGTACACCTGATGCTCGCGCCACTCGCGGGCCCAGTAGCCGACGCTGCCCGCCCGCGCGCCGCCCGGCAGCACCAGCGTGAACATGCAGCCCTGCTCGGTGCCGGAGAAGTGCACGTACCGGTCGTGCCGGGCGAGCACCTGCTCATCGGTCTCCGGGCCGCCGGTGTGCTTGCGGGTGTCCGGCGAGTTGAGCTGCCGCAGCAGGTCGAGGTCGTCCTCGTGCCACGGTTCGATACGTACCTGCGCCATTCCCCGTCCCCTGTCCGTCGGCACCAGTCAAGCCGACCCGTGTGACATCCCAC
The DNA here is from genome assembly GCF_029581275.1 of Micromonospora sp. WMMD1155. Classification (NCBI taxonomy): domain Bacteria; kingdom Bacillati; phylum Actinomycetota; class Actinomycetes; order Micromonosporales; family Micromonosporaceae; genus Micromonospora; species Micromonospora sp. WMMD1155. The sequence continues at coordinate 1,585,673 of NZ_CP120742.1, forward strand.
CCCGAAACGCGCCGCTAGATCGGATCTAGCGGACGGCCGTCCGTCACCTCGCGCCCTCTCGGTGGAAGGGGGTGGCGATGACACAGTTACGGATCGCCGTGATCGTCGGCAGCACCCGGGAGGGGCGGGCCGGCGACCGGGTCGCCGGCTGGTTCGTCGACCAGGTCACGCGGCACGACGACCTGACGGTGACGGTCGTTGACCTGACCGACTACGACTTCCCGGCCAGCTACCCCGCCGAGCCGACCGCGTCCATCCGGGCGTTCGTCGACGAGGTGGGCCGGGCGGACGCGTTCGTCGTGGTCACGCCCGAGTACAACCACAGTTTTCCGGCACCCTTGAAACAAGCGATCGACTACGCGTACGACGAGTGGCAGGCGAAACCGGTCGGCTTCGTGTCGTACGGCTGCCGGTCCACCGGCCGGCACGCCGTCGACCAGTTGCGCACCGTCTTCACCGCGCTGCACGCCATGACGGTGCGCGACGTCGTCGGGATCGACCTGCTCGCCGGGGAACCGACCCCGCAGTGCACCGACGAGCTGCGCCGCGACGCCGGCGTCCTGATCGACCAGCTCCGCTGGTGGGGTCTGGCCCTGCGCGACGGCCGGGCGGCTCGGCCCTACGTCTCCTGAACACGTCCGACGAAAGGTAAGGATCATGAATAGACGCACCACCGGGCCGGCCATCGAGGCCGAGGGGTTGACCCGCTCGTTCGGGGACACCCGGGCGCTGGCCGGGATCGACCTGCAGGTGCCGGCCGGCACCGTCTACGGCCTGCTCGGGCCCAACGGGGCGGGCAAGACCACAGCTGTCCGGGTGCTCGCGACGTTGCTGCGCCCCGACGGCGGTTCGGCCCGGGTGTTCGGCCACGACGTGGTCACCGAGGCCGACAAGGTCCGCTCCCGGGTCAGCCTCACCGGCCAGTACGCCTCGGTCGACGAGGACCTGACCGGCACGGAGAACCTGGTGCTCCTCGCCCGCCTGCTCGGTCTGCGCAAGCCGGCCGCCCGGGAGCGCGCGGCGGCCCTGCTCGCCGCGTTCGGTCTGACCGAGGCGAGCGACCGCCAGGTGAAGAAGTACTCGGGTGGGATGCGGCGGCGCATCGACATCGCCGCGAGCATCCTCAACACCCCCGACCTGCTGTTCCTCGACGAGCCGACGACCGGTCTCGACCCGCGCAGCCGCAACCAGGTGTGGGAGATCGTCCGGGCGGTGGTGTCCCACGGCACGACGGTGCTGCTGACCACCCAGTACCTGGACGAGGCCGACCAACTCGCCGGACGGATCGCGGTCGTCGACCACGGCCGGGTGATCGCGGAGGGCACCCCGGGTGAGTTGAAGTCGTCGATCGGCTCCGGCACGGTCCACCTTCGACTGCGCGATCCCGGCCAGCGTCCCGAGGCGGAGCGGGTGCTCCGGGAGGCGCTCGGTGTGCCGGTGCAGCTCGCCGCCGACCCGGTGGCGTTGACCGCCCGCGTCGGCGAGGCCGGCACCGACCTCGACGCCAGCGCCCAGGCCGCCCGGGTGCTGAGCGACCTGGCCCGCGCCGGCATCGTCGTGGACAACTTCTCCCTGGGCCAGCCGAGCCTCGACGAGGTCTTCCTGGCCCTGACCGATCACCCCGCCGTGCCGGCCGACGAGCGCGACGACGAGCTGGAGGCAGCCCGATGAGCGACACCACGACCACCACCACCGAACGGGCCCCGTCCGTCTACGTCCCGTCCGCCGAGGCGCTGGCGACGGTGCTCGCGCCCAATGCCCGACCGCCCCGGCCCAGCGCGCTGAGCGCGTCGCTCACCTTCGGCTGGCGCGCCATGCTGAAGATCAAGCACGTGCCGGAGCAGCTCTTCGACGTGACCGCGTTCCCGATCATCATGGTGCTGATGTTCACGTACCTGTTCGGTGGGGCACTCGCCGGCAGCCCGCGCGAATACCTGCAGTTCTTCCTACCCGGCATCATGGTGACCAGCGTCGTCATGATCACCATGTACACCGGCATCGGCCTCAACACCGACATCGAGAAGGGCATCTTCGACCGGTTCCGGACGCTGCCCGTCTGGCGTCCGTCCGCACTGGTCGGCATGATCTTCGGCGACGTGCTGCGCTACGTCCTCGCCGCGCTGGTGATCCTGGGCCTGGGGCTGGTGCTCGGTTTCCGCCCGCAGGGCGGGGTGGTCGGCGTGGCCGCCGGGATCGGCCTGCTGGTGGTCTTCTCGTTCGCGTTCTCCTGGGTGTGGACGTTCTTCGGGCTGATCCTGCGCAGCGAGAAGTCGGTGATGGGGGTCAGCATGATGGTGCTGTTCCCGCTGACGTTCCTCAGCAACGTCTTCGTCGACCCGAGCACCATGCCCGGCTGGCTCCAGGCGTTCGTGAAGGTCAACCCGGTGACGCAGTTGGTCGCCGCGATCCGTGGGGCGATGAGCGGCGATTCGGACCCGTCGGCCACCATGTGGTTGCTGGTGTGGAGCGCCGGCTTCCTGCTCGTCTTCGGCACCCTGACCATGTACCGGTACAACCGCCGCTGACGATTGTCAGAGCGTCGGGCGCCGCCACGGCCGTGGCGGCGCCCGTCGTGGTGTCAGAGCCGCCAGCGCAGCGGCTCGGGCGGCAGATAGCGGCAGGTGCTGCCGGTCGAGACGGAGTCGCGCAGATGGCCGGCGAGGGCCGGGTGCCGCTCGTCGAGCTTGCGCAGCGTGTCCCGGATGCGGGCGGTCACCGTCTTGCGGGCCCGCTCGGCCTCGTCGCCCAACCGACGGCTCCGCCCGGCCAGCCCCGCCGCCGCCCGCAACTCGTCGAGCAACGCACTTCGCTCGGCGTCCAGTGTGGCCACCTTCCGGTCGTCCTCACGGGCGGCGGCCCGGTCGATCTCCTCGTCGAGTCGGGCCAGGTGCCGCCGGTAGCGGGCCTTCGCCTCGTCGTCGAGGACCGGGTCGGCACCCAGTCGCCGGGCCGCGACCAACTCCGGCCCGGCGGCCGGATCGAGCAACTCCACGGCGGGTACGTCACTGCCCGGTCGACTCAGCAGCAGATGCAGGTCGTGCAGGCCCTTGGCGTCGGGCAGGTGCACCACCACACCCGCGTACGCGAGTTGCCAGACCGGCCCGTCGCGCCGAAACTCGTACCCCTCGATGACCGGCGCGACCTGGACCGGCCCGGCGTTCTCGACCAGCCCGACGGCCTCGATCGCCGCGACGCCGTGGCCCGGCTCGACGGCGTGGCCCGGCTCGACGGCGTGGCCCGGCTCGACGGCGTGGCCCGGCTCGACGGCGCCCGTCACGGCCCCTGTGGGCGCGGCGAGCCGGTGGAGCACCTGCGTCATCCCGAGCGCTGTCGCCTCCTGCACGGTGGTCGCGTGCAGCGCGGCGGCCGTCGCGGCGTCGCCCGGGTGACCCCGGCCGGCCAGGGCCCTCCCCAGCCCGGCGCGGGCGAGCAGCGACCAGGGTCGGGCACCCAGCCGGTCGGCGGATTCACGGGCGGCGGTGAACCCGGCGACGGCGTCGCCCCACCGCTCCTGGGCCAGGTCGATCAGGGCCAGCCAGTGGTCGACGGGGCCGCTGATGTCGCAGCCGAACAGCCCGACCATCCACTCGCCTCGGTGCGGGGCGAGCGCGGACCGGGCGTCGTCGCAGCGCCGCGGGTCGGCGGACGCCGCGGCGACCTGTGCCCGTAACCGCAGCCAGAGCGGCGACACCGGACGCGGGTACCGGATGTCGGCGGCCTCGATGCCCGCGGTCAACCGGATCGCCGTCTCGCCGTCGCCACGCTCGGCGGCGGTGATCGCCCGCAGCAACTCCTGGTAGGGGTAGTCGATCGGGGCCAGCCCGTCCAGCAGGATCTCGGCCTCGGCGCACCGGCCCTGCAACAGCAGCCGCGACCAGCGCAGGTGATGACCCATGAACCCGAACTCGGCGTGACTCGGGTCCGCGATGTCGGTGAGGTCGGCGAACCGCTCGTCGGCCTCGGCGAAGTCGCCCCGGAAGGCGGCGATGATCCCGCTGTCGACTGATGCCGCCATCCGGTGCCTGGGGAGATCGGCCTCCCGGTCCGCGCCGACGAACGTGGTGAACTCGTCGTTGAAGCGCGGGTCGCCCAACTCCAACAACGCCACCCAGCGCAGCGAGGTGGCCCACAGCTCGGTCTCCCGGTCGCCGGTGCGGCGGGCCACATCGCGGATCTCGGCGGTCAGCGCAGCGCGGGCCGTCGCGGTGCCCAGGCCCCAGGTGGTGTCGTGGCGGGCCCACAGGCTGAAGGTGAGCGCCTCGTCGTCCTGCCCACGACGGGCGATCGTCTCGGTGGCGGTGATCAGGTCGGCGACCAGCGTGCCGACCGACGCGTCGGCGTCCGGTTCGCCGATCAACCGCCGGTACGCCTCCCGGACCAGCCCCGCCGCCTCAGCCGACCGGGCGGTCTCCACCTGTCGGGCGCGGTTGACGATGAGGGCGACCCGGGCCAGCAGCACCGGATCGTCGAGTGTGCGGGCCAACGCCCCCGCCTCGGTGAGCAGTCGGGTGGCCTCGTCCCGACCGGAGTGGTGGTATTGCGCCTCACCGAACTCCACCAGGATCCGTACGCGCTGCGCCGGGTCCTCGACCACGTCCAGGGCCCGACGGAAGTGCACCGCCGCCTCGTCGGTCGCCAGCCGGGTGAACGCGTCCCGCCCGGCGGCGACCAGCAGCGTCGCCACCCGGGCCCGGTCGAGCACGGGCCCGGCCAGGTAGGCGTGCCGGGCCAGGTCGGCGGGGACCAACCGGTCGCTGAGCTCCTGGAGGTGGTCGACCGCTCGGACGACAGCGCCGTGCCGGGCCTGCCGGTCGTCGTCGGACAGCCCGTCGTAGAGGGTCTCGCGGACCAGGTCGTGGGCGAAGGCGAACCGGCCGCCACCTCGGGCGACCATCAGCCGAGCGATCACCGCCCGGTCGAGCAGTCTGTCGACCTGCGCCACCGGGGCCGCCACGCAGGCCGCCAGCACCTGACGGTGAAGTTCCCGACCGAGTACGGCGGCGACGGTGAGCGCCTCGACCACGGTCGGGGGTAGTTGGGCCAGGCGGCGGCTTACCGCCTCCCGTACGCCGGGGGCGATGGTCCCGGCCGCGTCGTCGGCGTGCCACAACCGCGCGGTCTGCTCGATGAAGAACGGGTTGCCGCCGGTGCGGCGGTGCACCTCGTCGACGAGACCGGCATCGGGTTGCCGCCCGGCGGTCCGTGTCATCAACGCCGCCACCTCGTCGCGGGAGAGGCCGGTGAGGGTGATGCCGGTGGCCTTCGCGACGAGCGGCATGAGCAGGGGGCGCAGCGGGTGCTCGCCCGACTCGACCTCGGCGTCCCGGTAGGTGCCGATCAGCAGTAACCGCTCGAACCAGGTGTGCTGGGCGGCGAAGCTCAGCAGCCGCAGCGACGCCGGGTCGGCCCAGTGCAGATCGTCGAGGACCACCACGACCGGCCGGTGCTGGGAGACCGCGACCAGTGCGGCGGTCACCGCGTCGAACAGCGCGAACGCCTCCCGGTCGGCGGCGTCCGCGCCGGTGTCGACGCCGGCCCAACTGGCGGCGCGGCCGGCCTGCTCGCCGATGGGGTCGGCCTCGCCGAGCAGAGCCGCGAGGGCCGGCTCAGCGGTGGGGCGGGCCACCTCCCAGTCGTCGGCGGAGCGCCGCAGACCACGCAGCACCTGCACCCACGGCCAGTAGCCGGGGGCGCTGTCCGAATCCCAGCAGGCCGCGCCGAGCACCAGCGCGCCGCGCTGCCGAGCCTCCCGCGCCGCCGCCGTGACGAGTGTCGTCTTGCCGATGCCCGGCTCACCGGTGACCAGGACGAGACCGCCATGACTGGTCGTCGCCCGGTCCATCTCGGCGCGCAGCAGACCCACGGGGTGATCCCGGCCGATGATCGCGTCGCCGCGCCGCGCGTCCATGGTTTCCAGACGGTACTGGAACCGTCTGACAAGCCGGGCGGGTTATTCGCCCAACCACCGTCTACGCCTGCGCGCCACGCGGTAGCGCCAGCTCCACCGCGTCCGGCTCGACCCCTCTGACCTGGGCCTGCTCGGCCGCCCACCGCAGGTAGGCCAGCCACTCCTCGGACGACCACCCGTTGCGGCGCACGACGCCGGCCTCGGCGGGCAGCCCGCCGGCCACGACGCGGTCCAGGATCAGCGGCTGCACCCCACCCACCCCGCGCCGATAACCGGCGAAGTAGAGCACCTTCGTGAACAGGCCCGGCCCCAACCACGGCAGCCGCGCCTGATCGCGGTCGAGGAAGCGGTGGTACGCCGACCGCAACCGAGCCTCGTCGGGTGCCTCTTCCAGCGCGTACGCCAGGCGCTTGCCGTCCGGATCGGCGTCGAGCGACCTCGTGGCGCGCCACGGGCCGTACCCGATGGGCCCGTAAGCCCAGGCCAGGACGGCGGTCAGCAGTTGCCGTGGACTCGCCTCGCCAGCCTGGTGGGCGTCGGCGACAGCGAAGACGTCCCGCCGCCGGATCTCGCCGCTCGCCGGGAGCAGGTCGGGCCACGCGTCCGGTGGGAGCCCCGCCCGCCACCGGTCGACCCGCACGGTCACCGGATGGTGTTCAGTCCTTGTCTTCATGACCCGAACGCTATGGCTGGGTGCTCCCGTCGACTGCCCCGTACCGCCATGTCGGGGTATCGACGAGCAGCAACCAACCATCGAATTCGTAACGCCGATTCGCTCTGGTCGAGACGTAGGGCAGGAGGGCGTGCGATTTTCGCACCATGACCGAAACCGGCGACTGGGCGACAGTCGGCGAGCAGGTACGCCAGACGCGGCTGGGGGCTGGCCTTTCTCAGGCCGAGCTGGGTGCACAGCTCGGCCTCGATCGCACGATGATCGCAAAGATCGAGTCAGGCGTTCGACGCGTGGACGCGCTGGAGCTGATCCGGCTCGCAGCCGCGCTCGACGTACCCATCGATCACCTGCTTCATCGTCGACCAGCGGTGATCTCGCACCGCTCGGAGGTCATCGCCGAGGACACCGACACAGACGCGGCGAGACGCTCTCAACGCCTGGAGATCGCGCTCGCCTCGTGGCTCAGGGACGTCCGTCAACTCCTTGACATCGGCACGCTCACTCTCATCTCCCCGGTCCGTTACCAAGGGACCATCACCTCCGACGAGGACGCCCGCACTGCGGCGCGCTGGCTGCGTGACGTGCGGGGCATTGGCACAGAGCCGATCGACACTCTGATGGATTTCTGTGAGCGCAGCGGCCAGTACGTCCTGATCAGCGATCTTCCGGGCGAGAGCGCATCAATGGTGGACGGCTACCTGGCGGTGTCGGTCGTCAGCGTCGAGGGAGACCCTGGCCGGCGGCGAGCAACCGCCGCCCACGAGCTGGGCCACATGGTGTTGGGCGACGAATATTCCAGCGATCTGGCCGTACACGTCTCCCGCGCCGACCGGGAAAGTTTGATCAACGCCTTTGCCGCCGAGTTACTCCTCCCGGTGGCGGCGTTCGCTGACGTCCTCAGCCGCCCGATGTCTCGAGAAGATCTGATCCTTCTCACTGCCCGCTACCGCACGTCGTGGTCGCTCGCGGTACGCCAGGCGGAGCACGCTGGTTGGCTCGATGTTTCGTCGGCCCGCTGGTGCCGAACCACGCCAACCCGGGCGGAGATCATGGATGCAGTTGGCTGGGCGCCGCAGCGAGACTTGGACGCCATTCGTGTGCCGCCTGGCTATTCGCACGCGGTGATGCAGGCGTGGCGTCGCTACCTCGTTTCGGATGCCCGCGCGGTCGAACTGCTCCATGGCCAGATCGGCCTGGACGACCTACCAACACGCGACCGTGCGGGCCCCGGATTAACACCTGCAGCGTGGTGGCCGTCCGGTGGCGGGACGGCCACACGTGACGCGCGTCGTCAGGCCGTGGCGCAGATGGCGTACGCCGTGTCGGACCAGTTCCCGGCGAACGCGTCCTCCTCGTACGCGCCGGAGGCAACCGATGTCGGCGCGGTCGCCGGGCCACCGTTGGGGCGGAAGTCGTCCACGATGCCCTCGCCGGTCACCCCGTTCAGCTCGTAGCCGCCGCCGGTCAGCACCTTCCCGACGGGGCAGGTGGCCGTGACGCTGCGGAAGTCGAGCGAGTTGCTGGCCCCCACCGTGGACGCCCGGACCAGGCCGAGGAGCGGGTTGGCACAGATGGCGTACGCGGTCACCGACCAGTTGAGGGTCGTCGCGTCCGACTCGTACGCGCCGACGGTGACCGCTGTCGGCGCGGCGGCGACGCCTCCGTTGGGGCGGAAGTCGTCGACGACCCCTTCGCCGGTGACGCCGTTCAACTCGTAGCCCGTGCCGGTCAGCACCTTCCCGGCCGGGCAGGTCGCGCTGGTGGAGTGGTAGTCGGCCGAGCTGCTCGTGCCGACCGTGGAGACCCGCACCAGACCGGGCACCGGGTTGGCGCAGATCGCGTACGCCGTCACGGACCAGTTCCCGGCGAAAGCCTCCGTCTCGTACGCGCCGACGGTGACCGCTGTCGGCGCGGTGGCCGGGCCGCCGTTGGGGCGCAGGTCGTCGACGACGCCCTCACCGGTGACGCCGTTCAACTCGTAGCCGGTGCCGGTGAGCACCTTGCCGACCGGGCAGGTCGCCGTGGCGCTGTGGAAGTCGGCCGAGTCGCTGACGCTCGTCGCGGCCACCCGCACCAGGCCGGGGACCGCGGCGGACGCCGGGCTCGCCGGGGCGACCACCGCAGCGACCGCGACGAGAGCCAGCACGAGTAGGACGGCGCGGGCTTGTTTCCGAGTACGCATATGTTTCTCCCGTCTGAGGCCCGGTCAGCAGATGTCGTACCGCCGACATCAAGGCCGTTCGCAATCGACGGGTTGACGGTAGGTAGCCACCCGACCAGGGGTTATCCCCAAACCGACTACGTCGCGTAGCGGACGGGCAGCGTGAACCCGAGCCCACATATTGACTGTTAACTATCAGTTTCGCGAGCGCGGCCCTAGCATTCGCCTCATGTCAGCTCGTCGCGTCATCGCCGTCGTAGCCGTCGCCGCGCTGGCGAGCCTGCTCGCCGTCAACGTCGCCCATGCCGACGACGGCCCGGCGATCAGCACCCCCGGCAGCCCGACGGTGGTGGTCAACGAACCGCACCAGCTCACGCTCACCTGGACGCCGTCCGCCTGGGTCGACGGGCAGGGCACCGGGCAGCCCATCAACTACGAGGTGCAGGTGCCACTGGGCCCCAACACGTACCGCTGGCTCGGCACCACCGAGGACACCACGATCACGCTGACGGACCTGGCGCCCGGCACGACGTACCGGATCGCGGTTGCCGCCCGCGCGCTCGGCGGCTACTCCGACTCCTCGGCCGCCACCACAGTGCGCACGGCCAGCGGTCGCGCGACGGTCAGCTACCTCAATCTCGACTGGTCCCCGACGAACAACCAGATCCAGTACCTCTTGCGGGTCACCAACACCGGCACCGGGCCGCTCGACCTGAGCACCGTGCGAGTGCGATACCACCTGCGCTTCGAGGGCGGCAACACCTCGCTGGTGCCGAACTGTGACTGGGCGGCGCTGGGCTGCGCCCGGATCCAGCAGACCGTGCAGTTCTTCGTCCCACCGGGCGGGCCGCCGTCCGCGATGTCGACGCCGGCCCCGCCGTACCCCCCGCCGGGCACGCCCGTCCCGGGTTGGGTGGAGCTGACCTTCACCGGTGGGACGCTCGCGCCGGGCCAGTCGACCGGGCCGATCCAGCTACGGCATCACCGGCACAGTTGGAGCACCATCGACGAGCGCGACGACCCGAGCTGGCTCGCCGCCACCGGGCAGTGGACCGAGAACGGTCGGATCACGCTGGACGTCGACGAGGTACGCGAGTTCGGCGACACGAACACCTGACCGCACCCTTGAACGGCGAGTGCGAGCCGGCTCGGCAGCGCTCACGGGACCGTGTCGGAGTAGACCTCGACGTCGTAGAGCAGTTGCACGTCACGGCGGCCGTTCGTGATGCCGACGAAGATCGGGTCACCGGCTGGGGTGTGGCCCCGACGCCACGCCTGCTCCCGAGCGGCTTCCCGCGACTCATGATGGATCTTGCCCTCCTGGTGCAGTTGCAGGACGCGACGGGACGTGCTCCGGTCGCTGTCGAGGTGGACTCGCAGCAGAGGCATGAGCTGCTCTCCTCGCCGACCGACAAAGGCAAACTTTTTCTCCTTCCATTACCTTACCGATGTTAAGTTGCCTGTCCACTGGCTTAGAGTTGGCTCTCATGAGCTCACCGCCCATCTGGCTACGTGCGGAGCCCTCGCGACCACGACGCAAACCGCCGCTCACCCTCGACCGCATCGTGGGCACAGCGGTGACCGTGCTGGACGAGCACAGCATCGAAGGGCTGACGATGCGCAGCCTCGCCCAACACCTCGACGTGACGGCGACGGCGTTGTACTGGCATGTGCGGACGAAGGACGACGTCCTGGACCTGGCCGTCGACCGGATCTTCGGCGGCGTACCGATTCCGGCCATAAGCGACGACTGGCTTGAGGACATCCGCGTCCTCGTCCGAGGCTGGCGCGCCGCCATGCTGGGCCACCCCTGGGCACCGAGGCTGATCGGACGCCCGATGGTCGGACCGAACGTCCTGGCCCGTACCGAGTTCCTGCAATCGGCACTGGTGCGCGGCGGCTGCTCCGGACTCCAACTGGCGGTGGCCACGCGAATGCTCGCCAACTACGTCATCGGCGCTGCGCTCACCGAAGCCACGTGGCACCAGACCTCGGACCCGGACGCGAGATCCGCAGCCCGCGCCCATGTCGCCGCGAACGCCGACGCCTACCCGACTCTCCACGCCTCGGGCCACCTCGACGGTGCCCGATGGGACGACGACCTGCTGTTCGAGGAGGGCCTCAACGGCATTCTCCGCACCGCGTCGCTGGAATGACGGCGGCCGCTGGATTGGCGTGGTGCGGATAGCAGGTGCCTTTTCGGCCGCGGGAGACAGCCGTCACCGAGCGAAGCTCCCGGCCACGTGGATGCGGGCGGCGGGGATGCCGAGCGCGAGCAGCCGTGGCCGCGCGCCGGCCAGCATCGCGGGCGGTCCGCACAGGTAGATCTCCTGGCCCGGCTCGTAATGGCGGAGGGCGATGGTCAGGGCGTCGCCCTGCTCGGGCGGCTCCGCGCAGGGGTCGTCGGAGAAGGCCGGCACGATGGTCAGCCAGTCGTGGGCGCATTGCAGCTTGTCGAGGGCGATCGCGTCGTACAGGTCAGTGAACGTGCGCGCGCCGACGACCAGCGTCACCCGTCGGCTGGCCCGGTCGGCGGCGACCTGCTCGACCAGGGCGCGCAGTGGGGCCAGGCCGGTGCCACCGGCGACGAGCAACAGATCGTCGGCACGCTTCCGGTCGAGGCGCAGACCAGCATCGCCGGGTGGGCCGAGCCAGAGCAGCTCGCCGGGGCGTACCCGATGGACCAGGTCGTGGGAGACGGTGCCGCCGGGCACGGCGCGGACGTGCAGCTCGACGGTGCCGTCCGCGCGTGGGGCGTTGGCCGGTGAGAGCCAGCGCCAGTGTCCGGGCAGGCGGGGTGTGCAGACCGGCACGGCCTGACCTGGCTGGAAGGGCAGTCGCCGCCAGGGACGTACCGTCAGGATGGCGATGTCGGGCGACGGCCGGTCGTGGCCGATCACCTGGACGTGCCACCAGGCCCGGCCGTCACCGGCCTGGCTGGCGGCGCGGCGCAGGTCGTGCGTGGCGCGACGCACCGCAGGTTTGGCGACGACCGCGAGCTGCGGCGTCCACAGTGGGAGGGTGTGGCGGGCGACTGTGGCGAGCAGCGCGTCGCCGATGGTGGTGGCGTGCGGGAACAGGTCGAAGTGACGGTACGCGCGGCCGAGCACCCTGAGCAGCGCGGCCCGGTTGGCCGGGTCGTCACCACCGACCACGAGGCGGCCCAGCGCGGTGAAGAACAGCGGCGCGTCCCGGTGCGGGAGCAGGCCCGGCCGGCGATCTTCGAGTGTGCACCAGAAGTCGCCTGCGGCCCGGTCGTCGACCGAAGCCCAGGCGGCGGTCAGGGTGGGCATGGCGGCTCCAGGATGTTGGCGAATCCAGTGGCGCCGGGGCGGGCGGGGACGAGGCTGCGCCGATGGGGGTCGGCGCAGCCCTGGGGACGCGAGCACCCGCCCCGGGCGATGCGCCGACTCTCGCGGTTGACCAGGCGATACGGCATGTCACGGTGATCGTTGGCAGCATGCGCAATCGGTATGCGCGCGACGAAGCTTCGGCCGAGTCGGGCAGACTGCGGGCATGACGGAACGTCCGGTGCTGTATCTGGTCGTCTGCGCCGCGGGTCCGGCGGAACACATCCACGAGCTGGTCGATCTACTTATCGCCGACGGGTGGCAGGTGTGCATGATCGTCAGCCCGACCGCCGCGCCATGGCTCGACCGGGAGGCGTTGCAGAACAAAACCGGTTATCTGGTACGCGTCGAGTGGCGCATGCCCGGCGACCCCGAGCCGCACCCGCCGGCTGATGTGGTGGTGGCCGCGCCGGTCACGTTCAACACGGTGACGAAGTGGGCGCTGGGCATCAACGACACGCTGGCGCTCGGCGTCCTCAACGAGTCACTGGGCTCGGGCTTGCCGATCATCGCGTTCCCGCACACCAAGGATGAGTTGGCCGCGCATCCCGCCTATGCGAGTCACCTAGAGGTGCTGCGCGCTGCCGGAGTGGTGGTGGCGGACGGCAAGCCGCTGAACTCGATGAACGGACCGGGGCGTTGGGGTGTGGTCATCGAGGCGCTGCGCTCGACTCGACCGTCTTGAAGGCCTTGCCTCTCGACGTTGCCAGGCCGCCGACCCGCTCCGGGCGTCCTCGGTAGGCGACCCATCGCTGGGCTGCGTCGAGAAGCGGACCGTGATGGAGCGCAGGCGCGGTGAGCTGTTTGCGTCGCCAAAGCCGCACCAGAGCATCCGCAAACCCGGTCACGGCATGCTGGGGTGCCGAGGCATAGGCGGGAATCTGTACCGCCCAAGCCTCGGCGGCGGACGGCGTGTGGCCAGCGCGAACAAGTCGAAGCAGCAGGAAGGCGATATCGATCCAGGCGGCCCCTTGAGCAGGGCTAGACCAGTCGACCAGTCGGATCCTCGCCGCGGATCCTGCTCCCTGCTGAGGGACCAGGAAGTTCCGGGGCGTCATGTCGGTGTGCAGGAGAGTGTCGCCGTGGACCAGCTCAGAAGCGATGAGGGAATGCCACCGACCAGCGAAAGGTCGCACAGCCGGCGGCGGGCAGGGCGTGAGTTGCCCGCTCAGCTCGGCGAGCAGTGCCGCCAGCAGCGGCAGATCGGGTGATCCGGGCACCAGATCGGGGTGATGACCCGCGACGTGCTCGAAGCCCAAGAGCAGCCATCCGTCGCGCTCGACGCTCCAAAGCAGGCGGGGAGCCACCTTTGGCAGCCACGGGTTGACGCGAGCCTCGTTGCGATAGAGCCATGCGGATGGGCTGGCCGCGATTCCGCCCTTGCAGAAAACTCGACCGCTGGCCGTGTCGAGGGTGACTGCCACGTCGCACGAGGCCCCGGTGGGGATCGTCGCGACCGAATTGACCCTGCCGGTGTGCCGCTCGACTTCCGTCCGTACCGACTCGGGCAGCTCGTGCCAATGGCGACGGCGTGACATGCGGCGGCCCCTAGTAGTGCTTTGTTAGGTTCTGTGGCGTTTGTTGCGGTGTAAGGGTTTCACGGGTTGGTGGCAGGTGAGGCAGGCGCCGGTCCAGGTCGCGAGGAGTCGTTGCAGCTCGCGGATGACCGCATAAAGGGTCAGGCCGGCGCATCCGCTTTTGGGTCGAGGCGCAGTTCGGTGATGAACAGGTGCGCGGCGGTGGCCAGGGTGACGTGGCGGTGCCAGCCGATCCAGGAGCGGCCTTCGAAGTGGTCCAGGCCGAGGCCGGTCTTGAGTTCGCGGTAGTCATGTTCGATGCGCCAGCGGATCTTGCCGTAGCGGATCAGGTCGGTGTGGCTGGTGGTGGCAGGGAGGCTGGACAGCCAGTACTTCACCGGTTCGGCCTGGTCGTCGGGCCACTGGGCGATCAGCCACCGCTGCGGCAGGAGCCCGTTGGGGTCACGGGCGACGCGGTGTCCGGGCGGGCGGACTCGTAGGAAGATGAACTGGGAGCTCATCGTGCCTTTCGAGCCTTCCCGCCAGGTGATCGTTTCCGTGGCCGCTCGTCCAGCGGCGCGAATGTGCTCGACCAGGCTGACCGCAGTCTTCGAGTAGCGCGGGTCGGTGCGCGTCGGTGGGCGACCCCGCCCGGACCACACCCGCGTCACCGGCTGCACGTCTGATGTGTGGGCGAGGGCATCGCCTTTGACCTGCATGATGTAGTCGACGGACCGCTCGTCCAAAGCGCCGCGGAACTGGCTGTTATCGCCGTAGCCGGCGTCGGCTGCCAGCAACGGCGGGCGTAAATTTTGCTCGGCCAGCTCATCGAGCATCTCCACGACCATCGACCACTTCGGCCGGTGATGCTCATCGGCAGGTATCCCGCACCGGGACCGGCGAGCGATCACCTCAGGGCGGTCAGCCTCGTCAACAGCCTGGTCGTCCCACGACGTCGGCAAGAACAACCGCCAATCCAGCGGACACGACGCGGCGTCAGTGACGGCGTGGACACTCACCCCGATCTGGCAGTTCGCGACCTTGCCCAACGTGCCGGAGTACTGCCTGGCCACGCCCGGCGAGCCCTTGCCGTCTTTCGGGAAACCGGTGTCGTCGACCACCCACACCACCGGAGCGACCACCTCGACCGCCCGACGGGCCAACCGCATCCGCACCGCCTCGGTGTCCCACGTCGAGGTCGTCACGAACTGTTGCAGCCCCTGATGATCCACCCCAAGCCGATCCGCCATCGGCTGCATCGACTTACGCCGCCCGTCCAGCAACAGCCCTCGCAGATACGTCTCACCCTTGGCCCGCTGATCCGAGCGCACCAAAGGGGTGAACACATCCACGGCGAACGCCTCAAGCCGTTGCCGCACAACCAAAAGCTCGTCAGGAGTCACCGCAACATCGAACTACTCAGACCGCCCCGATGACCCCACGACACGCCGACCTAACAAAGCACTACTAGGAACGACGAGCGGTCCCAGGCAGTCTATGTCTGGGACCGCTGTTCAGCCGCTCGATCCGGTCGGGCTGTCGGTGCACCCGGCATGGCACTGCGTGCACTCGGCCGCGCCCTCACCCGCCCAGAGCGAGGCGTCGACAACGAAGCCGGCCGCTCGGATCGCATCGACCGTCCGCGAGATCGGAGCGCCGATCGGTTGCGGCACGTCATCGTCGGGTGTGGGCTCCGGTTCGTGATGGATGAAGCGGCCGGCGATGCGGTGGCAGAACTCCGCGTAGTCGTGGGTGTGAAGGATGAACGTGTGCCAGCCGATATCTACCAGGGCGCTCGGACCGATCGGCGCGGCGGTGACGCCACAAGCGGCGAGGAAAGCGAGCGCCTGGTCCAGGATCCGGGGCGGCAGGTCGGGATCCAGCTCGGGGTGATCGTGGGCGGACAGCCGGGCGAAGAGTTCGTCGGAGACGAGTGCCCTCCCCGTGCTCCGTGGGGACATGCTCAGCAACATGGTGCTCCTTCCGGTGGCTTTCACCGACCGTGCGGCCCAGCAGCCCGGCGGTGGATGACAGCGCGGGCATCAGAGATATGCGCGCTGCGTATACCGCTCCCCCACCCAGCGGGTTCAATGGATAGGCTCGATGGAGCTGGATGGACGGAGCCGCCGGTGACCCACTCGAACTGCCCCCGATGCGGCGGACGGCTGGCTCGGGACAACGACAGCGGACGGTGCACGCCATGCCAGGCCGCCGAACGGGACCGATTGAGCGCGCCGCCGGTTGTGCCGGCGAGTTTCTGGGATCACAAACCTGTGCGACGGGCCCTCGCTGAGCGGCATCTCGGGCGGGTCATCCGGGCCTACCGGTGCCACCCGTACCACGGGCGAGTCGCCTTGCCGCAGACCGTCGTGGCGGGGTGGCTGGGGATAACGCAGGCGCAGTTGAGTCGGGTTGAGAACGGGCCACCGCTCGTGCACCTGGACCGACTGACGCACTGGGCCAAGCTGCTCGCCATACCCGCCGCATATCTTTGGTTCGCCCTTCCCGGACAGCCTCACCGACCGGTCCGGACAACCACCCCCTCAACTCGTCGCGAGGACGCTGGGCCGGCCCAAAGCCGACGGGCGTTGTTGGCCGGAATCGCTGCTGTTGCTGCTGGGGCGGGCCTACTTGGTGGTAACGAGCTCGTCCAGCCCCGGCGAATCGGCACGTCGGACATCGCACGGCTGAACGCAGTGCTGGAGCTGTACCGGTCGGTGGACCGAGAATCTGGCGGCGGTCTGCTGTACGGGGAGGTGGCCCGGTTCGCTGAGTCGGTGTACCGGATGCTTGATTGGGGGCACCCAGCAAGGCTCACACCGCCGCTCATCGCAGCGGTGGCAACAGCTCGACAACTGGCGGGCTGGACAGCGCTCGATGCGGGAAGGCACGACGACGCGCAGCGGCACTTCGTCGCCGGGGAACGCGCCGCGCTGGCTGCTGACAACGCGCCGCTGGTCGCGTTGATTAGGTACGCGCAGGCCAAGCAGCTCCAACATCTCAGACACAACCGCGATGCACTCGCGACGCTGCAACTTACGCACGCACAGCTCGGTTCACACTCGACGCCGGCAGCCAAAGCCCTCCTCTGGGGCGCGGAGGCAGCCTCACTCGCGGCGCTCGGCGACCACCAGACTGCGGTGAGGACCCTCGGCGAAGCGAGCGACCAGTTCGAGCGCATCGACAAGGAGCGCGAGCCGGACGGTATGGGCTTCTACGACCGGGGTGAGTTGTTCGCTCAGTACGGGCGGGTGTACCGGGACATGGCGCGGCGAGACCGTAAGCACGCGTCCGAGGCGGTGCGTTGGGGCAGAGATGCCATTGCGGCGTTCGGCACGACGAACGTGCGCAGCACCGTACTCAATGAGGTCGGATTGTGCAGCGCTCTGTTCTTGTCAGATGAACCCGAGCAGGCGCTCGCCGTCGGGACCCGCGTGCTTGAGCAGGCACAGACAATGAGCTCCAAGCGGGTTATTGACCGGGTTGTCAATCTGCGTCGCGACCTCGTTCGGCATCGGGAATTACCAGAGGTGGCCGAGTTCAAGCGGACCGTGATCGCCTGGGCTGTGATGGCCACGTGAGCGGGCGGTTCTCCGAGGAGACGATGACGGCAGCGATGCGGGAAATCGCCGCAACCCTGGGCGTCTCTGCCGAGGGCGCCCAGTTGCTCCAAATGACCAATAACGCCGTCTTCGCTCTGCCGGATGCTGGACTCGTCATCCGGATCGCCCGGACGCATCAGCTACTGGATCGGGTGACCAAGGTCGTCCGGCTTGGGAACTGGTTCGCCGAAGTCAACGCCCCCACGACCCGGCTGGCGCCTTATATTGAGCAGCCAATCCAAGTCCGAGGTTTGGCCGCTTCGCTATGGCGATACATTCCACGGAATCTACCTGCTTCGAAAGCCGAGGACCTTGGCATGGCGCTGCGCGAATTTCATACCCTCGGCACACCTCCATTTCCGCTGCCCCTTTGGGACCCTATTGGCGACGCACGGCGTCGACTTGCCGACGCCGACGGGCTCAATAAATCAGACTATGACTTCCTTGTCGATTGGTGCAACCGTCTGGAGCCGGAAATCGCCTCGCTCAGCGAGCGCGAGATGCGGACACTCATCCACGGAGACGCCCACGTCGGCAATCTTCTACGAGAGCCTTCTGGCCGGGCAGTCATGTGCGACTTCGACGCTACATGCGTTGGACCATGGCAGGTTGATTTGGCAGCGGTTGCAGTTAGCGAGCGCCGGTTCGGAACTACCGGCGCACAGCGCGCGTTGGCACTATCGTACGACTTTGACGTCACGTACGATCCCAACTGGGGAACACTTCGCGAGGCTCGCGAACTCAAAATGATCGTCGCAGCCGTTCCAATTATTGCAACCTCTGAGGACGTCGCCAACGAGTTCAATAGGCGCATCCTTTCGATTCGGGAAAAAGACCTCAAGGCGGCATGGAAACCGTTTTCGGCGCTCAGACCTCCGCACCGCAACTGACCCCTTACCCTTCGCCGAAGGTAGGTCGACAAACCACTCCCAAAGGGGACAAACCACCTAGTCCCCTTGGTGGCGCGATTCGGGCGGTTGTTCAAGATTCTGCTGACGCTTCTTCTGCTCCGACTTGAGGCGATGAACCTCTTCGACAAACTCGGCAAGCTGCTCAGTTTCGGAAGGAATCCTCTTATATCTTCCGACCCCAACCTCGACGGCTTCCCACTCCGCTTCGATCGCATCGGCGGTCTGCTGCAAGTAGAAGCTTCTCTCTTTGTACTTGTAATAACCCATGAAGCCGCTTGCTGTACCAACAAGGAAAGTAAGGCCGAGAATGGTCCAGCGATCCCAAGTCATCTTGTCGGAAATGCCGGCAATCCCAGTTGCAGCCAAGGAGCCAATAATCAGGAAACCTTGAAACATATTATTGACCAGCCGATAACGCCTACTCTCACCTCGCAGTTGATCAATGTCCGAATAGGCATCCTCTTTATAGGCGACTCGCCGAACCTTTAGGTCCCCCTCTAAATTGGCAACCAGAAGCTTGCGTTCGTCACGCAGGCGTGCGAGCTTGAGTTCGAGATCACTCTCCGAGTGGCGCTGATCTTGACTGATCGCCTCGTCGAGCAAATGGCCGCCAGGATAGCGCTTGAGCCAAAACGCAGCCACCCCAAACAGCAAGGCAATCATGGCTGCGGGTATGAGAATTACCTTCTTCGCAAAAATGCTTAGCCAAGGCAACCAGTACAACGCGTATAGAACAGCGAGTAGCGCCGGGCCGAAAGCCATCGACAAGTTCGACCAACGTCGGCGATTCTGCGCATACCGCAGCTCATGCTCGGTTTGACGGATTTCATGGTTCAACACCAGCAACTGTTCTTGCTGATGACCATTCTCGGGCAATTCAAAACCCCTAATTAAGATCCGGGCGTAATGACGATCACACTACGTGCCAACTGATAGATCCAACCATTCGCCATAACGGTCAGTCCGCGACAGTAATCCACCAGCCGGGCCGCCTCGTGCAGTTCCATGCGGGACAGGTCGATGGAGGCGACCCTGCCCGCTTGAAGAATGCTAGCTATTTCCGGTGCAGCGACGGCAAACTCACCCGGTGTGACACGGACTGCGGATTCCAATCGCACTCCGGGCGCCGTGTTGCGATCAACTCTATATGAGTTTGCACGAACTGCCGCGTCCAGGGATCGCTCTAGATCGAGACCATGATCCCGGCGACACACCCGGGTTACATCTGCGCGCCTCACCCGGACTGCTGAACGACGAATTTCCACGAGGTGCATTGCAAAGACAAGAGCAACTAGCGCCGCAACAACGAGGATCCCTAGTGATAACTCTTCCACAAGCTTCAACTTCGACCATCCGCCGAACCGGAAATTCCTTCAACCGTCTTCCAGAGTGAACCGTCGCCAGCCTCTCCAGGCGAGCATGCGGTGTCACTCAGCACCCCGGCACCCCGCGAGGCTAACGGTTAGGGGCAAGCATTACTGTCCTGGGTGACTGACCGGTACATAAAGGTCATTACCGGCGCATCACCTTCGCACCAGGAGCCGACGCAACGTTGCAGCCTGTTGCCAAGAGAGCTGCGGCACCTAGTAACCGCGATCGCCGTTCATCCCGAGACTTGCTGCGAGGGGATTACGGAGTCTGCCCGGTCGGTAAATGCGACTGTCTAATATGTGACACCTACAACCCTTCCGCCAGATCAGGAACGCTCATAACTCGATGCGGCAGCTATCTTGCTCGGATGACGGATCTTGAGCGAGGGCTTTACGAGCATCTGATCACTCGTGAGCTGGCCGATCGTCTTCAGCACGTCGATCCCGCCCTGATCCAGCACCACAAACTCGACCCCGCCGACGCGCACACGACCCTCGCCCGCCACATCGCCACCCTGGCAGCGAGAGCCCTGCAAGCCCTCCCCAACGGCGACGACAAGCTCCACCACCAGGTCGAGATGGCGAACCGGATCGCCGACGCGATCGCCGAGCTGAGCCCGAAGGCCGCAACGGATCAAGACCAGGTGACCGACGCGAAGCACCTGCTCCACGCCATCGCCGCCCCGCCAATCCCGCCCGCGCTACCAGCGTTCCCAGACCGCCCGAGCACACCGCTCTCCACCGGCGCGCTGCTGGTCAACGGCCGCCACCAGCCCCGCATCGGCCACGAGGTCAACCACGAGATGGCCTCGGCCGAGAGCGTCGATCTGCTCTGCGCGTTCATCAAGTGGTACGGCCTGCGCATCGTGGAGAAGCCCATCCGGGAGTTGATCGCCCGGGGTGGCACGGTCCGGGTCATCACCACCACCTACCTCGGTGCCACCGATCAACGGGCACTCGACCGGCTCAAGGAGCTGGGCGCGGAGGTCAAGGTGTCCTACGAGACGCGGACCACCCGCCTGCACGCCAAGGCGTGGCTGTTCCGCCGGACCAACGGCACCACCACCGCGTACGTCGGCTCGTCCAACCTGTCGAAGGCCGCGCTGGTCGACGGCGTGGAGTGGAACGTCCGCATCTCGAACATCGAGCAGCCGCACGTCATCGACACGTTCACGGCGACGTTCGAGGACTACTGGAACGATCCGGCGTTCGAGGCGTACGACGTGGCCAGGGATGCCGAGCGGCTACGGCAGGCGCTCACCGGGGAGCGCCGCATCGACGCGCCTACCGAGATCTCGAATCTGGACGTGCGCCCGTACCCGTATCAGGCGGAGATCCTGGCCGACCTGGACGCCGAGCGGCTGGTGCACGGCCGCTGGCACAACCTCGTCGTGATGGCGACCGGCACCGGCAAGACCGTGGTCGCAGCCCTCGACTACCGCCGGTTGCACAAGGCGGGACGAACAGACTCGCTGCTCTTCGTGGCCCATCAGGAGCAGATCCTGCGGCAGAGCCTGTCGACGTTCCGGCAGGTCATGGGCGACGGCAGCTTCGGCGAGACGCTTGTCGCGGGCGAGAAGCCCAACGGCTGGAAGCACGTCTTCGCCTCCATCCAGTCGCTGCACCGCCGGGAGGTCCACCCCGAGGCGTACGACATGGTGATCGTGGACGAGTTCCACCACGCGGAGGCGCCGACGTACACGCGGCTGTTGGAGCGGCTGCGTCCCCGCGTACTCCTCGGATTGACGGCGACCCCCGACCGCGCCGACGGCGGCGACGTGCGCCGGTGGTTCGACGGCCGCGCGGCGGTTGAGCTGCACCTGTGGGACGCGTTGGAGCGGCAGTTGTTGTCGCCGTTCCAGTACTTCGGGCTGCACGACGACGTGGACCTGTCGCACCTCGCCTGGAAGCGCGGCCAGGGCTACGACCCGGCGGAGCTGGACGTCGTGTACACCGGCAACCACGCCCGGGCGCGGTCGGTGTTGCGCGCGGTCAGCGACAAGGTCGACGTCGGGCGGATGCGGGCGCTCGGGTTCTGCGTGAGCATCGGGCACGCCGAGTTCATGGCCAGGTGGTTCAACGACCACGGCGTACCGTCCGCAGCGGTGACCTCCGGGGCCGACCGCCTGACGCAGAAAGGGATGCTGCGAGACTTCAAGGCCGGCAAGCTGCGGGTCCTCTTCACAGTGGACCTGTTCAACGAGGGCGTCGACCTGCCGATGGTCGACACGATCCTGATGCTGCGGCCCACCGAGAGCGCCACGATCTTCCTGCAACAGCTCGGCCGTGGTCTGCGGCTAGACGACGGCAAGCCCTGTCTCACCGTTCTGGACTTCATCGGCGGGCAGAACGCCAACTTCCGGTTCGACCTGCGCTGGCGTGCCCTGACCGGGGTGAGTCGGCGAGCGATCGCCGAGGCGGTACGGGATGACTTCCCGAACCTGCCGAGCGGGTGCCACGTCGAGCTGGACCGGGTGGCCAAGGAGGTCGTGCTCGCCAACCTGCGGTCGGCACTGCCCACCTCGAAGGCCGGCCTGGTGTCCGAGCTGCGGCACCTCGGTGATGTCAGCCTCGCCACGTTCCTCCGCGAGACCGGCCTGGAGATCGAGGACGTATACCGGTCGGCCAGCATCGGTGGCTGGACCGGCCTGCGCCGGCTCGCCGGCATCGAGACGTCCACGCCGGGCCCGGACGACCGGGAGTTGGGCCGCGCCATCGGGCGCATGCTGCACACCGACGACGTGGACCGGCTGGAGCTGCTGACCCGGGTCGCGGCCGGACCGCCCGCGCCAGCTCAGCAGGTGTACGCGGGCAGCGGCCGACTGCTGGACATGTTGCACTTCAGCCTCTGGGGACCGAGCGCACCCCTCGCCGGGCGGGACGAACGGCTGGCACGGCTGTGGAAGGAACCGGCTCGCTGTGCCGAGTTGCGGCAGGTCGCCGAGGTGCTGCGGGACCGCATCCACCGGGTCACCCCCACCCTCACGCCGGGGGCGGTGCCGTTGCGGGTGCACGCCCGGTACAGCCGCAACGAGGCATGTGCGGCGTTCGGAATGCCGAACCCGGGGTCGCTGCGGGAGGGCGTGAAGTGGCTTGAGTCGGAGCGGGCGGACCTGTTCTTCGTCACCCTCGTCAAGTCGGAGGCGCACTACTCCCCCACCACCATGTACGCCGACCGGGCCATCACCGACACCCTCTTCCAGTGGGAGTCGCAGAGCACCACCTCGTCGGCGTCAGCGACCGGGCAGCGCTACACGTCGGGCGGGTCGACAGTGCACCTCTTCGTCCGGGAAACCCGGATCCCCGACCGCGACCTGGGCGCGCCGCCGTACCTCTACGCGGGGCCGATGACGTACCAGGAGCACACCGGCGACCGACCCATGCGCATCCTCTGGAAGCTGCACCACGCGCTGCCCGCCGACATGTACGCCGCAGCTCGGGCCATCGCCGCCTGATATCGGCCGTCCGTCCGCTCGCCCGGCTACCCCTTCGCCATGGCCTCCGGATCCGGCGGGACGTGCGGCCCGCCTGGCGGTCGCTCGTCGCCGTGGCCCGGCCACCACGCCTTGTGCCCGATCAGCGCGGTCAGCGCCGGCACGAAGAACATCGACATGACGAACGCCGACAGTACGATGCCGATCGCCACCGCGAAGCCCATCTGCTGCAGGAACGAGATCGGGGCTAGCAGCAGCACCGCGAACGTCCCGGCCAGGATCAAGCCTGCCGCCGCGACCGTCGGGCCGGCGTGTTCGACCCCGATGGCGGCGGCCTGGTGCGGCTCGTGTCCCTCCCGCGCTTCCTCGCGTAGTCGGGCGATCATCAGGATGTTGTAGTCGGTCCCGATCGCCACCACGAAGAGGTAGAGGATGATCGGCAGCTGGAAGGTGACACCGGGCTCGCCCTGCAGCCCTTGGAAGAGGTAGACAGTGGCGCCCAGCGTGGCGGCGAAGTTGAGCAGCACCGCTATCACGAGGTAGATCGGCGCGACCAGACTGCGCAGCAGCAGCGCGAGGATGAGCGCGATCAGGCCGGCCGCGACCGGCAGGATCACCGACAGGTCGCGGTTGTTGGCCGAGTTGATGTCCGCGAAGATCGCGGTGGTCCCGCCGACCAGTGCCCGGGTGCCCGGCGGGGCCGCCGCGTGCACGACACCGCGCAGGTCGTCGCGGACGAGGGTGATCGCCTCGTTGGAGACCGGGTTCTCGTTGAGCAGCAGGTTGACCCGGGCCACACTCGGGTCGGTGCTGCGCTCCGGGGGCTGCGCCTGGCCCACACCCGGGGCTTTCGCCACGGCCGCCGCGAAGTCGTTGACCTGCTGCTCGTTCAGCGGCGACCCGTTGCTGGTGGTCAGGTAGACCTCGGTAGGGGCGAGCGCACCGGCGGCGAACCCGCGCTGTAGGTCCTGTGCGGCCTTCGCCGACTCGGTGTCCTGTGGGAAGCCGGCGCTGAAGTCGTAGTCGGCCTTGTAGCCGAGCACGCCTGCGGCGAGCGCGACCAGGAGAACGCCGGAGGCCGCCGCGACAAGCGCCGGCCGGCGCCCGACGGTGTTGCCGAGCCGGTGCCAGATGGTGGCCTTGGGCGCACGCTGCCACGCCTTCGAGGGCCAGAAGACGTACCGGCCGAGCAGGGAGACGACCGCCGGGATGAGGGTGAGCGAGGTGACCAGCATGACGCCGACCGCGATCGCGAGCGCCGGACCGAGGGAGCCGAAGAAGCCCAGCGAGGCGAGGAGCAGCACGAGGAACGCGACGATGACCGCTCCGGCGGCCGAGGTGATGACCTCGCCGACCCGCTGGACGGTGACGATCATCGCGGTGCGCTTGTCGTCGCCGGCGCGCAGCCGCTCCCGGTAGCGGAAAAGCAGGAACAGGATGTAGTCGGTGCCGATGCCGAAAAGCACGATCAACAAGATCGTCTGCAGATCCTGGCTGACACTGAGGTCGAATGCCTTGCCCGCGGCGGCGACGAGACCCGTCGTGATGCTCAGGACGACGCCGACGACCACCACGGGCAGCAGCGCCGCGATGGGGCTGCGGAAGATGACGAGGATCAGTCCGATGATGAGGATGATCGTCGCGACGCCGACCACGGCGAAGGCGTCGTTGAAGGTGTCTTCGTTGTCGACGAAGCTCGCCACGTCACCGGCCACGCCCGCGGTCAGCCCACTGTTCGCCAACTCCGGGCCGATGTCCGCGCGCAGGTCGCGCACGGCGTCGAGCAGTGCCGGGTCGTCGGGGGTGGGGGCGTCGAGCCCGACATTAATGATCTGCACCGACTTGTCCGGTGCGACCGCGGGCGGGCCGGTCAGGTAGCCGGACGTGCGCGGGATGTTCTTGGCCTTGAGCGACTGGGCGAGCTGGCCCACCTTCGCCTCGTCCGCCGACGTGAGTTTCTGCCCGTCGGCGCGCTTGACCACGATGGTCGCCGTCGCGGTGGCCTGCTGCGGGAACGCCTTCTGCCCCAGCTCGGTGGCCTGCACCGACTCGTAGGAGCGAGGCAGGAAGCTCTCCTGGTCGGCGGAGGTGATGTCGCTCAGGGACGGTGTGGTGAGGATGATGGCGGCTGCCGCGACCACCCAACCGGCGATCACCCACCACGCTCTGCCCACGACGAATCTGCCCAGCCGCTCGAACATGGTTCCCCCCGTGATTCCGGCACAACCGACGTCTGGTGGCCGAGGCGCCCACAGACGCCCCGATCACCACCCTGCGCTACCGATGTGCAGCGTACCGTCACGGCCTAATCCTTTTCGGACGCACGGGAGTGTCAGGCGCGTGCTTTTCAGCCTCGCTGCCGATGACCGGGCAGCCGTCCGGGTACCACACCCGGCGACTGATCACGCACTAGGTTGGGGGCATGGAGCAGCGGATCAGCCTGATCACCCTCGGCGTCAGCGACCTGGCGCGCGCGAAGGCGTTCTACGAGCAGCTCGGCTGGCGGGGCCAGGAGGTCGAGGAGACGGTCTTCATCCAGGCCGGCGGCCTGGCGGTCGTCCTCTGGGGCCGCGACAAACTCGCCGACGACGCGGGCATCGCCGACTCGGGCACCGATGGCTTCGGCGGGATGGCCCTCGCCCAGAACGTCCGATCGCGCGAAGAGGTGGACGAGATCATCGCCACGGCGACCAAGGCTGGTGCCACGGTGACCAAACCGGCCCGGGAGACCTTCTACGGCGGCTACGCGGGCTACTTCGCCGACCTGGACGGGCACGTCTGGGAGATCGCGTGGAATCCCGGTTTCGCTCTCGCGGACGACGGCACCCTTACCGTCCCTGACTTCAGCGCCATGGGCTGAGCTGCGCAGGCGCGAACACGGATCAGGGCGTCGGAGGCGGGCAGAGCAGCGGGTCCAGCAACGGCAGTTGCAGAGGATCCAGGCAGACCGCCAGCAGCGAGTTCGGCGACGGCGTCGCGGTGGGGGTCGGCGTCGGAGAGGTCGACGTGACGGGCGGCGTCGGGACGGCTGACGTGGACAGTTCCGTGGTGGGCCCAGGGGTCGGCACCGAGCTGGGCGACGGAGCAGGGGCGACCGACGGGGTGACTGCCGGCGCTTCGGCCACCGTGACGGCAGGTGACACCACTCTGGAGACGGCTGCCCTAGCCGACGGCCGGGCGGCCGGGGCGCGTGGCGGGCTCCAGACGGCGCTGTCGGCCGAACCGACCCGCGACCGGGGCGCCACCGGCCCGACGGGAACGGTCGGAACGAGGACTACTCCGGCCCTCGGCACGTTCAGGGCGATGGTCTCCGCCAGCGGCACGGGCTCGGACCCCGACAGGTGCGGGTCCGGGCCGAGGGCGCCGGGGCCGACCGTCGCGAACACCACCGCCGCGATGGCCGCGGCACCGAGCGCCCGCCGGTCGGGGCGTACCGCCGTCAGGGGCGCGTCGTCGGGTTCCGCCGGTACGGGAGGCGCAGGCCGGGTTGCCCGGTGCGCGGCCAGCTGCGCGTCGACCTGCGCCAGGACGGCCGCGCGATCCGTAGCGACAGCGAGCGTGAGGTAGAAGCGGAAGTTCACCGCGGCGTTGGCGGGGACGAGCAGCCCGGAGAGTCGACTGTGGTCGGGCAGCAGGGTGAACGGGGTGTCGGGGTGGTGGGCGGGGCCGACCAGATCCTCGTACCGCCACTCGCGCCGGTGCTCACGCCCGCCGAAGGCGACCCGGTGACTGGTCACGACGGCCATACCGGTGTCGACGGCCCGTAGGCCCGGCGGCAGGGCCTCGGACCAGGCCTCAGCGAAGGAACAGGAGCCGCCCGGGGTGGGTAGGCCGGGGACGTGCCGCGCCTCGGCCTCGACCAGCGTGGCGACGGGGAGGACGCGGAAGACGAGTTCGTCGTCGGCGAGGTCCACCGGAAGGCCGGTGCGGGGCTGCGTACACCCGAGGAAGCCGGCGGCTTCGACGCGGAGCCGGGCCAGGTGGTCGTCGCGGCGTCGCCAGGCGGCGGTGGCGTCGCGGTACGCGCGCTGCCGGCGCTCGTTCTCGCGCTCGGCCCAGGCGATCCGCCAGGGGGCGCAGGCCACAGAGGTCACGTTCACATGCGTTACAACCGCTCGCGTACGTGACAGGGAACGCGAGCAGGATCGATGCATCCCGTTGCGCCCGAAAGGAGAGAATTGCAGGTGATCAGCCGGCCCGGCGGCGGTCGGTCATCGGGTCGCGGACCGGGAACCGCGACCGGGTTCGTGGCGGGTACGCCTCGCAGTGCTCGGTCCAGTGTTCGGCGGCGGTGGCGAGGGCGTCCGCGGAGACGGTGAGGATCAGCGGGTAGATGGCGCTGGACGGGCGGCGCATCCATGGGGGCAGTGACTCGGCGGAGAACTCCACGATCAGTTCCAGCCGGCGACGACGGAGCACCCGGGTGCGCAGGGCCAGGTTGGGTTCGGTGAAGCGGACCAGCGCCGGTGGCGCGCTCGGCCCGAGGGCGGCGGCGGCCTGGCCGTGCAGCCAGCCGCCGAGCGCGCGGGCCTCCTCGACCATCAGGCTCGGGTAGTGGTGTGACCAGGTCTGACCGTCGGAGGTACGGGCGTCGACCTCGATGAGCAGCCAGTCGTGCCAGCCGGGCGTGGCCCCGTCGGGGTCGTCGGGTGGATCGATGCCGGGCTGGTAGCCGACGGGGCGTATCCGCACCCGTGCGCCATCGTCAGACCGGATCTCCACTCGATCATTCTGGCCGATCAAAGCGGACTTAGACCCCTAAATCGGTCACTTGGTAACCGCTCTCCGAACGCCTCGGTGCTCCGCGCAGGCGTTGGACCGGCCGCCGGTGAGGCTGACCGCACCGTCGCGGCACTGCACCAGGTAACCCCGACCGGCCCAGAACTGCGGTACGCAGTCGAACCAGTCGCACACCTCGGCCGCCGGTTTGCGGATCCGGGTCCCGCCGCAGAAGTCGTACCCCAGTGGGTTCTCCGGCGCCCCGCAGCGCGGCCCCTGGGTCGTCGTGCTGGGCGACGGGCGTGGTGACGTCGTCGGCTTCGGCGACGGGGGCTTCAACGCGAGCCCCGGGGTCGCCGGGCGGCTCGGCGTGGACGTCACGCCGACCGTGGGCGCCGGGGTGGCGGCGACGGCGACCTCCGTCGGGTCGGACGGGTTCGACTCGATCAGCGCCGCCGGTACCAGCAAGGCGACGGCGGCCGCCACCGCGATGGTTCGTCGGCCGCCCGGCACGAACGACGACAGCCGGGCCTGCCCCGGCGTGGCCACCGCCGGGCGGAACGGCTTGAGCTGGGCGTGTTCGGCGATCAGCTCGTCGAGTTGGGTGAGCACCGCCGCGCGTTGTTCGATCGCGTCGGCGAAGGCCAGGGTCAGCTTGAACCGGAAGTCCGCCGCGGCGTCGACGGGCAACAGCAACCCGGAGGTGTCCCGCCGGTCGAGCACCTGGATCAGCGTGACCGGCGCCGTCGGGTCGTGGGCGAGACCGGTCATCCGGCCGTACGCCCAGTCGCGCCGGCCGCGACCGCCGAGCAGCACCAGTCGTCGGCTGGTGATCACGGCCATGCCGGCGTCGATGACGCGTACGCCGTCGGGGCGGCGCGGGCGCAGCGGCCCGGCCGACCGGGCGATCGTGAGGTCCGGCGCGGGAAGGACCGTGGTGTGGCGTACCTCGATCAGTTGCGCGGCGGGCAGTACCCAGAGGACCACCTCGTCGGCGGCCAACTCCAGGGGCAGCCCGGCACCGGCCGCTGCCGAGCCCTGGAAGTCGGCGGCCAGGGCGCGTAGTCGCCGTAACTCGTCGGCGCGTCGCCGCCACGCCGCCTCGGCACCGCGGTACGTGCTGACCCGCCGCACGTTCTGCCGGTGCGCCCACCGGTACCGCCATGTGGAACCCGTCGAATCAGTTTTTGCCACGCCGACTCCTTCGCCGCGCAGACCACCAATCTGGGTTGTCACGAGGTCTAACCGGGGCGGCGTGGCGCTCGGACACGCCGAAACGGGCAAAGTACCCGATCGGCGGAGCATCCCGCACGATAGGGCGATACTGGTTGCCGGCGTTCACGTTCTCCGAGGGGGTGACGGTCGTGCCGCCAGTCACCGTGCCGGGGGTCGTGATCGGGGTCGACATCGGCACCACCAGCACCAAGGCCGTCGCGTACGACACCGATGGCAAGCAGCTCGGCAGTCACTCGCTCGGCTACCCGCTGGACGACCCGCAACCCGGCTACGCCGAGCAGGACCCGCAGCTCATCCTCGACGCGGTGCTCAGGTCGATCAGCATCGTCGTGGCCGAGCTGGTCCAGCCGGTGGCCGGGCTGTCGTTCAGCTCCGCCATGCACAGCCTGATCGGGCTTGATGCGGACGGCAACCCGCTCACCCCGTCGCTGACATGGGCCGACTCACGCTCGACGCGGCAGGCCGAGCGGTTGCGGGCGGTGCCGTCCGGGCTGGCCCTGCACCGGCGCACCGGCACGCCCATGCACCCGATGTCACCGCTGCCCAAGCTGCTCTGGTTCGCCGAGCAGGAGCCGAAGCTCTTCGAGAAGGTCACGCACTGGGTGGGCATCAAGGACTGGGTGCTGCTGCGACTCTGCGGCACGCTGGTCACCGACCACTCGATCGCGTCGGCCACCGGCCTGCTGGACATCCACAGGTTGGAGTGGGACAGCGAGGCGCTGAGCATCGCCGGCATCACCGCTGACAAACTCCCCCGACTGGTCGCCACCACCGCCGTGCTGCCCGACCTCACGCCGCAGGCCGCTTCCGAGACCGGCCTGCCGCAGCGCACGCCGGTGGTGGTCGGCGCCGGCGACGGGCCGCTGGCGAACCTGGGTCTGGGCGCGGTGCACCCCGGCATGGTGGCCTGCTCGATCGGCACCAGCGGGGCGATGCGGGTGATGGTCGAACGGCCCGGCGTGGACCCGCTCGGCGGGGTCTTCTGCTACGCGCTGACCGAGCAACGCTGGGCGGTCGGGGGTGCCATCAACAACGGCGGCATCGTGCTCAAGTGGGCCGGTGCGGCGCTCGCCCCGGATCTGGGCGAGCACTCCGAGGAGGACCTGGTGGCCCTCGCCGCGCGCGCGCCGGCCGGTTCGGGCGGGCTCCTCATGCTGCCGTACCTGCACAGCGAACGGGCCCCACACTGGAGCGCCCTGCCGCGCGGCGCGTACGTGGGGCTGACCCACGGGCACCGCCGTGAACATCTGGTCCGAGCTGCCCTGGAGGGGGTCTGTCAGCAGCTCGCGTTGGTGCTCAGCTCGGTGCGGGCGGCCGGCAACGAGGTCCGGGAGATCCGGGCCGGTGGCGGGTTCGCCCGCAGCGGCCTGTGGCGGCAGATGCTCGCCGACGTGCTCGGCATGCCGGTGAGCTTCCCGGCCGCCCACGAGGGGTCGAGCTTCGGCGCGGCGCTGCTCGGCATGGAGGCGCTCGGGCTGATCCCCAGCATCGACGTCGCCGCTGACCTGGTGCGGATCGAGGAGACCATCCGCCCCGATCCAGCCGCCTCGGCCACCTACGCGTCGCTGCTGCCGCTCTTCGCCGAGCTGTACGACGCCCTGGTGCCCGCCTTCACCTCGATCCGCCGGATGGCGCCCGGCCTGCCCGCCGAGCCCGAACCGTCGGACGGTAAGCCGAGGTGACCGTTCGACGGTGGTGACCCGGTCAGGGTGCCTCGACGCCGGAGATCAGGTAGCGGTGGACGTCGGCGTCGAGGATGACCGCCGTCTGGGCGTCGCTCGGCCCGGCGCCGCGGAACGCGGCCAACTGTTCCGGGGACTCCCAGCGTTCGTAGATGTGGATCCGGCCCGGGTCGAGCGGGTCGGCGGCGAGCAGGAAGTCGAGACAACCGGCGGTGTCGCGCGCCTGCGCGATGACCTGGGCGCTTTCCGCGAGGTAGCCGTCGCGCGCGTCAGGTTCGACGCGCAGACTGCCGGCGATGATCAACATGGCCACTCCCTTGGATGGGGGTGCTACTGATGCGGCTGATACGGCACTGTCATATTCATACAGCTGAGGTGTGTCGATCCTGGGCGCATCGCCGCCCGGACGGATGACACCCCGTCCCAGCGACCCCACCCGCCCCCGCCGCTTCATATCGTGCGAACGTGAGAAAAAGCGACAAGAGGCGCTCATCTTCCCTGCTGCTGGGCCCTGTCCGCGTACCCCTGAAGTGGCTGGCGGCGGCGGTCGCGCTCGCCGTGGTCGCGACGACCGGGCCGGCCACCGCGGACGGCCCGGACCACGGGCCCGGCGCGGACCCGGCGCAGCAGACCGAGCCGGGGTACGCGGACAGCGAGGGCCACGAGCCCGGCCTGGACCCGACGCAGGAGCGGGCGCCGACCAGCGAGGTGTCCTGGTTGTCGTTTCCCGGCGGGGTGTTCGCTGTGGACTCGCTCGGGCACACGGTGCGCTACCGCGCCTGCGACGGCGACACCGGCCGGGTCGCCGACCCGACCATGCGGGTCGCCGCAGGGGTGGCGAGCGGCGCGGTCGTGGTCGGGGGCGTCGCCTACCGCTACCGAGTCCCGCTGGTCGGGCGCAGCGAGGGCACCCTTGAGGTGATCCCCCGGCACCGCCCGCCGGTGGAGCTGACCGGTGTCGTGGTCACCAGCCCGCAGCCGCCCACCGACCCGGTCGCGGGAGCCCGGCTCTTTCCGCTCAGTGGGCAGCTCGCCCGGGTCGTCGCGGACGCGAGCCTCAACCCGGCCGGCGTCACCGTCCGGGATCTGTCCGGTCGGTACGGCGACCAGCAGATCGCCGTCAACGGCTCGCTCCGGCCCAAGGCCGCCAGCGTGATCAAACTGTGGATCCTCGTCGAGCTGCTCCGCCGGGTCGACTGTGGACAGGTTTCCCTCGACGACGGGGTGCTGGTCACCCCGGAGGACGTCGTGGGCGGCACCGGGCAGTTACAGTTCGAGACGTTCCCGCAGGTGGTCAGCCTGCACCGGCTCGCCCAGTATCTGATCAAATACAGCGACAACGTCGCCGCGAACGTGCTGATCACCTACCTGGGCGGGTTCGCCCCGGTCAACGCGCTGATCGACTCGATGAACCAGCGGTCCACCATCCTGGCCCGCCGGATGCTCGACAGCGCCGCCGCGCAGCGCGGCGAGGAGAACTACACCAGCCCGGACGACGTGGTGTCCCTGCTCGGCGCGGTCTGGGACGGCGAGATCCTCACCCCGGCCTCCCGCGACCTGATGATCGGATTCATGCGGGAGCAGACCCTGAACACCAAGATCCCGGCCGCGTTGCCACAGGGCGTCCCGGTGGCCCACAAGACCGGTGACCTGCCGGACGCCTCCCACGACGTCGGCTACTACCTCATCCCCGGCACCGAGACCGCCGTCGCGTTCCTCACCGCCGGGCCGATGGCCACCGGCGACGAGACGGTCCGCCGGATGGCCCGGACCGTCTACGACTTCCTGGTCACCCCCACCGACGGGGCGGTCGAGGAGTGACCCGGCGTCAGGCGCCGGGGATGTTCGCCGGCGGATCCTCGCCGACCAGGTCGGCCGCCGGCGGGTCGGCCGACACGGCCAGGCCGAAGTCCGAGTACGTCAGGTCGAGTTGCGCGGTCTGCGACTGTTCGCTGGCCAACTCGATGCGGTAGCGGACCAACCGCCCCTGCTCGTCGACGGCCGCGGTGAACGGCACGGCCCCGGCCCGGTCACCGAGCACCTTGCTGACCCCGCTGCCCAGCACCGCGCCGCTCTCGCGCAGGTCCAGAGTGCCGGCGTACTCCCGCGCGGCGGTCTGCCGCACCCCCGACGGCGCGCCCAGCGTGCTGGCCAGTCGGGTGTTGTCCAGGCCCTGCTTGACCGCCGGCGCGCCCGGTGTGCCGACGTGCCACCAGGTCTTGCCGTCCCACACCGGTACGCGGCGGTCCGGGGCGGTGACCCGCACGTACACGTCCGCCCCGGTGGTCAACCGCTCGATCTTCACCACACCGGTGGGCACCTTCAGCGAGGTGGTCTCCAGACCCCGCTTCGCCGTCGGGTCCCAGAGCAGCACCGTGGCGTCGCCGTCCACGCCGCCGCTGCCCACCGTCAGCTTGTACGGCTGGTCGTCGGCCTTCGCGGCGGCGGCCTTCAGCACACCGACCGGGTCGGCCACGTCCGCCGACGCCGTCGGCCGAGCCGCGTCCGCCGACGCCGTCGGCAGAGCCACGTCCGGGTCGTCGCCCGCGGCGACCAGAGCCCACACCCCGGCGGCCACCGCCACGGCGAGGACGGCACCGGCGGCGATCAGCTTCGGTTTCTGCACTGTCATCTCCCCGGGGGCGGGTGCGGTCCGGCCAGACTAGCCGGACCGCACGCCGCTGTGCTCCGGTCGGCCTCCCGGTCGCTGTGCTCCGGGTCGGCCTCCCGGCCGCTGTGCTCCGGGTCGGCCTCCCGGCCGATCAGGCGCGGCTGATCGCGTTGGCGTGGATCGCCTCGTTCAGGTACGCGGCCAGCCCGGGGGCGATGTTCTCGTAGTGCGCGGTGAACCGCTCGTCGGCCAGGTACATGTCGGCCAGGCCGGTGTGGATCTCGTACGAGCACTCGTAGAACCAGCGGCTGATGATCTGCCGGTGCTCCTCGGCCAGGTCCATCGCCTCCGGGCTGTCCGCCGGGGCGCCCGAGGCCAGCACCGCGACGATCCGTCGGCCCCAGTCCTCGTTCTCCGCCTTGATCCGCAGCCAGTCCTCCTTGCCGTAGCGCGAGACCCGCCGGTTCGACTCCCGGTACGCGTCGGTGTTCCCCCACCGCTGCTCCGCCTCGGCCTCGTGCGCCTCCGGGTCGAAGTCACCGAAGACCTCGAACCGCTCCTCCGGGGTGAGTTGGATGTTCAACTTGCTCGCCTCCATCGCGAACTCGATCGCCGTGACCATCTCCTGCAACCGCTTGATCCGTACCGT
The DNA here is from genome assembly GCF_029581275.1 of Micromonospora sp. WMMD1155. Classification (NCBI taxonomy): domain Bacteria; kingdom Bacillati; phylum Actinomycetota; class Actinomycetes; order Micromonosporales; family Micromonosporaceae; genus Micromonospora; species Micromonospora sp. WMMD1155. The sequence continues at coordinate 1,619,496 of NZ_CP120742.1, forward strand.
CAGCAGCTCGTGCTGCCGGCGCAGGTGCGCGGCCGGGTCGGCCGCCGGGTCGTCGATGATCGCGGCGATCTCCTCAAGCGGGAAACCCAGCTCCCGGTAGTACCGGACGAGTTGCAGCCGTTGCAGGTCCGCGTCGTCGTAGCGGCGGTAACCGGCCGGGGTCCGCCCGCTCGGCGAGAGCAGCCCGACCTCGTCGTAGTGGTGCAACGTCCGCACCGTCACGCCGGCCAGCTTCGCCACCTGACCCACCGTGTACGCCATGGGTTCCCTCCCTTCCGGGAACCAGGCTCCCGCCTGCCGCTACGTGAGGGTCAAGCCCGATTCTGGCCCACCGTGGCGGCGCCGTCCGGTCGCCCGTACAGATAGCCCTGACCACGCGGGCAGCCGATCGCGGTGACCGCCTCGTGCTGGCGTTCGGTCTCCACCCCCTCGGCGACCACCGCCAGGTCGAACGCGCCGGCCAGTCGGGTGACCATCTCCACCGTGGCGTACGCCCGGTCGTCCGAACCCAGGCGGGCCACGAACGACCGGTCGATCTTCAGCTCGGTGGCCGGGATGCGGTGCAGGTAGCTCAGCGACGAGTAGCCGGTGCCGAAGTCGTCGATGGCGATCCTGATGCCCAGCTCGCGGAGCTGGTGCAGCCGCTCCAACACCGTCTCGGTGCCCTCGATCAACGCCGACTCGGTCAGCTCCAACGTCAACGCCCGGGGCGCCAACCCGGCGGCGCTGACGGCCGAGGTGACAGTGGCGATCAGATCCGGGCGACGCAGGTGCGCCGCGGCGATGTTCACCGCGACGGTCGCCTCCGGCGCACGGCCCCGCCAGGTCGCGGCGGCCCGGCACGCCTCGTGGATCACCCACCTGTCGATCGGCAGGATCAGCCCGGTCTCCTCGGCCAACGGCAGGAACTTCGCCGGTGGCAACGTCCCCAGCCGGGGGTGCCGCCACCGCACCAGCGCCTCGGCGCTGCGGACCGCACCCGTGGACAGGTCCACGATGGGTTGGAACTCCAGGTGCAGTTGGTCCTCGTCCACCGCGCGGCGCAGGTCGGCGATCAGCTCGGCGCGGGACACCGCCGACTCACGCAGTGCCGGGGTGCACGTCCGGTACGCGGACTTCCCGGCCGCCTTCGCCGCGTACATGGCGATGTCGGCGTCGCGCAGCAGGTCGGTGTGGGAGGCGTGCTGCGGGCCGAACTCGGCGATACCGATGCTCGCCGACGGGTGCACCCCCACGTCCTCTTCGTCGTCGGAGGGTCGCAGCGCGTCCAGCAGCCGTTCGGCGAGCCGCTCCGGTGCGACCGGACCGTCGCCGTCGACGAGTACGGCGAACTCGTCACCGCCGAGGCGGGCGATCGTCCCGTCGCCGTCCACGGCGGCCCGCATCCGGGCCGCCAGCCCGGTCAGCAGGGTGTCACCGGTGGCGTGCCCGAACCGGTCGTTGACCTGTTTGAACCCGTCCAGGTCGAGCAGCAGCACGGCCACCGGTCGGCCGTCACGCAGGGCCAGGCGCAGCCTCCGGTTGAACAGCAGGCGGTTGGGCAGCCCGGTCAGCTGGTCGTCGTACGCGAGTCGGCGCAGCCGGGCCACCAGCCGCAGGTTCTCGTTGGCCGCCAGGCCCTGCCGAACGGCGAGCGCGGCCAGCAACACCATCATGGTCACGAAGACCAGCTGCGGGGTCTGCCCGGTTGGTCGACGGGCCAGCACCACCGCGATGATCGCCCCGCCCACCGGCAGGTACGGCAACGCACCCCGCCACCAGGGCGGTAACGGAGACTCGGCGGTGTCGTCGGTGCCGTCGCAGTCCGGCGGCGGCGGCTTGCGGGTGGCCAGGCCGATCAGCAGGTAACTCAACGGCCAGCACAGGTCGATCGGATGACCGGCGGCGTAGTCGGCGCGGGCGACCAGCGACACGTAGACGACGTCGGCGACGACCCGCATGGTGAGGCTCGCCGCGAGCAGGCTCATCGGCCGCCACATCGGTCGGACCGGGCCGGACACCGCGACCAGGATGGTGAGCTGCATCAGGTCGAACATCGGGTAGAGCAGCCCCAGCGTGCGCGCCGTGTCGGCCAACTCGGCAGCGGCGACCCCGCGGTAGACGAGCACCCAGGCGATCGGCACCAGGGCCAGGGCGACGATGATCCCGTCCAGCAGGGTCCGGGCCCGGCCGACCGCCGAGCGGGGCGCCGACGGCGAGCTGAGCAGCGCGGCCGTACCGGTGAGGATGCCGGCGCCGAAGACCACCCCGACCACCGGCGTGTGCGGCAGGTCGCCCCCGACGAGGCGCTGCGCCGTCCAGATCGCCCGGCCCAGCGCGGCCAGCGCCATCGTGACGGCGAGCAGGGTCCAGAAACGCCGCAGCGGCGCCGGATGCCGACGGGCCACCCCGACGCAGGCGAGCGTCGCCCAACCGGCCACCAGCATCGCGCCCAGGTCACTGACGAGCGCGGCACCCGGCAGGGCGGCGACCAGCCAGACCGCCTCCGCGACCAGAACCGCGCCGGCGACGAGCAGGCCGAGACGGCCCGCCCGGGACGTCGCCGGCACCCGCCGGTCGGCGGGGTCGGGACGCGTGGGCGGTGCCGACGGGGTCGACACCACGACGGCCTGGCTCACGTCCTGCGGTGACACGGCGAACGCTTCGGCTCTCTCTCGTGGTGCACCCTCGACGCTGAGGTCCGGTCCCGGCAAACCTGGCAAAGCCTAGCCAGCGCCCGGATGACCCGCCAGAGCCGAACGGCAGGCCCGTCGATGACGAACGGTGCGGGCCACCCGTCACCGGGTGGCCCGCACCGTCACCGCGCTTCGACTGTCAGCGCCTCACCATCGGCGGGTGCTGTCCGGCCACGAGTCGTACGGCTGTGCGGAGAGCAGCGCATCCCAACCGGTGCTCGTACTGCCGGCGGGGACGTATGCCGTGAGGTCGGTGCCGCTGCCGTTGAAGGGGCTGTTGTCCAACCAGCCGGTCACCACGCCGCTGGCGTCGCGGCGATAGTAGTGCCCGCCACCCGGCGAGAAGAGCGAGGTGACGCCGCCCCAGCCGCTGCCGGCCGGATCCTCGCGGCTCCAACCGCCCGCCGCCGGGATCGTGTACGCGGCGAGGACGCCCGCGTTCGTCGTGGCGAGCAGCCGACCCTTGCCGGTGGCGGCCAGCGAGGGCACGCCGAACCCGCTCTCGATGACCACCGTGTTGGCGGTGATGTCGGTTGTCGTGTTGGCCGGCTTGGCCTTCGTCACCGTGTATCGCCGCAGAACACTGTTGGCCTGGCCGAACAGCGAGCCGAAGCCGTCGAAGACCAGCCGGTCGTGGCTCCACCCGCCGCCGATGGGGTCGGCCGTACGGGTGAAGGTCAGCGGGTCGGTGCCGGTGATGTCCACCCGGTACAGACTGCTGTTGTTGGTCACCAGCAGCGTGTCCGAGTTCAGCGTCGCCATCGCCTTCGGGGCGAACCCGAGGGTCTGCGTGGACACCGTGGTGATCCGCTTCTCGCCGGTCACCGGGTCGAAGGCCGTGTACGACAGCCGTCCGTCCGGCTTTGCGCCGAAGACCGACACCAGGCCGGTCCACGGACGGGCGGAGAGCAGGACCTGGTTCCACCCGCTGGTGCTGACCGGGTCGGTGGGGAAGGACGCGATGTCGGTGCCGCTGCCGTCGAACGGGTTGGCGTCGCGGTAGCGGTCCAGCCGACCGGCCGAGGTGCGGGCGTAGTAGACACCGCCGCCGGGCGAGAGCAGGTGCGTCGGCGCGGCCCAACCGGTCTTGGCCAGCTCGCCGACCGTCCACGCGCTGGGTCCGTTGCCGTAGATGCGGTACGACAGCAGCCGGCCGTCCGCGACCGTACCCATGATGCGGCCGGCCCCCGGCGAGGTGATGGTCCTTTGCCCGAAGCCGGAGGAGATGAGGGTGGACCGGTTGATGTCCGCGCCGACCGGCTTGGTCTTGGTCACCGTCCGGCGGTACAGCTCGTTCGTGGTGCCGTGGATGTAGTAGAGCGAGCCGTAGCCGTCGTAGGTCAACCGGTCGTACGGCGAGTAGCCGGTGGCGATGTTCGTGGTGGTGTAGGTCAGCGGGTCGTAGCCGGTGACGTCCACCCGGTACATCGTGCCGCCGGTGTCCGTGATCAGGATGGTGTTCTCGTTCAACGTGGCCATCGCCTTCGGCGCGAAGCCGAGGGCGGCGGTGGAGATCCGGTTGGCGCGCAGGTCACCGGTCGCCGAGTCGATGACGCTGTAGGTCAGCCGCCCGTCGGCCTGCACACCGAAGATCTGGACGTCCGCGGTCTGCTCGGCGACCCAGGCGGCGAGGTCGTCGACCCGGGTGGCGGTCGCTCCGTCGCGCGTCTCGACCTCGCCGAGGCAGCCCTTCTGCCAGGAGGACGAGACCACGGCCACCAGCGTGGTGACGTCGGCGGTCTCGCGGAACACCGGCGCACCGGCGTCGCCCCGGCACAGTGTCGCGCCGCTGGACGCGCCACTCAGCCCGACGGTGGTCGCGGCGACGGCGTCGACGGTGAAGGCGCCCTGGTGCAGCCGGTCGGGAACCCACTCGGTCGCCGTCCGGCCGTAACCGGTCGCCGTGAGTGTGTCGGCGGTGGCCGGGGCGGTGCCGGCCAGCGTGACCGGGGCGACGTCGGTCACCGGCGCCGAGAGGCGGGCCAGCACGAGGTCGCGATCCGGATGCGGCTTGAGCGACGCCACGGAGCGCTGCTGACCGGTCGTGCCGGTGAGGTCGGTCCGGCCGACCAGGACGGTGCTCGGCCGGCTCGGCGGACCCGCGACGACCGGCGTCGTCGCGGTGGCGAAGCAGCTCTTCGCCGTCACCACCCAGTCCTGGTGGACGAGCGCGCCGGAGCAGGCCAGCTCGGCACCGAAGCTGATTTTGACGTTGAAGCGGTAGCTGCCGTCCGGGACCGGCTGGGCGCCGGCGACGGCGTGCGCTGATCCGCCGCCCAACAGGCCGGCGAGGACGGTGGCACCGAGCAGGGCTGCGCCCCACCGACGCCCACGGTGTGCTGACAAAGTGGACCCCCCGTGTCGCGACATGACCGCCTCGGTTGGGCGGTCAGCAGGCTGACCGCAACGACGGTAATCGATCGTCGGACGACGCGTTGTCCCTCGTTCAGCGGCCGGCGGAACGGTTCCAGGGCGATCGGGGCAAAGTGGTGCCGGCCAGCGGGCGGCGTACGCGGCGGCGTCTGCGCCGACCCGGGGTGCAGGGCGGGCGGGCCACGGAGTGCGGTGCCACGTCGACCGGGGGCGTCGGTCGACCGATCAGCCAGCAGAGGAAGCGTTCCATCGACGGATCAGGCGACCGGGAGGCGCTGGGCGTCGGCCTTGGCGATCCCGTACTCCGCCCCGCAGAACGTGCACTGCTGCGCGTACCGGGTGCGGACCGGGATGAGCGGGATGAAGAAGAGGGTGAACTTGGTCACCCGCCGGGTGATCACCTGCGCGGCGTGGTTGCCGCAGTGTCGGCACACCTGCTGCACGACACCGGACCGGTCGACCTTGGTACGCAGACCGAAGATGAAGAACATCGCCCGGCAGTACCCACTCGAACCCGAGAAGTCACCGAATTCAGACCCTCCCTTCAGTGGAACCGCGAAGGTGGTATAGCAATTGATATACTCCGAGAGTGCATGAGGAGTGGGACGTCTTCGTCGTCGACGAGGTGCGAGCCTGGATCGACAGCCTGGACAAGGCGACGCTCGCCCGGGTCGTCCAGGCGATCGACGCGCTCGCCGAAGCCGGGCCGGGTCTGGGACGCCCTCTGGTAGACACGATCAGCGGGTCGTCCATAGCGAATCTCAAGGAGCTACGCCCCGGCACGGTTCGCATCCTCTTCGTCTTCGACCCCTGGCGGGCGAGCATTCTGCTCGTCGCCGGTGACAAGGCGGGCCAGTGGACGAGTTGGTACCGGCAGGCCATCCCGCTCGCGGAGCAACGTTACGAGATTTACTTGAAGGAACGCGCACAGCAGGAGGGGGACAGCGGTGAGCGGTCACGTGCGGTGGACCGATATCCGGGCGGAGTACGTGCAGCGCGCCGGCGGCGAGGCGGCTGTCGAAGAGGGCAAGCAGGAGTTGCTCGCGCAGATCGTCGGTCACCGCCTCGCCGAGGTGCGACGCGCTCGCGGTTTCACTCAGCAACAAATCGCTGAGCGAATGGGCGTCACCAAGGGTCGGGTCTCCCAGATCGAGCAGGGCCGGATTTCAGGTCAAGACGTTGTGGCCCGCTACGCCGCCGCCCTCGGAGGTCGGCTACACCAGGCCATTTACTTCGATGACGGCGACATCGCAGCCATCGCCTGAGATCGCAAGATCCGCATAAGAACAGGGGAACTGCTGCCTCCGGCCGGCTGGAGGCAGCAGTTCCCCTGATGGTGCTCGGATCTCGGGTCCGCGGGTGGTGGCTCAGAGGGTCGGCTGGGGCTCCAGGCCGGGGACCTCGGCGGCGAGCCAGATCGACTGCCAGTTCGGCACCTCGTGGAAGCGGCGCAGCTCGTAAAGGCCGGACACCGACCCGCTCCACGCCCCGTACGGGGGGTTGGCCTCGTCGAAGCCGCTCTGCACGAAGGTCAGCGTGGTCCGGCCGTCGGACTCGGCCAGCTCCCAGCTCGTCACGCCGGTCGGCCCCCAGTCGACGGACATCCGGCGACCGGGCTCCAGGTCGACGACCTTGGCCGCGTAGCCGGTCTCGAAGCCGCCCATGGCGTACCGGCCACCGACCCAGGGCTCGATGCCGATCGGGTAACCGAACCAGGCGCTGGCCTGCTCCGAGTCGGTGAGCGACTCCCACACCTTGTCGGCGGGGGCGGCGATGACCAGCTCACCGCGCAGGTCGGCGGAGGTGAAGTCGGTGCGGGGCAGCAGCGGCTTGCCCTCCAGGTGACTGGCCAGGTTCGCGATGGCCAGTGACCAGTAGGTCTGGAGCACGCCCCGGATGCTGGAGCCGCTCATCGCCTCGGCGAAGTCGAAGTGGCTCTGGGTCAGCGTCAGCACGGTGCTGTCGGCGCTCTCGGCGGTCAACTGGAACTCGGTGGTGGTCTCCACCCCGTCGAGCAGCCAGCCGAAGCGCAGCGTGTCGTCGTCGGCGTGCAGCAGTCGCTGATGCGGGGCGTCACCCTCGGGCGTGTAGCGACCCCAGAACTCGTACCGCTGGGGCAGCTCGACCTCGGCGTGCTCGGCCAGCCAGACCCGCAGCTCGGCGGGGTCGGTGAGGGCCTTGCGGACACGCCCGACGGGCGCGGTGAGACGGGCCTTGAGCTTCATCGGCTCACTCATTGTCGTTCCCTTTCGGATAGCAGGCGACGGCCAGCTTGAAGGCATCTCCCTCGCTGCCGCCGTAGCGGGTGAACAGGTCCTGAAGTGCGGTCTGCAGGTCGTGCAGGAACTGCGGGCGAAGCTCGGCCGGCACCCGGATCTCGCCGGACACGCCGATCGAGGGCAGCTCGGGTGCGGCCCGGTCCAGGGCTGCGACGTCGGCCTGGACCTCCTCCATCAGGTCGAGCAGGTAGCCCAGGCTGAGCTCGTCGCGGGCCCGGCGTAGCCCGATCCGGCCGACCAGCCGGGGGGACAGCCAGTAGGAACGGGCGGCGGCCTGGTAGATGCCCTCGGTGATCCCGCGGACCTTGCGCTCGTTGACCAGCTCGACCAGGCCGGCCGCGACGAGCTGCTTGACGTGGTAGTAGACGCGCTGCGGCGTCTGGTCGAGTCGGGCCGCGACCTCGGTGCAGGTGCGCGGTTCGGCCAGTTGCCGCAACACCTCGACGCGTTGCGGCTTGAGCAGGACCTCGGCCTGCTCGATCTGCTCCAGGTACAGGACGTCTCTCATGGCAAAATCAGTTTGTACGTACAAAACTTGTTTGTCAATCGGTTCGCGAGAAGCCGCGCCGACTTTCTCGACGCGACCTCCGGCGACGCTCAGCGGATGGTCAGGGCAACCAGTCGGGACGCAGCGGGTAGCCGCTCACCCCGTCCGGGCCGTTGTGCGTGGCCAACACCTGGTGCAGCTGGATGCCGTTGCGCTCGAACGCCATCCGCGACCCGGCCATGTACAACCCCCACACCCGAGCGGTGCCCGCACCCACCTCGGACACGCAGAAGTCCCAGTGCTCGACCAGGTTGCGGCACCAGGCGGCCAACGTCAGCGCGTAGTGCCGGCGCAGGTTCTCCTCGTGGTGCACCTCGAACCCGGCGTCGTGGATCTCGCTGACCAGCCGGCCCGGACCGGCCAACTCACCGTCCGGGAAGACGTACCTGTCGATGAACGCGCCGGAGCGGTGCGGCGCCCGATTGTCCGCCCGGGTGATGCAGTGGTTGAGCAGCCGCCCACCCTGGCGCAGCCGACCGCGCAACGCCCCGAAGTAGCTCGGGTAGTTGCGCACCCCGATGTGCTCGGTCAACCCGATCGACGAGATGGCGTCGAACCGCTCCGGCGGCGCGTCCCGGTAGTCCAGGTGCCGCACCTCGGCCAGCCCGGTCAACCCCTCCCGCTCGATCGCCGCCTGCGCCCACTGCGCCTGCGCCTTCGACAGGGTCACCCCGAGCGCCTTGACGCCGTACTCCCGGGCGGCGTGCCGCACCATGCCACCCCAGCCGCACCCCACATCCAGCAGCCGCATCCCCTTTTTCAGCGCCAGCTTGCCGGCGACCAGGTCGTACTTCGCCGCCTGGGCCTGCTCCAGCGTGTCGTCGGGAGACCGGAAAACCGCGCAGGTGTACGTCATCGACGGGCCGAGCACCTTCTCGTAGAAGGCGTTGGAGACGTCGTAGTGGTGCGAGATCGCCGTGCTGTCCCGAACCCGGGAGTGCCGCAGCCCGTTCATCACCCGCTTCCACCGAGGCTGCGCCTCCTGCGGAGGTGCCGGTGGCGGCATCAGCCGCTCCCAGCCCAGCCCACGGACCAGCGTCAGCCCCTCGGCCAGCGAAGGCGGGCGCAACCGCAGCTCGTCCTTGAGCACCCGCAACGCCTCGTACGGGTCACCCGGGTGCACCCCCTGCAACGCCAGGTCGCCACTGACGTAGGCCCGGGCCATGCCCAGGTCGCCAGGGGCGGTGAGCAGGTACGACAGGCCACGCTCGGAACGGATCGCCAGGGTGATGCCGGCGTCGGACGGGCCGACGGCACTGCCGTCGTACCCGGTGATCCGAATCGGCAGTGGTCCCGTGGTGACCGCGCGGACGATGTCCGCGACGGTCGGACCCGTGCGCCGGCCCCCCGCCGGCGGGGTGGCGGGAACGCTCGCCGCCCCTTGATCTCTGTCGGTCAGGCTCATGCTCGTGCTACCGCCTTTTCGTACAGTCCCGTCAGCCGGTGGTCCGGGTCGTAGCGGTCTTTCACCGCCCGCCACGTGTCGCCGCCGTACAGGCGGTCGAAGGCGTCCCGGTCGTAGTACGCGTCGGAGTAGAGCGACTTGTGCCCGCCCGCCTCCGACACCCTGCGTTCGATCGTGCGGTTGACGTCGCCGTCGGCGGCGCCCGGCGCGATCGGCACGCTCCCCCAGAACCCGATGTTGACGTAGTCCTGCCCAGGCCGGAGCGGATACAGCGGCCAGGACCGCGCCGAACCGGGCCCCGCCGGCTCACGCAGGCGCAACGGACACAGCCACACCGGGTTCATCCCCACTGTGCTGGCGAACCAGCGCAGGAAGTCAGCCGTCTCGTCCAGCGGGATCTCCACGTCCTGCACGACCCGCTCCCGGGCCGGCTGGCCGCGCAGCCGGTCGATCCGGGCCGCCACCTGGTGTCGGTGTTCGAGTCGGACGAGCCGGTGGTAGAAGTCGCTGCGCCGGTAACGCGCCGGCCAGAGCCGACGTACGACCGGGTGCTGCGCACCGAACGCCGCCGAGCACCAGAACCAGTCGGTGTCCCAGCGCCACAGATAGTCGTACGCGGTGAGCACGTCGCGGGTGCTCCGGCGCAGCGACCGGTAGTAGATCTCCTGACCGGTGTAGTCGCTGGGCGGACCGGCGGCGTCGGTGAACGTGGCGAACACCAGGTACGCCTCGCCGGGGCTGAACATCACCCCGTCCATCGCGTCGACCGGCTCCCCGGCCCAGGAACGGGTCGCGGTCACCTTCGCGATCGCGTCGGTGAGCGCCTCCAGTCGGGTGAACCGGACGTTGCGCAACGCCATGTACCGCCCGACCGGTTGCAGCTCGATGCGCAGCCGGGTGGCGTAACCGAGGCTGCCCAGCGAGTTGGGGAACGCGGTGAACAGGTCGGCGTGCTCCCCGTCGGGTCGGGCGGTGACGATCTCGCCGGAGCCGGTGAGGATGTCCAACTCGCGGACCGACTCGTGCGGCAGGCCGTTGCGGAACGAGGTCGACTCGATCCCGAGGCCGGTCACCGCGCCGCCCAGCGTGATGGTGCGCAACTGCGGCACCACCAGCGGCATCAGCCCGTGCGGCAGCGTCGCGTCGACCAGGTCCTCGTACGTGCACATACCCTGCACGTCGGCGGTACGGCCGGTCGGGTCGACCGACAGCACCCCGTTCAGGGCACTCACGTCGAGGCCCGGGGTCCGGGGAGCGGACCGGGGGCGGAACAGGTTGGAGGTGCGTTTGGCCAGCCGGACAGGCTCGCCCGTGGGCACCGCGGCGTACGACCGTCGCAGCGTGTCCACCGCTTGATCATGGTCAATGGGGTGATCCACACGCTCAGCGCGCATGTGATCACCTTACGCTCGCGTTTCGGAAACCGTGGGATGTCGACGAGGGCAGTTTCCCGTCCGGCCCCGGGTGAGGCGGTTACCGTGGCGGGCATGCCATCGCCCGCGATCACCGCCCTGGACGCCGCCCGACTGCCGTATCGGCTGGTCAGCCACGGTGAGGTCGGCAGCCTCGCGGAAGCCGCCGCCGCTCAGGGCGTGGCCGTCTCCGACGTGGTCAAGACGATCGTGGTCCGTCGGGGTGCGGATGATCACCTGTTCGTGCTCACCCCCGGCGACCGGGTCATCTCCTGGCCCAAGCTGCGCGCGCTGCTGGGCGTGCAGCGACTCTCCATGCCCGACGCGGCGGGGGCACGGGCCGCCACCGGTTACGAACGCGGCACCATCACCCCGTTCGGCGCGAGCACGGCCTGGCCGGTGATCGCCGACGAGCGGCTGCGCGGCCGGGAGATCAGTCTGGGGGCCGGCGTTCGTGGTCTCGCCGTCGCGGTCGACGCCGACGCCGCCATCGCCGCGCTCGACGCCACCGTGGCCGACGTGACCGACCCGCAGCCCGCCCGCTGAGCGCTGCCGTCGCCGCCGGACTGGCTCCGGCGCGCCGCCGTGGGCGAGGATGGCGCCTATGTCCGCGCCCCAGGAACGCCCCGAACCCGCCGGCACCGTCTACGGCGGGCGACCGGCACCCCGCCCCGGGCCGCTGTCCGATCCGCTGCTGCGGGTCGCGGTGGCGGTCGGGGTCGTCGGCGCGCTCCTGGGGGTGCTCTTCGCGACCGGGCTGTTCGACGGGGACGACGAGCAGCAGGTTCCGGCGGCGGTCGGCACGCCGTCCATCCCGGCGGAGCCGACCGAACCGGCAGCCGAGCCGAGCCCGACCGAGCCGACCGAGCCGTCACCGACCACCCCGGCCGGGCCGCCCACCGGGCCGAGGGTGCTCCGGGTCGCCTCCGGGCTCTGCCTCGGGCTGGACGGCGACGGCAAGGAGGCCGAGGCGCAGGTGGCCGGGTGCAGTGGCGGCCCGGAACAGCAGTGGGTGGTCAACCCGATCGGCGCGGACGTGGTGACGCTCACCAACGCCGCCCACGGGCAGTGCCTCGACGTCGAGGGCGGCAGCCGGGACGACGGCGCGAAGATCCTGCAGTACCCCTGCCACGGCGAGGCCAACCAGCAGTGGCGGCTCGCCGCGACCGGCACCGGCCCGGTGCTGCTGGTCGCGGTGCACAGCGGCCGGTGCGCGCAGGCCGACGACGACGGCGTCGAGGCGGGCGACGAGGTGCGGCAGCGGTCCTGCGACGGCCGACCGGCCCAGCAGTGGACCCTGGGCTGACGGCCCGGCCTCAGCCCCGGAAGCTCCACGCCCTGGGCGCGGTCGCGGCCGCGAGCACGGCCTCCGAGACCGGACGGCCGGGTCGCCGACGCAGCAGCAACGACAGTCCGGCCGCGCCGATCGACAGCGCGCCCGCCACGTACCAGGCCATCGCGTAGTCGCCGAGCCGATCCCGGACCAGTCCCGCGCCGGTCGCGGCGAGCGCCGCGCCGAACTGGTGCGCGGCGAACACCCACCCGAACACCACCGCTCCGGCCCCGCCGAAGTACTCCCGGCACAACGCCACGGTCGGCGGCACGGTGGCCACCCAGTCCAACCCGTAGAAGACGATGAAGACCAGCATGCTCGGCTGGGCGGTGCCGGTGAACAGGCTCGGCAACACCAGCAGGGACAGCCCGCGCAGCGCGTAGTACATGCCGAGCAGCAACCGGCTGTCCACCCGGTCGGTCAGCCAGCCGGAGGCGATGGTGCCGACGATGTCGAAGAGCCCCACCAGGGCGAGCAGCCCGGCGGCGGTGGTCTGCGGCATGCCGTGGTCGTGCGCGGCCGGCACGAAGTGCGTACCGACGAGGCCGTTCGTCGTCGCGCCGCAGATCGCGAACCCGCCGGCCAGCAGCCAGAACGGACGGGTCCGGGCCGCGGTCGCCAACGCGCCGAGGGCCCGGGTGGCCGCGCCGCCGGTCGCCGGTGGCGCCGCGACGACCTCGGTCGCGCCGTAGGCGGGCAGCCCGAGATCCGCCGGGTGCTCGCGCAGGAACCACACCACCAGGGGTACGACCGCCAGGGCGGCTCCGGCCACCACGAGTGCCGCCGTCCGCCACCCGTGGTCGCGTACCAGGATGGCGATCAGTGGCAGGAACACCAGCTGCCCGGCGGCCCCGCCGGCGGTCAGCACCCCGGTGACCAGGCCCCTTCGGTGGACGAACCAGCGCCCGGTGACGGTGGCCACGAACGCCAGCGCCATCGAGCCGGTGCCCAGCCCGACCAGCACTCCCCAGCAGAGCAGGAGCTGCCAGCTCGCGTTCATGAAGACGGTCAGCCCGCTGCCGGCGGCGACCAGCAGCAGCGCCGCGGAGACCACCCGGCGGATGCCGAAGCGGTCCATCAGGGCGGCGGCGAACGGCGCGGTCAACCCGTAGAGCAGCAGGTTGACCGAGACGGCCGCGGAGATCGTGGCCAGTGGCCACCCGAACTCCTCGTGCAGGGGGTGCAGCAGCACCGAGGGTGTGGCGCGGAAACCGGCCGCGCCGACCAGCGCCACGAAGGCGGCGGCGGCGACCAGCCAGGCGGGGTGCAGACGGCGGTACGTGGTCACCGGACCAGTCTGTGCGCGCCCCACCGCGGCGACGAGTGGCCGGAAAGCCATCATGCGCAATAATCGGGCCATGACCGTTCGCCCGCACCGGATCGCCGTACTCGCCCTGGACCAGGTCGTCGGCCTGGACCTCGGGACCCCGTCCCAGGTCTTCAGCACCGCCCGGGCCGCCGACCAGACGCACTTCTACGACGTGCGGGTGTGCACCCCGGGCGGGCGGCCGGTCCGCAGCACCGCCGGCTTCCAGGTGGTCCCCGACCACGGCCTGGAGCTGCTCGACACCGCCGACACGGTGATCGTGCCGGGCATCCAGGCCGGTAACGCGTTGACAGCGGGCATCATCGAGCCGGAGGTGACCGAGGCGCTGCGCGCGGCGCACGAGCGGCGTGTCCGGATCGTGTCGATCTGCACGGGAGCGTTCGTGCTCGCCGCCGCCGGGCTGCTCGACGGTCGTCGGGCGACGACCCACTGGGCGTACGCCGAGCGGTTCCGCCGCCTGCACCCCCGGGTGGACCTCGACCCCGGTGTGCTGTTCATCGCCGACGGTCCGGTGCTCACCTCGGCCGGGGTCGCCGCCGGGATCGACCTCTGCCTGCACGTCATCCGCCTCGACCACGGCAGCGAGGTGGCCAACCGGGCGGCCCGTCGCTGCGTGATGCCACCGTGGCGGGACGGCGGCCAGGCGCAGTACATCGAGCGGCCGGTGCCGAAGGCCACCGACACCAGCACCGCCGGCGTCCGGGAATGGGCGCGGCAGCGACTGCACGAGCCGATCGCCCTGCGAGACCTGGCCGGGCAGGCGCGGATGAGCGTGCGCACCTTCACCCGGCGCTTCCGGTCGGAGACCGGCCTGAGCCCCGCGCAGTGGCTGCTGCAACAACGCACCGACCACGCGAGACTGCTGCTGGAGACGACCGACCTCACCGTCGACCAGATCGCCCACCGCTGCGGCTTCGGCACCACCGCCGCCCTGCGCCAGCAACTGCACCACCGCATCGGCGTCGCGCCGTCGACCTACCGGCGCACCTTCCACCCACGCCCCGAGCTGATCGACACCTGAGCCGAGCCCTGCCGCCAAACCACCGGCGCAGCCGCTCACCACCACCAGCAGCCGCCCACCGCCGCTGCGTCCGACCGCACCACCCCACCGCACGACCGGCCACGCCGCCCCCGCCGATGCTGCTGGCATCGGCGCGGCAGCGGGCATCGCAGCGATGAGCGATACCCCGGGGCCGCCCGCTCCGCCGGACGACGAGCCCGACCGGTCGACCCAGAGGCTGAAGCCGCCACACGCAGGAGCCGCCCACATGCCGGAGCCGCCCAAGGGCCGGGCCACCCACCGGCCGGGGCCGAACATGGCCGAGCGCTCAGGCGCGGAGCATCTGGAGTTGGGCCTGATGTTTGGGCAGGTGGACCCGGGTGTGCAGGTCCAGGGTGCGGGACCACGGCAGCGACTCGTCCACGATCAGGTCGAAGCCCTCACGCAGGTGCGTCTCGACCGGCGTCTCCGCCGCCAGGCCAAGCTGGTCGACCAGCCCGCACAACCGTTCGCTGGTGCCGTGCAGCAGCGCGGTGAGGCCCCGCAGACCGCCCTGCTCGGCGGCCAACGCGTCGAGCTGCGGGCGGTGCACGTCCTCCTCCATCTCGTAGTACGCGAACGGCGACCCGGCCAGCAGCGCCTCGGTGGCCTGGATCATCAGCTCGTCGTTGGCGACCAGGTGGGCGACGATCTGCTCGGCACTGAGCTGCCCCTCCGGCGCCGGACCGAAACCGCCGGCGTCCACCTCGGCGAGCAGCGCCCCGTAGGCCCGCCGCAACCCTCCGCTCTCCGCCATGCCCCCAGTCAACCCGCAACGCGGGACGTTAGCGGCGGGATTGGCGGGAGCGGAGGTAGTCGGAAACCACGTACTCGCCGAGGTCGTCGGTGTCCGGCGTGAACATGCGGCCCCGGCTGCGGCGGGCCACCGCGTCGACGAAGCGCCGCAGACCCGGGTCGTCGCCGAGCATGAACAGGTTGAGCGTGGCGCCGGACCGACTCAGCCGGTCCACCTCACGGACCGTCGCCTCGATCGTCTCCGGGAGCGTCGGCCAGTGGAACAGCGCCTCCCCGTCGTCCGGGTCCAGGTGCGCGGTGGGCTCCCCGTCGGTGACCACCAGCACCACCGGCTCGGCGTCCGGGTGCCGGCGCAGGTGTCGACCCGCCAACCGCAGCGCGTGCTGGAGGTTGGTGCCCTGCTCCAGGTCCGGCTCGACGGCGGCCAGCTCCTGCTGGGTGAGCGTCATGGCCTCCCGGCCGAAACCCACGATCTGCAGGGCGTCCTGCGGGAAACGCGTCTCCATCAGGTGCGCCAGCGCCAACGCCGTCTGCTTCATCGGCCCCCAACGACCCTGCGAGATCATCGAGTACGACAGGTCGACGCAGAGCACCACCGCCGCCGAGGCCCGCTTCTCGGTCTCCACCACCTCGAAGTCGTCCACAGCGAGCTGCACGGGGACAGTGGGCCCGGCCCGACGGACCGCCCGGGTCAACGTCCGGACCACGTCCAACGGCTGCTCGTCGCCATACTCCCAAGGTCTCGATCCGCCGCTGACCTCGCCGGCGGCTCCTGCGGAGCGCAGGTCGTGCTGGCCGCGTGGCCCGGCGGTCAGGTCCGCGAAGACCCGGCGCAGCGCCGTCCCGCCGAGCCGGCGCAACGCCTTCGGGCTCAGGGTGAGGCCGTCCGCGTCCCGGCTCACCCAACCCTGCCGGCGTAGCTCCCGCTCCAGGTCGCGCAGCCGGCGGACGTCGTCGGCCGCGTCCCGTCCCAGGGTGCGGGCCACCGCTTCGACGTCCACGTCGTCCAGGGTCGCTCCCGGGTGTTCCTGGTCGAGCTGGTCCAGCAGGTCGTCCAGCTCACCGATCTCGCCCAGGGCTCCGGCCGCGTCGGCGTAGTCCAGCTGCTGCTCGCCGCGGACCCGCTCACCGCGCCCCCACCGTAGATCCGGGCGCAGCGCCCGCAGGTTCGCGTCGAGTGCGGACAACTCCCCCGCGAGGCGGTCACCGAGCGACTGCTGCATCAGACCGGCCAGCTCGGCGCGCTGCCGGTCGGACAGCGAGTTCATCAACCGCTCACCGGCCGCCGAGCGGCGGGCCAGCACGTCGATCAACTCGTCGACCGTCTCCGGCTTCTCCGGGAAGAAGTCGCCGTGTCGCCGCATGAACTCGGCGAACGCGTCGGTGGTGTCCTCCGCGCGAGCATGCCGGGCCAGCAGGTCGTTCAGGTCGCCCATCATCTCGGCGAGCCGTTGCTGGGCGGCCGGGTCGGCGGACGCCCGCACGGCGTCGCGCAGCCCGGCGAAACGCTGACCGAGCACGTCGTCGCGGAGTTGATCGAGAATCTGCTGGTACGAGCGGCGGGCGTCGTCGCTGGCCCACTGGTAGCCGGACAGCTCCTCCACGGCGCGCGCCGTCGAGCGGGGCAGGTTGTCCAGCACCGACTCGGCGAACCGCGCGCCGTCGTCGTCGCGGCCCCGCAGCTCGTCCCGCTCGGCGGCGAGGGCCTGGTCGAGCAGGGCCTGCGCCCTGGTCACCGCGCCGTCCAGGTCACCGCGACGAAGCGCCTCCCGGCGCAGCCGCCGGGCCCGGGCGGCCAGGTCGTCCAACCCACCTCGCCCCTTGGGGCCACGGCGCAGCAGATCGCGCAACGCCTCCCGGAGGCTGCCGCCGGCCAGCACCTCGGCGCCGACCGCGTCCACCGCCTCCCGCACGTCGTACGGGGGTGCCAGCGGGTCGGGCCCGCCGGTCCACTGCCCGTACCGGAACCGGTTGCCGGCCACGGTCAGCCCCGGCCGCCGTAGACGGTGCGCCCGGAGTCGGTGACGTCCTTGCCGAGCCGGCGGGTCAGGTGCAGCCCTTCCAGCACGAACTCGACGGCAGCCGCCGCCTCCTCCGGGGTGGGCGCGTCACCCAGGCCGAGCCGGTCCAGGACCTTCGCCAGACCGGGCACGGTGCCGACCTGCCGCAGCAACTCGGCGGCGCTGACCAACTCGCCGGTCTCGATCGCCGCGCCGTCATCGACGAGCGCCGTGAAACCGGACAGGTCCAAGCCGGACAGGTGCGCCCGGAACGTCTCGGCGGTCGCGGTACGCAGCAGGTGCGCGAGGATCTCGATCTCCCGCCCCTCCTCCCCGCTCTCGAACTCCACCTTGCCGCGCAGGGTGCTGGTCACCGACACCGCGTCGCCGACCCGGGCCACCGCCGCCTCGGGGCGATCCTCCTGGTCACCGGCGGCGGCGAGCAGGCCGGAGCGGCGCAACGCGGCACCGGCGACGGTCTCGGCGGCGGCGATGGCGAACCGGGCGGAGACGCCGGAGCGCGGGTCCACCGACGGCGACTCCCGTACCGCGCGGGCGAAGCGCGCCAGGACCTCCAGCACGTGCTCCGGCACGTCGGCGACCAGGTCGGCCTCCTGACGGATCAGTGCCAGCTCGAGGGCCAGGTCGACCGGGTAGTGGGTACGGATCTCCGCGCCGAACCGGTCCTTGAGCGGAGTGATGATCCGGCCCCGGTTGGTGTAGTCCTCCGGGTTCGCGCTGGCGACCAGGAGCAGGTCCAGCGGAAGCCGCAACTGGTAGCCGCGGACCTGGATGTCCCGCTCCTCCAGCACGTTGAGCAGGGCGACCTGAATCCGTTCGGCCAGGTCGGGCAGCTCGTTGACGGCGAAGATGCCCCGGTTGGTGCGAGGCACCAACCCGAAGTGGATCGTCTCCGGGTCGCCGAGGGTGCGACCCTGCGCGATCCGGATCGGGTCGACGTCGCCGATCAGGTCGCCGACGCTGGTGTCCGGGGTGGCGAGCTTCTCGCCGTAGCGCATCGAGCGGTGCAGCCAACCGACCGGCAGCTCGTCGCCGGCCTCGGCGACCCGGGCACGGGACGCCGGCGTGAGCGGGTGCATCGGGTGCTCGTTGAGCACCGAGCCGGGGATGACCGGGGTCCACTCGTCGAGGAGCGCGCCGAGCGAGCGGATCAGTCGGGTCTTGCCCTGGCCGCGCTCGCCGAGCAGCACCATGTCGTGCCCGGCGAGCAGGGCCCGCTCGACCTCGGGCAGCACGCTGTCGTCGTAGCCGACGATGCCGGGGAAACGAACCTCGCCGGAGCGCATCCGGGCGAGCAGATTGTCACGGAGTTCCTGCTTGACGGTGCGGTACTGGTGACCGGCCGCCCGCAGCGCGCCGAGCGTGCCGGGCAGGTCGGCCGGTGGAACCGGGTTTACCGGGTTAGGCGCAGTCACCCGCCCCACGCTAGCTCACGCCGGAGTCGACCCACGCCAATACGGAAAGTGATATCCGAGACGCCCTCTGGATGCGCCGATCGGCGGGCTGTGGCACGTGGTCTCCGCCCCTATACTCACGGTTAGCTCCGCCGCTACGGCCGCCGCACAATGGTCGTGACCGACGGGGTCACGGCCCGGCCATCCGATGGTCAACCTCTCCCGGCGCGGAGGTGCGGTGCTGTACTTCTTCCTCAGTTACGCGAGGGGCGACGAGGACGCACTGGTCCAACGTCTTTACGAGGACCTCAGCGCAGAGGTACGGCTGATCGCGGGTCTACCCCGCGACGAGCGGGTCGGTTTCGTGGATCGGACCATCCTCCTGGGCGAGCGATGGCCGCAGCGGCTGGTCGAGGCGCTGAGCACGTGCCGGTCCTTCCTCGCCCTGATGACCCCGAGGTATTTCCAGAGCGAGGCCTGCGGCCAGGAATGGCAGATCTTCGCCGACCGCACTGCCCGCTTCGACCAGCAGAACGGCGTGGACAGCTCGCTCCTCAAACCGCTGATGTGGATTCCGGCCCGACCCGGCCGCATCCATCCGGTCGCGTCCCCGTTGCAATACTCCTCCCACAGCCTCGGCGACCTCTATCAGCGGCTGGGAGTCCGGCAGTTGATGCGGCTCCAGCGGCACAGCGACGACTACCGCACGTTCCTCTTCGAGCTGGCCAACCAGATCGTGTCCAGCGTGGAGGAGCATCCGCTGCCGGACGTCCAACGCTCCATCGATCTCCGGTCCGTCGTCAGCGCCTTCCACCGCCCCGCGGGTGCCGGGCAACTCACCGCGGACGTCGACCAGTTCGCACCGATGCTGGTCCACTTCATCGTGGCGGCTTCACACCGGGACGAGATGAGCACGGTACGCCAACACGTGAACACCTACGGCGACCGCGCATTGGCATGGGCGCCGTACGGACCGCCGTTCCCCGACCCGGTCGTCGACTACGCGCGTGAGATCGCCGCCGACCACAGCTATCGGTCGACGGTCGTGGACCTGACCGAGCTGGCCCGCCGCGCCGAGCAGGCGGCCCGTTACAACCAGATCATGGTGCTGATCGTCGATGCCTGGCTGACCCGCCTGCCCGAGCAGCGGCAGTCGCTGACCGCCCATGCCGCGGCCGCCCTGCGCGACGGTGGCACCACGGCGGTGCTGATCCCGAGCAGTCGTGACGACACCGAGACCCGAGAGCACTGGCAGTCGCTGTCCCGCGCCTGTCGGGAGATCTTCGACGAGTTGGCCTCGGACGACGAGCTGTACCGATCCAACATCCTCACCCACCGCGCCTTCCAGGAGGAGCTGCCGGAGGTGCTGGAGGTCGCCCGTAACCGGGTGTTCAGCCGAGGAGCGGTGCACCGGCCTCCGGGCCCCGCCACCGACTCCCGACCGCCACGCATCGACGGGCCCTGGGGGGCGGAAGGCGACGACACCGCAGCGGAGGACGGCCGTGACGACGAGCGCTGATCCGGGCATCACCGGCGACGGTGTCGAGGGTCGAATCATCACGTTCTACTCGTACAAGGGCGGCACCGGCCGCACCATGGCGCTCGCCAACGTGGCCTGGATCCTGGCGTCCAACGGTTACCGGGTGCTCGCTGTCGACTGGGACCTGGAATCCCCCGGTCTGCACAAGTATTTTCACCCGTTCCTCCTGGACAAGGACCTGCGGACCTCGACCGGGGTCATCGACATGGTCCGTGACTACGCCGAGGCTGTCGTTCGACCGTTGGAGGAGACGGAGGACGAGGACTGGCTGGGCAGCGCGGCCGACGTACTGCACCACGCCGTCTCGCTGCACTGGGACTTCCTGGCTCCCGCCACGGCCGTCCGGCCCTCCGCTGGTCCGACTACCCGGGGCAGTCTGGACCTCCTGCCGGCCGGCAGACAGGACACGGCGTACACCAAGGCCGTCAGCACGTTCGACTGGCAGGCGTTCTTCGAGAAGTTGGGCGGCAACAGCTTCCTCGACGCGCTGGCCGCCAGCATGCGGGAGCACTACGACTACGTGCTGATCGACAGCCGCACCGGGGTCAGCGACGGCGCCGGCATCTGCACCGTGCGACTGCCCGATGCCGTGGTGACGTCGTTCACGCTCAACGACCAGAGCATCGACGGAGCCGCCGGCGTCACCCGCTCCATCATCCGGCAACGCGGCGACCGACCGATCCGGATCCTGCCGGTGCCGATGCGGGTCGACAACGCCGAGCAGCTCAAGTTGGAAGCGGGACGTGACCACGCGCGCCGCCGCTTCGCGCCGCTGCTGCCGCGCACCTCACCCGAGGAGAGCGACAGATACTGGGGCGAGATCGAGATTCCCTACCAGCCCTACTACGCGTACGAGGAGATCCTGGCGGGGTTCGGCGACCGGGCCCACCACGAGGGCACCCTGCTCGCCGCCTACGAGCGACTCGCCAAGGCGATCACCGAGAACGCCGTCGACAGCCTGCCGGCGATAGAGGATCGGCTGCGCCGCCAGTGGTTGGCCAAGTTCGAGCGGCAACGCATGTCCGGTGCGACACCCGACGTGTTCATCAGCTATGTCTCCCTCGACCGGTCCTGGGCCGAATGGGTCCGCGACGAGCTCCGTTCGGCAGGCCTGCACACGGTGATGCGGGAGGTCGACTTCCCGGCCAGCCCTGGTGGCGGGGCGGCGGCGGCCGTCGGTTTCAAGGACGCCGCCCGGCTGGTGGTGCTGCTGTCCCAGGAATACATGCAGTCGCCGAACGCCGGCGAGTTGTGGTCCCAGGCCACCACCTTCGAGGCGGGCAGCGGCGGCAACTTCCTGGTGCCCGTCCGGCTGGACAACTCCCGCGCGCCGGCGGTGTTCCTGGAGCGGGTCCCGGTGGACCTGGTGGGCGCCACCGAGGAGGAGGCCGCCAGCCGGTTGCTCGAAGCGCTGGACCACCCCGCCCGCCCGGCGACCGACCCGGAGGGCGCCGGGCAACGCCGACGCTTCCCGGGCAACGAACCGCCGGTCTGGCGGGTGCCGTTGCCGCGTAACGTCCAGTTCGTCGGCCGTAGCCCGCTCCTGGAGGAGATGCGCGACTGGCTGTCGTCGGCCGAGGCCAGGCACACCCCGCTCGCGCTGCATGGTCTGGGCGGCGTCGGCAAGAGCCAGATCGCCCTGGAGTACGCCTACCGCTTCCGCGCCGAGTACGACGTCGTCTGGTGGATCTCCGCACAGCAGCCGAGCGTGATGCGGCTCGCCCTGGCCTCGCTCGCCGACCGGCTGGCCGCCAAGGCGGACACGCCACTCGGAGGCAACGTCGCCGAGCGGGTCCAGTGGGTGCTGGACGCCCTGCGTCGGGGCGACCCGTACCGGCGGTGGCTGTTGGTGCTGGACAACGCCGACGACCCCGCCGAGTTGCACGACCTGATGCCGCAGGGCCCCGGGCACGTGCTCGTCACCACGCGCAACCACGTCTGGGCGCGGCATGCCCGCAACCTCGAGGTGGGCGCCTTCGACCGGGCTGAAAGCACCACGTTGCTGCGTCGGCGGATTCCCCGCCTGCCCCTGGCCGACGCGGAGATGGTCGCCGCGCGCCTGGGCGACCTGCCGCTCGCCGTGGAACAGGCCGGGGCGTGGCTGGCGACCACGGGCGAGTCGGCCACCCAGTACCTGCGGCGGCTACGCCGCTACCTGCCCGGCATGCTCTCCGACGAGTTGCCCACCGACTACCGGCAGACCGGCGCGGAGCCGTGGCTCGTCTCGCTGGAGAGCCTGCGGGAGCGCAACCCTGCGGCGGCGAAGCTGCTGGAGGTCTGCGCGTTCTTCGCCGCCGAGCCGATCCCGATGTCGCTGCTCTACGACGACAGCTTCATCGACGTGCTGCTCCCCTACGATCCCTCGGTTCGCGATCCCCTGCTCATGGGGCGCGCGTTGCGGGATGTCGGCCGATACTCGTTGGCCCGCATCGACAACGTGCGCGGACGCACCTCGGACCGCGGTGACGACGGCAACCAGGCCAGCCTTCGTATGCACCCACTGGTGCAGGAGCTGATCCGGGAGTCGCTGTCCGACGAGGTCAAGGCGGAGAACCGGCGTCACGTGCACGCGATCCTCGCCGCCGCCAACCCGAAGGACCCCGACCAGCCCCGCAACTGGCCGATCTACGCCGACCTCTGGCCCCACCTGCTGCCGTCGAAGACCCTCAACTCACCGCAGCCGGAGGTTCGGCAACTGTTGCTGGACGTGGCCCGGTACATGTGGACCCGGGTCGACTTCGCCACCTGCTCCGAGCTGGCCGAGAAGGCGATCGAGGCGTGGCGGGCGGAGCATGGCGCGGACGACCCGCCGACCCAGATGATGCGCTTCCACCTCGCCAACGCGCTGCGCCTCGAAGCGCAGTACCAGGCCGCGTACGACATCGATCAGGACGTGTACCAGCGGCTCTCCGACACGCTCGGCGAGAACCACGAGTACACGGTGATCGTGGCCGGCAGCCTCGCCGCGGACCTGCGCGCGCTGGGGTTCTTCGAACGGGCGCGCGAGTTGGACACCCGGACGGAGGAGTTGGCCCGCGAGGTGTTCGGCGAGGAGCACTCGCGGGCGCTCATCGCCGCGCACAATCTGGCCCTGTCGCTGCGTCTGGTCGGCGACCTGCGCGGGGCGTTGCGGCTCAACGAGCGCACGTTGACCCGCCGCCGCGACACCCTCGGGCCGATGCATCCGTTCACTCTCTTCTCCGAGGGGCAGTACGGCCGGGACCTCCGCGACACCGGCGACCTCAGCGAGTCCCGACGGGTCCTGGAGGCGGCCGTGCAGGCGGACCGGCAGGTGCTCGGGGAGGAGGACAGCGAGACCCTACGGGCGAGCAAGAGCTACGCGGTGACCCTGCGGAAGCTGGGTGAGTTCGAGCGGGCCCACGCGTTGAGCGCGGACGTGCTGGTCCGGTCCCGCCGCCGGCACGGTCCGGATCATCCGGACGTGCAGGCCGCCGCGATGAATCTGGCCTGTGACGAGTCCGCCCTGGAGGACGACGCGGGGGCGCTTCGCCGGGCGCGCCCGGTGTACCGCTGGTATCGGGATGCGATGGGCGAGGACCATCTGTTCACCCTGGCGTACGGCAACAACCTGGCCATCTTCCTGCGGAAGGCCGGGGATCTGGACGCGGCGTTCGCGTTGTCCGACGAGGTCGTCAACCGGTTCACCGAGCAGATCGGTGCCGACCACCCGTACACGCTGGCCGCGAACATCAACCTCGCCAACTGTTGGTACGGGCGTCGGGAGTTCGCGGCGGCCCTCGCCACCGACCAGGACTGCTACGAGCGCGCCCAGCGGATCCTCGGCCCGTCGCACCCGGACACTCTGGCGGTGGCGAACAACCTGGCCACGAGTTTGAGTGTCGCCGGGGACCACCGAGGCGCCCGCGCCCTGCGCGACTCGGTGATGCCGCTCTTCCGCCGTGTCCTGGGCGAGCACCACCCGAACACCATCGCTCTGGTCGAGGCGAACCGCCTCAACTGCGATCTGGAACCGCCACCGACGTGACCGAGGGTTGCCCGTCGGGTTCGATGCCCGGTGCCGCCACGCAGGTCACCGGCGCGAGCCAGCGGGCCAGCTCCAACGGGTCCTCGGGGTGCCCGTCCGTACGCAGCTGGCGGTAGACCGCGCGGCACAGCTCGGGGTCGGCCCCGCCGGTCTTCTGCGCCGCCGCCAACCGCTGTTCGGCGAGGGCCAGTCCGACCCAGGCGGACAGCAGTTCCGGGTCGACGCACACCTGCCGGCGATAGCTCTCGCGCGCGGCGAGGTCATCCCCGGCGGCGAGGGCGAGGTCCCCGTCGGACGCCGTGGGCAGTGCGTCGACGAGCGGTTCCGCGCCGGTACGCAGCCGCCTGAACCGCTCCGGATCGGTCAGCCGCAGCCGGACCAGGTCGAGTCGCGGGCTGAGGCTCAGCCAACGGCCGTCGGCCGGCTCCACCCGCAGCACGACGGTGACGGCGGGGCACGGCAGTCCGGCCGCACGGGCGGCGGCGAGCTGGTTGACGACGTGTGGGTCGGGTCGGCGGTTCCGCAGCCGCCAGACCGTCCAGTGGTCCTCGGCGGCCTCCCGGGCGAGTTCGGCCGCTCCCTGGTCCACCGGGTCCCGCCAGTCGTCGATGACCCGCCGCAGGCCGGCGACGAACTCGCGGCCGGCGGGGGTCAGGCGGCCGAACGACTCGATGTCCGCGCAGGTGCGGGACACCCGGTCGCGCCAACGGGCGAACTCCACCTCGGCCATCCGGGCCGGGCCGCCGCTGAGCAGCGCGCGACGACCCCGCCAGAACTCGGTCACCGCGATGAACGCGTACACGCCCTGGAGGGCGGCCCCGAGAGGGCGCGGGTCGTCGCGCCAGGGGGCGTAGTAGTACCGGCGGTCGTCGCGGTCGTAGAGGGGTTCGACGTCGAGCGTCGCACCGAGCTTGGCGTGCTGGAACTCGTGCAGCAGGCCGAGCGCGAACGCCTGCCCGTCGATCGGACGGGTCATCGAGACCGAACCGAACGCGTCCATGCTGGTGACGTTGACCCCGGCGCTGACCGAGTCGGCGACCAGCGGCACGAGCCAGCCCAGTCCCTCGGCGATCGCCTCGGCGTGCCGGCGGTGGTGGCGTACCAGGATCGGCCACGCGTCGTCGAGCAGCCGCTGCCACTCGGCGACCTCGGCGGGTGTGAGTCGCTCGGCGGCGCAGAGCCGGTGCCGGTCCCGGTAGGGGTCGAGGTCGTCGAGGGTGATCCGCAGCGTCAGCCCGTCGGCCGTGCTGCGCAGTCGGTGCAGGCCGGACCAACCGGCTGTCTCCGCGCCCGGCCCCGCGTCCGACGGTGCAGCCGGTGACACCTCGACCGGCCCGATCAAAAGCCGCGACCCCACCCGCGAGATGGTCACCCGCTGCGCTTCCCCGACCCGCGCCAGCCCGAGCGTGGGCAGGTAGACGGCGCCGTCGCGCGGCACGACGCTGAGCTCGAAATCCATTCCGGCCCGGAGGGCCGCCACCGCGGCGAGCGACCCGAGCGCAGTCAACTCGGCTTCGACGGGCGGTTCCGGCGCCGTCTGCACCACCAACCCGCCGGTCGTACGGCCGGCTGCCGCGTCGGGCGCCGGAGCGGACGGCGTCGGTGAGCGCAGTCGCCGGAGCGCGCCGGCCAACCAGGCGCCGGTGTGCGGCAGGGCCAACACCGCCGGCCCCGCCTCGGGTGACCGGCCCGCCGCCGTCGCCCAGAGCCCGAAGTGCCGGTGGGTCTCCTCCGAATCCACGGTGTCGAGCAGGACGCGCAACTGGAGCATGCGTTTGCTCACCTGGCCGTCGCGCAGCAGTCGGATGGTCCGCTGGTCACCGAGGCCGGCCGCGAGCGCCGCGAGGTCGTCTGGGGTGAGCCGGTGGTATCCCGTCACGAGCCCCCCCGGGGCATGGCTGCCAGGTCCGTTCGGAGGCGTCGCTCGACGTGGGCGATGAGGTGCAGAAGATCGGCACAGTAGACGGAGGGGTTGGTGAAGCTCCCCGCCCGGTACCGGTGCGGATAGTTGCCGCCACCGCAGACCCGGTGCACCGGGCACGTACGGCAGGTGGCGGCGAGCGCGTCCACCCCGATCTGGCGGGCGATGACAGCGGGGTGGTGCAGTACGTCGTCGAAGGTGTCGGTGAAGACGGTCAGGTCGGTGCCGACCGCTCCGGGGTAGGTGGAGCGCAGCGTGTCCACCTGCTCGTACGCCCCGTCGGTGTTGATCACCACGGCGGCCACGGGGCTCAGCCCGAGGGACTCTGTTCGGCTGCGCCCGCCGAACAGCAGGTTGATGAGTTCCTCGAAGAGTCGGACCCGGGTCAGTCGGGGCGAGGTGTCGTACCAGGCGTCGAAGGCCGCCGCCAACCAGGTGCCGTAGGGGCTCCGGTCCGCACCTCGCCGTGGCGGCGGCGCCTCCCAGTTGGCGTGCGGGAGCAGGAAGTCCACCATCGGCGGCCGGTACGACAGCAACGCCTCGTAGGTCTGTCGGGGTTCGGCA
The DNA here is from genome assembly GCF_029581275.1 of Micromonospora sp. WMMD1155. Taxonomy (NCBI): domain Bacteria; kingdom Bacillati; phylum Actinomycetota; class Actinomycetes; order Micromonosporales; family Micromonosporaceae; genus Micromonospora; species Micromonospora sp. WMMD1155. The sequence continues at coordinate 1,646,088 of NZ_CP120742.1, forward strand.
GCGAGGTCCACGACGCAGAGCACACCGGCGTACGCGTCGGGCCGCTCGGCGAGCAGGCGCAGGGCCCGGTCGACCTCGTCGTAGCTGCTGCGGCCCGACGCGTACCGCCGGTGCCTGTCGTTCGCCGTCCGGTCGCCGTCGAGGCTGACGCCGACCCGCACCTGGGCGTCGGCGAGCAGGGCGAGGGCGTGGCGGGTCAGGAGGGTGCCGTTGGTCTGCACGGTGATCTGAGCCTGCGACGGGGCGAGTGCCTCCCGGAGTCGGCTCGCCATCCGGACCAGGTTGGGAGCGCCGACCAGGAGCGGTTCGCCGCCGTGCAGGACGATCCGTACGGCGCTCTGTCGGTGGGCGTGGACGTGTTCGCGGATCCGCCGGCAGACGTGGTCGAAGACGTCCGGGGCCATCAGCAGCGGGTCGGCGAGGGCGCTGCGGTCCGCCAGTTCGTACATGTAGCAGTAGTCGCAGGCCAGATTGCACCGGCTGTGCACCTTGAGGATGAACTCCGAGAACGGGACGGGCCGTGGGCGGGTGGACACGCCGCCCTCGGCTACCGTGGCGGCCCCCATCGAGCCGCGCCCGCCACCCGGCATCCTCACATCGCCGAATTCCACCCGGCGACCGCCTCCTGCGGGCGATCGATCTCGTCGAGAATTCGGCGTAGCGAGTGGGCGAACACCGACTGGTCCAGTTCCTGAAGGTCGGCGAGGCTCACCTCGCTGAGGTCCACGAGGGTGCCCTGAGGTGCGCCATCGGTCGTATCCATCATGATCCGTCCACCCGCGAAAAGGACTCGCGCCCGAGTGAGCAATGAATTGTGCGGAAGCCGCCGGGCCGAGACCCGTCACAACGCCGACCCCGCCGACGAACCGGGTCATCCTAGCGGCCGCACGCTGTTTGCGCGGTGGGTCGGGCGGGTCATCCGGTTCAACGCCACAGTGCGGCCCGCAGACATTGTTCTCGGCCATCCGTCCATGGAAAATCCGGCGTCCGGACGGGAAGGACCATCGATCCGGTGACCGGCTACGGCGACACGTTCGATCAGCTCCGAGCGCAGCGCCGGCAAGTGCCACGGCGGCGCAGGTGGTACGCGTAGGTCGCCGCGCCGAGCGCCACGCCCCAGAGCGGCCAGAGCAGCATCGGCGCCCCGGTCAGGCTGAGCCCGCCGGTGAGTTCCCAGAACTTCGGGTTGCTGAGCAGCCCGAGCGAGGCCGCGGTCACGGAGATGGCGACCAGGGCGGCGGGCAGCACGGCCAGCCTCACCGGCACCCGCCGGCCGGCGAGACCGAGCATCCAGCGCGGGAACCGCTCGCCCCAGCGCTGCGCCAGCCCGAGGGTGAGGATCGCGCCGACGGTGGCGAACGCGGCCAGCCCGAACCCGGCCCAGACCAGCCCGGTGTCCTGCATCTCGGTCAGGAACTCGCGGGAGATGCCGAGCGGGATCCCGGCCGCCCAGGCGAACCGGGTCACCGCGTACGTGAAGGGGATGGCCGCGGCGATGCCCACGGCCCACCGACCCCAGCGGGTGGCGGCGGCCGGGGTGGTCCACCGTCGGCCGGTGTCGGCGCGACCGCAGCCGACGCAGGCCCCGGTGGTACGGCGCTGCCAGGTGAGCACCGCCCCGGCCAGCAGCAGACCGCCGGCCAGCGCCGCGAACCGGGCGAACAGCGCCCAGTTGAAGACGTCGGCGTAGTCGACCGGCGGCCAGCCGAACGGCGCCCCGACGATCAGTATCGGCAGGTAGCCGAGGACGATCAGTACTCGGACGTCCGGCACGACCAGGACGAGCGCGAACGCCACCGCCCAGCCGTACCCGGCGAGCAGAGCCCGCAGCGGGCCGGGCGGGCGCACCGCCGGGCGGCTCATCGCCAGGGCGGCCACCGCGGCGGTGAGCAGCACGGCGGCGAAGATCGGGGTGGCCACCTCGACCGGGACCAGGCGCAGCAGGCTGACGTCGCCGCCGTTGCTGTCGTTCGGGCCGAGCGGGTAGCCGCCGTCGGTGAGCATGCTGACCAGGGCCAGCACGCCCCACAGGCCGAGCCAACCGGCGGCCAGCGGGGCGAGCCGGTCCGGCCGGCGGGAGTCGGCACGGGGTGGATACGCAGTGATCGTCGTCATGCTCCCAGCGTCGACGGACAGCTGCCTGATTCCCTCCCGGCAAGCGGTGAACCCGCTCCCCCGGGTGAGGGACCCGTCAGCCGGACGGGGTGACGAAGCCGGACTCGTAGGCGGCGATCACCGCCTGCGTGCGGTCGCGGGCGCCCAGCTTGGCCAGCACGTTGCCGACGTGCGTCTTGACCGTCTCCACACCGACCACCAGGTGCGCGGCGATCTCCGGGTTGGACCGGCCGGTGGTCATCAAGCGCAGCACCTCGGCCTCCCGTTCGGTGAGCCGGGCGGCGCGCAGTCGGTCGCCGCCCACCGGCCCGTACGCGCCGACCAACTGGCGGATCGCGGCCGGGAAGAGCAGTGACTCCCCCGCCGCGACCACCCGGACGGCCTCCACCACCTCGGGGGGCCGGGCCCGTTTGAGCAGGAAGCCGGAGGCGCCGGCGCGCAGCGCCTCGTAGACGTACTCGTCGTTGGCGAACGTGGTGACGACCAGCACCCGGGGCGGGTCGGCGGAGGTGGCCAGCAGGTGCCGGGTGGCCTGGATGCCGTCGATGCCGGGCATCCGCACGTCCATCAGCACCACGTCGGGCCGGTGCCGGGCCACCAGCGGCGGCACCTCGGCACCGTCGGCGGCTTCGGCGAGGACGCGCAGGTCGGGTTGGGCGTCGATGATGGCCCGCAGCCCGATCCGGATCAGTTCGTCGTCGTCGACGATGAGCACGCCGGTGGTCATCGGGCCTCCTCGTAGGGCAGGCGGGCCCGGATCAGCCACCGGTCGCCGTCCGGTCCCACGGTGATCCGGCCGCCGAGCAGCAGCACCCGCTCCCGCATGCCGTCCAGACCGCGACCGCCGTGGCCCAGCGGGGTCCGACCGGGGCGGCTCATCGCGTTGACCAGCTCCAACTCCAGTGCCTCCGGGTGCAGGTCCAGCCGCAGCGCCACCGGCCCGTCGCCGTAGCGGGCGGCGTTGGTCAGTCCCTCCTGGACGATGCGGTAACCCTCCCGGGAGACCGCCGGAGGGACTCGCGCCGCGTCGCCGACGCGATGCGCGTGCACCACCAGCCCGGCCGCGCGGGCGTCGGTGACCAACCGGTCCAGGTCGGCGAGGGTACGCTGCGGCGCCACCACGGGGCGTCCGTTGCCGGTGTCCCGGAGCAGCCCGAGCACGTGGTCCAGCTCGTCCATGGCGGTCCGCCCGGTCTCCTCGATGGCGGTGAGCGCCCGCCGGACGAACTCCAGGTCGGTGTGCAGGACCTCGCGGGCGGCCCCGGCCTGGAGGGTGGCGACTGTCAACGCGTGGCCGACGGAGTCGTGCAGCTCCCGGGCCAGCCGGTTGCGTTCGGCGAGCCGGACGGCCTCCGCCTCCAGGGCGGCGATCCGCTCCGCCGGGGCCGGCCCGAGCAGCACCGGCGCCATCGAGCCGGCGAGCGCGCCGAGCCCGGCGACCGCGTAGCCGAGGCCGACCAGCAGGACCACCCCGCTGACCGTCAACCAGCCGCCGTCGCGCCCGTCCAGCGGCCCGAACCGTTCCCGGCTGATCAGTTCGGTGCCGATGCCGAACTGCTGGGCGATGAAGGCGAGCGCCATCGGCAGGGCGCTGAACAGCGCGATCATCACCACCGCGCCGACGATGAGATGGGTGGCGATCCAGAGCGCGCTGCGCAGCCGGGTCTCCCGGTCGCCCCGGTGCCCGGGCGCGGGTTCGGGCAGGTCGACGCCGAGCAGGGCTCGTACGGCGGCGATCTCCAGTGCCCGGCTGCCGTCCAGCAGCAGCGGCAGCCCGGCGATCAGCGCCGCGATCACCAGCAGGGCGTAGACCAGTGGGCGGGGGATCGCCGAGTCGGCGAACAGTTGGGCGAAGGTCACCGCGAGCACCCCGTACGGCAGCGCCAGCACCCCGCCGAGCAACAGGAAGACGCCGCGTCGCCAGGTGGTGCCGGCGACCAGCGGGGTCAGCGCCGCTCGGACTGTCACCTCGTCATTCTGCTGCCGAACCGGGCTCGGGCGACTCCCCCGTGCCGGGGAGATCTCAGCGGTGGTCGGCGACGTACTGCTGCGGGTCCTTGTCGCGGAACGGCAGGTTGCGGCCGTTCTTGTGCTCGCCGTAGAAGGTCAGCCAGCGTTGCCCCAGCTCGGCACGGAGTTCGACGCCGGCGTGCCGGCGGAAGTCGGGCAACGCCTCGTCCTCCTCCTCGGCGAGGTGCTCGCTGTTCTCCCGGCGGGCCTTGCCGACCGCCGCCCACCACTCGTCCGAGCCGACCGGGTGCAGCTTCGCCTCGGCGATGGCGTCCCGGATCTTGTTGTGGTCGCCGATCGCGTCGGCGGTCTCGTCCTCGCCGTCGTCGCCGTGCTTGACCAGGTGCGGGTAGAGGATCGCCTCCTCCGCCTCGGCGTGGATGTCCAGGTGCAGGGCGAGGGCGTCCCAGACGGCGAGCATCTCCTGCTCGTCGCGGGCGTCGTCGAGGCGGGCGAAGCCACGCCGGAAGGCGGCGTGGTCGTCCAGGATCAGTGCGGTGATGTCGTCCACGTCGCTCACTCTCCGCTGGGCCGGGCCGGTCGTCGCGTCGAAACTACCGCGATGTCCGGGTTCGCACGCCCGATCCCCGGCAGCGCCGGCCAGAGCTAGGCTCATGATCGTGACCTACCTCGCCGCGGATGACCGCTACGACTCCATGACCTACCGGCGCAGCGGGCGCAGTGGCCTGCGGCTGCCCGCCGTCTCCCTCGGGCTCTGGCACAACTTCGGCCCGGACCGTCCGTTCGAGCGGCAGCGCGACATCGTGCGACGCGCCTTCGACCTGGGTGTGACCCACTTCGACCTGGCCAACAACTACGGTCCGCCGCCCGGTTCGGCGGAGGAGAACTTCGGCCGGATGCTCGCCACCGACCTGAGGGCGTACCGGGACGAGCTGATCATCTCCAGCAAGGCCGGATACCTCATGTGGCCCGGCCCGTACGGCGAGTGGGGTTCGCGCAAGAACCTGATCTCCTCGTTGGACCAGTCGCTGGGCCGGATGGGCTTGGACTACGTCGACATCTTCTACTCGCACCGGTTCGACCCGGACACTCCGCTGGAGGAGACGATGGGCGCGCTCGACGCCATCGTCCGCTCCGGCAAGGCGCTCTACGTCGGCATCTCGAACTACGACTCCGAGCAGACCACGCGGGCCGCCGCGATCCTGCGTGACCTGGGTACGCCGCTGCTGATCAACCAGCCGTCGTACTCGATGCTCAACCGCTGGACCGAGTCCGACGGCCTGCTCGACACGCTGGAGCAGGTCGGCGCGGGTTGCATCGCGTACAGCCCGCTGGCCCAGGGCCTGCTGACCGACCGCTACCTGGGTGGCATCCCGGCCGACTCGCGGGTGCGCACCAGCGTCTTCCTCAACGAGAGCGACCTCAGCGACGAGAAGATGGCCACCATCCGGGGCCTCGGCGCGGTCGCCGAGCGGCGCGGCCAGTCGCTCGCGCAGCTCGCGCTGGCCTGGGCGCTGCGCGACCCACGGATGACCAGCCTGATCATCGGGGCGAGCAGCGTCGAGCAGTTGGAGACGAACATCGCCGCGCTCGACAACCTCGACTTCACCGCCGACGAGTTGGCCGAGATCGAGCAGCACCTGGGCTGAGCACCGCCGGGTTGCGGGCGGCCCGGGTCACCAGATCCGACGCCGCCCGGCCCGGTCACCGCTTCCCGTCGACGGCCCCTGCGGCGCGATCGGCGAGGTAGGCCAGGTAGAGCAGGTAGGGCACGACGAGCAGGGCCAACACCAGTACGGCCGCGATCACCGGAGGGTCGCCGAAGGCGGCGCCGAGCAGGATCGGCAGCGGCGAGGCGACCACCAGCAGGATGCCGGTGCGGCGCAGGGGTTGGGCGACCCGTTGGTGCGCTGCGTGCCAGTGCTTGGCCGAGCGCATGGTCGCCGGGGTTCGTACGCCGGGGCTGCGGTTCCGGTTCACCGTCGGGCGCAGCGCGACCCGGGCGCTGAACGCCACGAGCCAACCGAGGAACGCGTACACCACAGTCACAAAAGCCCCAGGCCACACTCCGGCACCTCCCCGCGCATCGCCGACCGCCAGTCTAGGGGCGGGGAATCCCCGGGGTGGGCGTGGCGTTTCGATACCCGGAACCGCTTGCACCGAGGAGGCAGAGATGAAGGTACGTAGCTCGTTGCGTGCACTGAAGCAGAAGCCGGGTTCGGTGGTGGTCCGCCGTCGCGGCCGGACGGTCGTGGTGAACCGCGCCAACCCGCAGTGGAAGAGCCGCCAGGGCTGACCTCGGCCCGTACCGGACATACAGTCGACAACCGCCCTGACCGGGTCTCCCGGTCAGGGCGTTTCGTCTGTCGGCCCCACCGTCACGAATCGTCAAGAAGCTGCGCGAGTCGACTCTTGTCCGGTTTGCCGCTCGGCGCGAGCGGGGCCCGGTCGATGACCGTGACGGTTCGCGGCACCGCAGCATCGTTCACCTGCGCGGCCACGATCTTGCGTAACACGTCCGGGTCAGGCGTTCTCCCGGCCACCGGCACCACGAAGGCGTGTACGGCCTCGCCGGTCATCTCGTCCGGGCGCCCGACGACGTACGCCTCGCCGACCGCGGCGTCGGCGACGAGCGCCCGTTCCACCGGTCCGGCGTGGACCAGCTGCGCGTTGACGATGATCACGTCCCGAGCGCGCCCGAGCAGCCGCAGGTAACCGTTCGCGTCGAGCTCCCCCAGGTCACGGGTACGCACCCAGCCGTCCACGAACACCTCGGCCGACTCGTCCGGGTCCTGCCAGTACGAGGACGCCTGCCCGGGTGTGCGGGCATAGATCTCACCGTCGCGAATGGAGACGTCGACGGCCGGGCGACCGACCGTGGCGAGCGTGGCGGCGTCTCCCACCATCTCGGCGGGGGTCACCATGGCGATCATCGACGTCTCGGTCTGCCCGTACCCGTGGAAGAGCACCGGACCCAGCAGGTCGAGGGCCTCCGCCAGTCGGCCCGGCGCGAGTGGCGACCCGGAGACCATCAGCGCCCGCAGGTGACGCAGGTCCACCGGGTGGGAACGCTGGTCCCGGATCAGCTGGTGCAACTTGCCGACGGTGATCACGCTCGCCGTGGCCCGGTGTTCGACCAGGGCGTCCGGGAAGACCGGCCGGGGTGCCACGACGAGGGTGCCGCCGGCCGCCAGGGCGACGACGCCGTACTCCAGCATCACCTGACTGGCCAGCGAGCCGAAGACCAGGTAACGCTGCATCCGGGTGGCCAGGTCGGCGACCGCCGGCGGCCACCGGTCCGGGTACGGGGCCCAGGCCGCCGACATGGCCGCGTACGTCTGGACCACACCCTTCGGCGTTCCCGTACTGCCACTGGTCCAGGTGATCCGCGCGGGATCCTCGGCCCGTCCCGCCGCGACGAGTGGCAGCCCGTCGTCGGGATGCCCGGTGAGCGAGGCCAGCCTGGCCGAGTCGACGAGGAGGGAGCCGGACAACTGTGCCGGGCGCAGATCGGCACGCCACCCGGACACCCGCGCCCCGACGGCGAAGGCGGCCATCGTGGCGGCGAAGGCGGCGGCGGTGACCGGCAGATCGAGCGTCACACCCACTCCGGGCCCCGCGCCGGTCGAGCGCAACCCGGCCGCGACGCGCCGGATCAGACCCGCCATCTCCGCAGCGGTGGTGACGACCGGCCCATCCTCGAAGACCGGCCGGTCCCCGCCGGCCGCCAGGAGGTCGAGGACGGGTTGCGGCCAGACGTCACCGGGCATCGGCGAGGACGCCCTTGACGAAGACCTCGAGGGGCTGCCGGTGCACGGTCGGCAGGTCCCAGGTGTTCTCCAGGTTCTCCGCCAGGTGGTGCTCGGCGACGACCTGCCCGTCGCGCAGCACCCGGACGACGGGGTGGAGGTAGCTGGCGTCGTGCGCGGCGTTCGCGTCGTTCTCGGCCGGACGCGGCACGGTGATGTCGAACGGGTCGACCTGGTCGTGGTCGGGGCCGTACTCCAGGGTGACCAGGAACGCGAACAGGTCCGGCTCCGCCTCCCGCAGATACGCGACCGGCACCTCCTCGCGGTAGCGGGCGGAATCGCCCTCGACCGTGATGACATCGCCGAGCACCGAGAACTGTTGCCACAGCGCCGAGGTCACGTTGATCCGGGCGATGATCGAGTCGGCGATCGCCTCCGGCGTCAGGGCGATCCGCCGGGACGGCCAGGGCTGCCCGTGGTGCCGCTCGCGGAGGATGTGGTGCAGGGCGCGGGTGGCGTAGCGGAAGCCGTGAATGAAGCCGTTCGTGGACTTCTTGAAATCACGCTGCTGGCTGAGGGTGCCGGCGAAGTAGAGACCGCTGACGTTCACCGACTCGAAGGCCGGCGTCTGCGCCGGGAACCGGTCCTTGATGACCAGCTCCGGCCGGGCGGACTCGGCGAAGATGGACGCGTCGAAGCGGAATCCGGTGCAGAGGACGACCCGGTCGTACTCCAGCTCGCGCAGATTCTCGACCGTTCGGGCGTACCGGAAGAGCACCCGGAACCCACCGTCCTCCCGCCGGCTGATCTGCTCCACCGTGCCGTCCAGGACGGCGTTCTGCGACTTCAGTTGATACGTGTCCAGGAAGTTGTTGTTCACCGCGCGCAGGTGCCCGACGTAATGAGACTGCCAGGCCAGCTTGATGGAGTGCGGCCCGGCGACGTGAATCGTGGCGGCGGTCTCGACGAGCGCGTCCGCGGTCTCGAAGGCCGAGTTGCCCTTACCGATGATCAGCACACGCTGGTTGACGAAATCGGCGGGGTCGACGCTGACGGTGTCGTAGCGCTCGGCCAGGTCGGCGCCCTCGATCGGCGGCACGTAGAGCTGGGAGACGCCGGTGGCGACGACGACTCTCCGTGCCGCCCAGCTCTGGTCGCCGGCCTGCACGGTGAACACGTCGGCGGTCTTCGACACGGCTGTCACCCGGGTGTCGTAGCGGACGCGCAGACCCCGCGCGAAGTCGGCGAGATAACGCACGAGGTCGTCCGCGGCCGGGAAGTAGCGCGTGCTGTAGTTCTTGAAGAGCAGCGCCGGATCGTCGGTCAGCAGCGAGTTCCAGTCCGACCGTAGGTTGAACTCCGGATCCGTCGACCCGGTCCACACCTTGTTGATCGAGATCAGTTGGCGGTGCCGGGGATAGGTCTCGAAGAACGTGCCCGGCCGCGGGCCGCCCTCCAGCACCACATAGTCGTGACCGTCGCGCTCCAGCAGGGCCGCGAGCTGCAGACCCGCCGGCCCGGCTCCGATGATCAGGCAATCGTGCGTCATGTGGCGCAATGTACTGAGACGATTTCAGAGCGCTCTGAGAACCTGTCTCTAGCATCCGCTTCCATGACGATTGAGGTGGATCTGGCAGCTCCGCTACGCCCCGCCGACCTACGCGCCGCCGGGGGCCCGGTCACTGTGGTGATCGGCGAAGAGGTACGCAACCGAGTGGCGACCGGCCGCACATTCCTCGGCAAGGCACTCGGCGACGACCGAGCGATCTACGGTGCCACCACCGGTTTCGGGGCGCTGGTCGGCTACGCGGGCCGAGCCGACCAGCGCGACCAGGCCGACAACACCCTCGCCCACCTCGGAGCGGGCCAGGGCCCGGACCTCGCCCCGGAGGTCGTACGCGCGACGCTGCTGGTCCGCGCCTGGTCCCTGGCCCGGGGCGCGTCCGGGGTCTCGCCGCACGTGGTCGACGCGCTCGCCGCCATGCTCGGCACGACGTTCACACCGGCCATGCCCAGGTTCGGCTCGGTGGGGGCCAGCGGCGACCTGATCCCGCTCGGCGCCGCCGCTCAGGCGCTGCGCGGTCGCGGGTACGCCTACCTGGACGGCGTCCGGATGCCCGCCGGTGAGGCCCTGACGAAGGCCGGCCTGGAGCCGTTGCCGCTCGATGGTCGCGACGCGCTCGCGCTGGTCAACGGCACGTCGCTCACCACCGCGGCGCTGACCCTCGCCCTGGACCGGGTCCGCACCTCGCACCGCGTGGTGCGGACGCTGAGCTGCCTCCTCGCCGACCTGCTCGGCAGCGACCCGCAGTTCCTCGATCCCGCCCTCCTCGACGCCTACGGTCACCGGGGCGCCGTCGAGGTCGGCGCCGCGATGCGAGCGACAGCCGCCGGTCTGCGGGCGTCCGGCACCAGACCGCTGCAGGAGCCCTACAGCATCCGCTGCGCGCCACAGTTGCTCGGAGCGGCCGAGGACGCCCTGCGCTACGTCGACGGCGTCGTGGCGGCTGACCTGCGCGGGGTGAGCGACAATCCGCTGTTCTTTCCGGACGACGACAAGGTCGTGCACGGCGGCAACTTCTTCGGCCAGCCCGCCGCTTTCGGCTCCGACGTCCTGTCCATGGTGATCGCCCAGGTCGGCAACCTCGCCGAGCGGCAGCTCGACCTGCTGGTGGATCCCGGGCGTAACGGCGGGCTGCCGCCGATGCTCGCGGCGGGGCCGGGTCAGCAGCACGGGTTGCAGGGCGTGCAGCTCGCGTCGACGGCACTCGTCGCCGAGATCAGGCGCGACACCGTGCCCGCGAGCGCGCAGAGCCTCCCCACCAACCTGCACAACCAGGACGTCATCCCGCTCGGCACACAGGCCGCGCTCCGCGCTCTGGACCAGGCGGAACTCCTGCGCCTGATCACCGGGTCACTCGGGCTGGGACTGCGCCAGGCGGTGCACGTGGGGGCACGCCGGCCCACGGCGGTGGGATGCCACCGTGTCCTTCGGGCGTTGGAGGAGGCGATCCCCCCGATCGACCCGGACCGGCCGCTCGACGGTGACGTGCGAACGGCGGCGGCAGTTCTGGAGGAGCTTGAAAATTCTCTGAATTCCCGCTCGTACGGTGAGCGCCGTGACGCTTGATTACCTGATCATCGGAGCCGGTCCGGCCGGCCTTCAGCTCGCCGCCCTGCTCGAGGCCGACGGAAAGCGTGACTATCTGGTGCTGGAGGGCGCCGACGGGCCGGGGGCGTTCTTCGCCACCTATCCGCGGCACCGGCAGCTCATCTCGATCAACAAACCGCACACCGGCACGGACGACCCCGAACTGAATCTGCGGCTCGACTGGAACTCCCTGCTCACCGACGACCCGGCGCTGCTGTTCACGCAGTACACCGAGCGGTACTTCCCGGACGCCGACGTGATGGTGCGCTACCTCGCGGACTTCGCCGCGAAGACCGGCGTCAAGGTCAGTTACGGCACCCGGGTGACCCGGGTGTCCACACACGACGACGTGTTCACCGTCGAGGCCGGCGATCGGCGCTGGGCGGCCCGCGCGGTGATCGTCGCCACCGGCGTCTCGAAGACCTACGCGCCGGACATCCCGGGATTCGAGCTGGCCGAGGGGTACGACGTGATGAGCGTCGAGCCACGTGACTACCTCGACCAGAAGGTGCTGATCATCGGCAAGGGCAACTCCGCCTTCGAGACCGCCGACAACCTCATGGAGACCACGACGCTGATCCACCTCGCGGGGCCCAGCTCGGTCCGGATGGCGTGGCGCACCCATTACGTCGGGCACCTGCGCGCGGTCAACAACAACTTCCTCGACACCTATCAGCTCAAGTCGGCGAACGCGATCCTCGACGGCACGATCAAGAGCATCGAGCGCGACGGTACGGGCTACCGGGTCGCGTTCAGCTTCTCCCGGGCCAACGAGGTCGTGAAGGAACTGCACTACGACCGGGTGCTGGCGTGCACGGGATTCCGATTCGACGACTCGATCTTCGACGCTTCGGCCCGGCCCCGACTGGCCATCTCCGACCGGTTCCCGGCGCAGACCGAGGAATGGGAGTCGGTGAACGTACCGGGGCTGTTCTTCGCCGGCACGATCTCGCAGCAACGCGACTTCAAGAAGTCCACCAGCGGTTTCGTGCACGGCTTCCGCTACGCGGTACGCGCGCTGCACCGGGTCCTCTCCCGCCGGTACGACGCCGAGGACTGGCCGGCCACGCGGCTCGCCGCCGACCCGGCGGCCATGACGGCGGCCGTCATCGAGCGGGTCAACCGCACCTCGGCCCTGTGGCAGCAGTTCGGGTTCCTCGCCGACGTGCTGACCGTCGCCGGGGACGAGGCCCGCTACCACGAGGAGGTGCCGGTGGACTACTTCACGTCGACCGGTCTGCGCACCGCCGAGCACGACTACGACCAGGCGTTCGTGATCACCTTGGAGTACGGCCCCGACCACGACCAGGTCGACCCGTTCGACATCACCGTCACCCGCGTCGCCCAGGACGTGGTCGGGCAGGCGCACGACGCGGCGTACCTGCACCCGGTCGTCCGTCACCACCGCGCGGGCCGAGTGGTCGGCACCCACCACCTCGCCGAGAACCTGGAGAACCGGTGGGACCGACCCGAGGTCCACGTGCGGCCGCTCCAGGAGTTCCTGAGGCGCTGCCTCTCCGGCGCCGAGGGCTGACATGGACCCTGTCCACCAGGACTTCTTCGAGGGCGGCGCCGGGCGGGAACGCACGGTGGCCGCCAACGAACGGGCCTTCGAGCGGCGGTGGATCGTGCCACGAGTGCTGCGGGCGACCGGCGAGCGGGACCTGCGGACCACGGTGGCCGGCACATCGCTGGCCGCCCCGGTCCTGGTCGCTCCGACGGCCTTTCATCGACTCGCGCACCCGGACGGCGAGACGGCCACCGCGCGCGGGGTCGCGGCGACCGGGACCGCGATGGTGGTCAGCATGGCGGCCACCCAGCCGGTCGAGGAGATCGCGGCGGCGGGCGCGACGCTGTGGTTCCAGCTGTATCCGCAACCCGATCTCGCCTTCACGGAGTACGTGGTCAAGCGTGCCGAGTCGGCGGGCTGCCGGGCGCTCGTGGTGACAGTGGACTCCCCGGTGTTCGGGCGGCGCGAGCGTGACGTGCGCAACGGCTTCACCGACCTGCCACCCGGCTACGCCTGTGAGAACATGCGCGACGCGACCGGCCGGGTGCGCTCGATCGCGATGGACGCGACGGCGGGGTGGGATCGGATCTCCTGGCTGCGTGGCGTCACGGGACTACCGATCCTGCTCAAGGGAATCCTGCATCCCGCGGACGCCCGCCTCGCGGTCGAGCACGGCGCCGTCGGCGTGATCGTGTCCAACCACGGTGGGCGACAGCTCGACGGGGCGATCCCCACGCTCGACGCGCTGCCCGGAGTCGTGGCAGCCGTGCGCGGGCAGATCCCGGTGCTGCTCGACGGGGGTGTGCGCGGCGGCACCGACGTGCTGATCGCGCTCGCGCTCGGGGCGCGGGCGGTGCTGGTGGGGCGTCCGGTGGTACGCGGGCTCGCGGCGGGCGGCGCGGCGGGCGTACGGGAAACACTCGAACGACTGACGACGGAGCTGGATCAGGCCCTCGCCCTGGCCGGGGCGCGGCGGCCGGCCGATGTGACGCCCGACCAGGTGGTGAGCCGGTGAAGGCCGTGGTCACCCTCCGGGAGTGGATCTTCGAGCGGGTCAACGGGACCGAGGGCGTTCCCGTCCCCGGGCCGCTGGTGGGGCCGGAGGACTTCGAGCGGGTCTACAGCGACCCGGCCGCCGACGGGCGCAGCCGCGGAGCGGGCCTGTCGGACCTGTTCTGGTACTGGCTCGCGCCCGGTCCGCAGATGCACCAGGAGCACCTGGAGCCCGGCGAGCGGTACCGGACGGTCGCGCGGACGACGCGTCAGGTACTCGCCGTCCCCCACGCGCGCTCCGACGAGCTGGCCACGGCCGCGACCCGGCGGATCCTCGACGCGCTGCCGACCGACCGGATCAGTCACGTGCGGCTACGGGACCTCATGATGCCGATCTGGGCCGAGGTCTCCTACGAGCTGGTGTTCGGCGCGCCCTGCCCGCGCGACGTCCGGGAACTCATCGTGGCGAACGCGGACGACGTGGTCACCGCACTGAAGGGGATGAGTCTGCGGCACATGTCCCGGCGGGACCGCCTGACGCGTTACCTGCTGGACCGGATCGACGCCGGGACGTGCCCGGTCGTGCTGCCACCGCCGTTCACCGCCCTGGAGACCGCCTGGTATCTGCAGGGTGCGTTCTTCAACACGGCGGTAGTGCAGATGTCGGAGGCCATGACGCACATCCTGCTGTGCGCCGGGGCCGTCACGGACACCTCCGACGGCTCTCTCGACCGGCTCATCGACGAGACGCTGCGGGTGTACCCGCTGTTCGGTATCGCGCACCGGATCACCTCCGGACCCATCACCGTCGGCGATCACGTCCTCCCCACCGGATCGGTGCTGCTCTTCAACTATCCGGCCTACCAGCGCACCGGCCCCGCGGCGGACGCCGAGTTCAACCCGGACCGCTGGTCGACGTTGCGTCGGCAGGACGCGCACTTCATCCCGTACGGCGTCACCGCCAACCGGGCCTGTCCGGCGCGTGGCTCGGCCCCCGTCCAACTGCGCGCGGCGACCCGCGAGGTGCTGCGGCGCTTCTCGGTCAGCTCGTCGGTGGCGCACACCCGCTCGCTGCCGAGCCGCGGTCCCGCGTACCTGACGCCCCGGGGCCTCCCCGGTCCCGGCCGCGACCGGCTCGCCCTGATGCGGCAGCGCGACCGGTTCTTCGACGTGGGGCGGTCGGTCAAGCAGCTCGCCTGCGGCACCTGGATGGTCGTCGACGCCCGGCGACAGAAGTTGTGCACCCGATTCTTTGAGGAGGCAGGCCCGTGACCCCCACCGAACTCGCCCCGCGGTTCTTCATCGCGGTCACGGTCATCCTGCTCTTCTGCAAGCTGGTCTCCTGGCTGCTCGGCAGGGCGGGTCAGCCTCCGGTGGTGAGCGAGATGCTCGCCGGGGTGCTGCTCGGCCCGTCGCTGCTGGGCCTGCTGTGGCCGGGCGCGCAGGCCGCGCTGTTCCCCGCGCCGCTGTTGCCGATCCTGTACGTGGTGGGCCAGGTCGGTCTGGTGCTGTTCATGTTCCAGGCCGGGTACGCCTTCACCTCACACCGGGTGACCGGGCTGGCGGGCACGGCGGGAGCGGTGTCGCTGGCGGGCGTCACGGTTCCACTGGTGCTGGGGGTCCTGTTGGTCCTGGGCATGGCGGGGTTCGTCCCGATCCGCGCGGAGGGCGTGTCGCTCGGTGTGTCCGCGGCGTTCGTCGGTGTGGCGCTGGCGATCACGGCCTTCCCCATGCTCGCCCGCATCATCACCGAGCGCGGCCTCGCCGGCACCCGCTTCGGGCTGCTCGCCCTGGCCTCCGGCGCGATCGACGACATGGTCGCGTGGATCATGCTGGCCGTGGTGCTGGCATTCGCCTCGGGCGCGGTCGGCCCGGCCTTGGTCTGCGCGGGTGGCGCGGCGCTGTTCGCGGTGGTGCTGTGGCTGGGTGGGCGGCGGGTGACCGGTTACGTCATGGGGCTCCCGGGCGACCGTGCGCGGCTGCTGGGCACCGTGGCGCTGCTCTTCCTGGTCGCCTGGTACACCGACGAGATCGGGCTCTACGCGGTCTTCGGCGCCTTCGCGGTCGGCGTGGTGATGCCGCACTCCGCCCAGACCGACAAGGTGGTGGACACGTTGACGCCGATCGCCGCGACGGTGTTCCTGCCGCTGTTCTTCACCTACTCCGGGCTGCGTACCGAGTTCGCGCTGCTGGGCAACCCGGCCGTGCTCGGCTTCGCCGCCGCGTGCGTCGCCGTGGCGATCATCGGCAAGTTCGGCGCCTGCTGGGGCGCGGCCCGGTTGATGGGCGAGCCGAACGGTGTCGCGTTGCGCGTCGGGGCCCTCATGAACGCCCGGGGCCTGATGCAATTGATCGCTCTCAACGTGGGGCTGGAGGCGGGCATCGTGAACTCGTCGCTGTTCACGGTGCTGGTGCTCGTCGCGCTCGTCACGACACTCATGACGACACCGCTGCTCGGCTGGATCGAGCGGCGCGAGGCGCGCACTTCTGCCGCCACACCGTCGCTCGTGACCACCGGAAGCCGGTAGATTGTTTGTTTGAGACGACAAGTTTTCCGGAACATAGAGACTTGTCGATGCATCGGTGTCACTATCTAGGCATGACTCGACTCCTGCTCGTCGAGGACGACTCGGAGCTACGCGGCATGGTCGCGGAGACCCTGACCGACGAGGGATACGTCGTCGACCAGGCCCCCGACGGCCAGCGCGGCCTCCACCTGGGGCTCACCCGGCCGTACGACGTGATGGTGATCGACCGCCTGCTCCCCGCCCTCGACGGGCTGGATCTGGTCGTCCGGCTGCGTTCCCGCGCCGTGGTCGCCCGGGCGCTGCTGCTGACCGCGCTCGGCACCGTCCACGACCGGATCGCCGGGCTCGACGCGGGCGCCGACGACTACCTGACGAAACCCTTCGACCTCGACGAGCTGAGCGCCCGCATCCGGGCCCTCTGCCGCCGGACCTCCGAGTCGACCGAGGTGCTGCGGCTCGGCCCGGGCCAGCTCGACCTCTCGGTACGTGACGTCGTCCTGCCCGACGGCACCCGCATCGCCCTGTCCGCCCGCGAGTTCGAGCTGTTGCGGGTGCTGGCGGCCCGGCCGCACACCGTCCACTCCCGGTCCGAGCTGCGCAGCCGGGTCTTCGACGAGGCGGCAGCGGCGTCCCTGGTCGACACGTACGTCTACTACCTGCGGCGCAAACTCGGCCGCTCGGTGATCCGGACCGTGCACGGCCTCGGCTACCGACTGGGAACACTGTGAGCTTCGAGGACACCATGCTGCGCCGGGCCCGGGTGCGGGTCAGCATGCTCGTCGGGCTCACCATCACGGCGCTGCTCGCCCTGGGCGCCGCCATCTCCTACGCCACGCTGCTGCACAGCCAGCACGAACAGATCGAACGAGAGCTCACCTACGGCGCGGTCAACGGCACCATCGACGGGCCGCCGGGGTGCAACTGGATCATCCTGTACGAGGGCGGCACCATCGACTCGGGCCGCAACCCGCCACCTCCGGGCTTCCCACTGCGGTCCGCCATCGACGCGGTGGCCCTCGACCGCCAGGTCCGCAGCGACAAGGTCGACCGCAACGGCACGACCTACTACGTACGCACCCAGCCGCGCGGCACCGGCGTCGTGCAAGCCGTGTTCGACGCGCGCTTCCAGGTCTCCGACCGGCGTCACCTGCTCGCCGCGTTCCTCCTCGCCGCGGTCGTCGGCCTCGCCGCGGCGGCACTCACGGGCATCACCGTGGGCCGCCGGGCGGTGGCGCCGCTCGCCGAGGCGCTCGGCCGGCAACGCCGCTTCGTCGCCGACGCCAGCCACGAACTGCGCACCCCCATCGCCCAGGTCCACACCCGCGCCCAGATCCTGGCCCGCCGCGCCGGTGCCGACCGCGCCGACTACGACCGCCTGATCGAGACCACCGGCCGCCTCGGCGAGATCGTCGACGAACTCCTGCTCTCCGCCCGCCTCGCCGCCACCCCGGCCGAACGGCAACCCTCCGAGCCCGTCAACCTGGCCCGCCTCGCTACCGAGGCCGTCGACTGCGAGGCCGACCGCGCCGCCGAGCAGGGCGTACAGGTGCACCTGACCGTCCCGGACACCCCGGTTCTGGTCCCCGGCGTCGCCTCGGCCCTGCGCCGGGTGGTCGGCGAGCTGCTCGCCAACGCCCTCACCCACACCCCGGCCGGCGGCCGCATCGACGTCGCCCTGCGCGCCTCCCGGCGTAGCGCGGAACTGGTGGTCACGGACAGCGGAGCCGGCTTCGACCCCGCTGACGTGAAACACCTCTTCGACCGCTTCCACCGTGGCGCCGGGGCCAAGGGCCGGCGCTTCGGCCTGGGTCTGGCCCTCCTGCGCGAGGTGGTGACCAGCCACGGCGGGACGATCTCCACCGACAGCCGGCCCGGCGCCGGGGCGACCTTCACCGTCTGCCTGCCGACGATCCCGCCCCGCACATCCGCAGCGGAAACAGGTCAGCGGCCTGGCTTGATGGGCATCAAGCCAGGCCGCTGACCTGTAAAACAAGGGTGGAGCCGAGGGGACTCGAACCCCTGACCCCCACACTGCCAGTGTGGTGCGCTACCAGCTGCGCCACGGCCCCTTGCTGTCGTCCCGGTCGCCCGGGCACTCGGAAACTATACACAGACCGGCCGGCATGGTCATCTCGCGGGGGTCCCCCGCCGATGTCGGGTCAGTTGAGCGCCACGTCCGGCGGGAAGTGCGCGACGGCGGCCATCATCCCGCCCTGCCGGCGCAGGACCATCGGCCACAGGTCGTCGGGCCGGTCGACGAAGGCGTCACCGGGCAGCGCGTCCAGCACGAACCAGGAGCCGTCGGCGATCTCCTGCTCCAACTGGCCGCCGCCCCAGCCCGAGTAGCCGGCGAAGACCCGGATGCCGCCGATGCCCTCCCGCAGCCGCTCCGGGTCGACCGACAGGTCGATCGTGCCGACCGCTCCGGAGACCTGGTGGAAGCCTTTGAGCCGACGCATCGGGTGTCGCATGCGGGCCAGGCAGATGGCCGAGTCGGGCTGCACCGGGCCGCCCTCGAACAGCACCGCCGGGTGGCGGGCCAGGTCACTCCAGTCGCCGAGCACGTCGGCCACCGGCACCTCGGTGGCCCGGTTCAGCACCACGCCGAGCGCGCCGCCCGGCTCATGGGCGACCAGCAGCACCACCGTACGGTCGAAGTTCGGGTCCTTGAGCGCCGGAGTCGCGACCAGCAGCCGCCCGGTCATCGACTCCATGGCTCGTCCGCCGATCGCCTGGCCCTCTCCCTGCATCCCACACACCCGTCAACCGTGAGCCGGCGCCGGGGATCGGTCATCTGCCGGATCCACCCGGTGCGCCGGAATCAGCCGCGCTGTCAACGCCATGCCTGGCACCATAGCCTGCGTCCCCGGTGCTGGCTAAGGTCTGACCGGCAGGTGATCGGACAGTTGAGACGGAGATTCGACACCCCCGGCGACGAACCTCCTGGTGATCGATGCTCTTGGCCACAGTCGGTGGAGAAACGCCCGAAAGGTCCGTCACATCCCGATAGATTCGGCTGATCGGGAGGGTGACCACGGTCGTCCCTGCCCGCGACACGGAGGCGGGTGGCGATGGCAACGGTCCGGGACGCGACGTACGACGTGCTCCGCACCCTCGGCATGACCACGGTATTCGGCAACCCCGGGTCCACCGAGGAGCCGTTCCTCCAGGACTTCCCCGCCGACTTCCACTACGTCCACGCGCTGCACGAGGCGTCGGCGGTGGCGATGGCCGACGGGTACGCCCAGGCCCGTGGAGTACCGGCGCACGTCAACCTGCACACCGCTCCGGGCACCGGAAACGGCATGGGCAACCTGGTCACCGCGTGGCACAACAAGACCCCGCTGATCGTCACCGCCGGACAGCAGACCCGGGAGATGCTGCTGCTCGAACCCCGGCTGGCCAACCGTCGCCCCACCGAACTTCCGCAGCCGTACGTCAAGTGGGCCTACGAGCCGGCCCGAGCGCAGGACATCCCCGCCGCGGTGCTGCGGGCGTACGCGACGGCTGTGCAACCACCGGCCGGACCGGTCTTCCTCTCGCTGCCGATGGACGACTGGGCCCAACCGGCCGACCCGTCGCCCGCGCCGCGCTCGGTCGCCACCCGGTTCGCACCGGATCCGGAACGGTTGGACGATTTCGTCCGGGTCCTCGCCGGCAGCCGCAACCCGGTGCTGGTGTACGGGCCGGGGGTGGACCGCTCCGGCAGTTGGTCGACAGCCGTCGCGCTGGCCGAGCGGCTGGCCGCGCCGGTCTGGTCGGCTCCCGCGCCCGAGCGTGCCGTGTTCCCGGAGGACCACAGCCACTTCCGTGGAGTGCTTCCGTACGCGATCGGTCCGCTGGCCGAGGCGCTACGGGGGCACGACACGGTGCTGGTCGTCGGCGCCCCGGTGTTCCGCTACTACCCGTACGTACCGGGCGGGCACCTGCCCGACGGGGCCCGGCTGCTCCACGTCACCGACGATCCCGACGAGGCCGCCCGCGCCCCGGTCGGAGACAGCCTGCTCGGCGACCCGGGGTTGACCCTGACCGCGTTGACCGAACGGGTGCCACCGGCCGACCGGCCACCGCCCGCGCCCCGGGAAGCGCCGGCAGCACCCGAGGTCACCGCCCCGCTGAGCGCGGACGCCCTGTTCGCCGCGCTGGCCGCGCACTGGCCGGCGGACGGCGTACTGGTCCAGGAGTCACCCTCCAACCTGTCCGCGCTGCGCCGCCAGCTGAAGGTCAACCGCCCGGCGTCGTACTTCACGATGGCCAGCGGAGGGCTCGGCTACGGCCTGCCGGCGGCGATCGGGGTGGCCCTCGCCGAGCGCGACGCCGGGCGCGGGCGACCCGTGGTGGCGGTGATCGGCGACGGTTCGTTCCACTATTCGGTGCAGGCGCTGTGGACCGCCGCGCGCCTCGCCCTGCCGGTGGTGGTCGTCGTCCCGGTCAACCAGCAGTACGCGATCCTCAAGGCGTTCGCCGAGCTGAAGGACACGCCCGGAGTGCCCGGCCTGGACCTGCCGGGGCTGGACGTCGTCGCGATCGCGGCCGGCTACGGCTGCGCGACCGAGGTGGTGGAGACCCCCGACCACCTCGGCGTCGCGCTCGCCGCCGGACTGCGCGCCGACCGACCCACCGTGCTGCCCGTGCCGATCAGCACCGACGTGCCCAGCATCCTCTGAGCCGACCGGTCAGCGCGACGCGATCGACAGCGCGGCGCCGGTGGACACGTCCAGCACCGGCCGGGCGCCCAGCGGCGCCGCGAGGATGACGGTGACCGGTTCCATCTTGAGGATGGCGGGGCAGACGTCGGTGCTCCGGGTGACGCTGCCGCCGACCACCACGACGTCCGGCCGTTCCCACACCAGCGGAGTGATCGCGGTGTCGCAGGTACCGACGCCGAGCCGCACGATCAACCGGGCACCGTCGACCGCCGCGAGGTCCTGGGCGGACACCAGCCCGTCCGGCAACGGCTCGGCTGGCGCGGTGGGCTCGGGCACCCGGCCCACCGCCGTGGGCGCGACGGCGAGCCGGGCCACCGGGGCGGCCAACTCCTCGACGGTGAACAGCCAGGCCGGGACCTGCGCCTCACCCCGGCTCGTCCGGACCGGCACGCTGCCCAGCGTGACCCCGGTGACGGTGAGCGAGCGGCAGGCGGTCGGGGCCGCCGTGCTGGTGGTCCAACCATCCGGTCCCGGTTCGACGGTGGGGCCGCCGGGGGTGGGCAGGCCGGGCCGCTTCGGTCGCCCCGGGCAGGGCAACGGGTCACCCTGGTCGATTTGGCGGTACGCCTCGGCGGCGCTGACCAGCGGCAGCGTCAGTCGGCCGTCCGGGAACCGGATCTCGCCGCCGACCCTGGTGGGGTACAGCGGAACCTGCGCCCGGTACCAGCCGGCCCGGAACGCCGCCTCCGTGTCGGGGGTGAAGCGCGGGTCGCCGGTGAGGATGGTCGGCCCCTCCAGCGGGACGTACCCCGTGCGCCACTCCGGGCCGGGCTGCCACGCCTCGGCGACCCGGGCGGCCCGCTGGTCGAAGGCTTCGGCACGCTGTGGGTCGCTGGGACCGTCGAACAGATCCGCACGGGTGGGGGCACAGCCGGCCACGACCAGCAACGGGAGGACGAGCAACAGGACCGGTCGACGCATGACCGGTTCGACGCGGCCACCGACCCCACGGTTCCCCGAGGTGGGCTCAGGTCTCGCCGCCCAGATCCGTCTGGTACGCCTCCCAGAGCAGGTCCGCACCGCGACGCCGATGGCGGGCCAACTTCCGCAGCAGGTGCCCCGCCCGATGTCGTAACTCGTCCGGGTGCGCCTCGGGCTGCTCGGCGATCCGCTGGACCGCGAGGAGCGCGGCCACGATCGGCGCGTGCTCACGGGTCAGCAGGCGCACACCGTGTTCCAGCCGTGGCGACTGGGTGAGCAGCTCCCGGTAGAGACCTCCGGGGCCCTCGGTGACCCGGACGTGCTCGGCGAAGCCCTGCCGCACCGGACGCAGCCGTGACAGGACCTCCTCGCGCCAGCGCGGCTCGGTGGTGGGGACGGCCACGGCCCGGCCGAAGGCGTGCACGTCTCCGGCGAGCCCGGCCGGGCGGGGTTCTCCGGGTAGCCCGATGGGATGTGGATCGACGGGGTGCGCGGCACGCGGACGGGCGACGAGTGACGGCTGCTGGACCGGACCGGTGACCATGGCACCTCCCGCGCGACGCTGCTATCCCATACCGCGATGGTGAGGCTCACCGGTCGGCCCTGTCCAGGGCCCTCAGGCTCATCTGCCTCGTTGGCCCCGAACGCCCCATCCGCATCAATGGTCACCGGTCACGGGGCCAGGAGTGGCCTAGCGAGGGTGTGCCGCCAGGCGGTGCAACTCGTCGGCGACGGTGTGCGCGGGGTCGTCGCGCCCGTCGGCCGGTCGGCCGGTCGTGATCGCGTCCGCCAACGCGCGCAGCTCGGACGGGGGCAGGCTGTCCAGGCCCATGCCGCGCAGCGGGATGACGACCCGCGGCGCGCCGGTCCGGTCGACGGCGACGACGGCGGCGCGCAGCCGCTGCCCGACCGTCGAAGCGTCGTCCCCGCGATGCGACACCCCGTCGGCGTCGATCCGGGCCGTGGCGAGGTCGACGGTACGGGTACGGAACGCGCCCCGGACCCGTACCCGGGTGCCGTCCAGCCACGCGGCGGTGCGGAGCACCCGCAGCACGAGGTAGACGCCGAGCAGGACGAACGGCAGGCCGCACAGCCCGACGACCGGGGCGAAACCGGACTGGTCCGCACCGTCGGCGGAATCCCGCAGACCGGGCGGCAGCATTCCCGGCGGCAGATCGCGGGCCTCCTCGTAGGAGGCGAACGCGTCCCCGGGACCGGTCAAGCGACGCAGCAGCCCGCCGGCGAGCAGGGGCAGCGCCACGAACGCCACACCGACGGCCGCGACGAAGACACCGGACAGGACCGCCACGGTGCGCTGAGCGGGTGACGCGCCTACCGACAGGCGCAGCTCCTGGTGGGTCACAGCAGGCAGCGTAGGACCTCCGACACGACGAAGCGCCCCGGCTGGTGGGCCGGGGCGCTTCGTTCGAGGTGGTGGAGGTGCCGGGAATCGAACCCGGGTCCTTCGCCGGTTTGTCAGGGCTTCTCCGAGCGCAGCTCGCTGTGCCTCTACTCGGCCCCACCGCTCACGCGAGCAAGTTGGTGTGACGGGCCCAGTCGCTGATTGATCTCGCCGCACGGACCCCGCGACCGGGTCCGATTGGCCAGCCTTCTAGCTGATGCCGGCTAACTGGGTCGAAGGCGCTCCCAGGCCGACAGACTTGCTACTCGCCTCAGGCGGCGAGAGCGAAGTCAGCGCGAGTGTTCTTGGCGCTTATTGGTTTCCGACGACCGATTCTCGAGACGACGTCGGCTTCCTCGGCTCGCTTCCCCTGTCGCTGCGTACGAAGTCGAAACCAGTCACCCCCTCGACAGGCCACCGATGTGGTGGCACTGACAAGACTAACGCCTGGCGCAACGGCTTTCATCCCGAGCCCCGGCCCGACGCGCCGACCCGGACAAACAGGATGAATTAGTCGTCCATGCCCTTGCCGCGTCGACCGGACACCCGGGCGATCTCCCGGTCCGCGTCCCGCTTGGCGAGATCCTGACGCTTGTCGTACGCCTTCTTGCCCTTGGCCAGGGCGATCTCGACCTTGGCCCAGCCGTCCGAGAAGTAGACCTGCAGCGGGACGATCGTCAGACCGCCCTCGCGGGTCTTGCCGACCAGCTTGTCGATCTCACTCCGGTTGAGCAGCAGCTTGCGCGTACGCCGGGGCTCGTGGTTGGTCCAGGTGCCCTGGGTGTACTCCGGGATGTGCATGGCGTGCAGGTACAACTCGCCGTCGCGCTCCTGGGCGAAGGCGTCGACGAGCGACGCGCGCCCGGCCCGGAGCGACTTGACCTCGGTGCCGGTCAGCGCCATGCCCGCCTCGTAGGTGTCCAGGATCGCGTAGTCGTGGCGCGCCTTCTTGTTGGAGGCGACCACCTTGCGCCCCTTCTCCCGTGGCATCGGTGCCACCCCCTCTCCGGCGTCGGTGGCCGGGCTCACCCCGGCCGGACAACCGATCATGTTACAAGGACCCTCCCGCGCCGTTTATTTCCGGCTGCGGGAGGGTCCTTGAGGAGACCACGGGACGACCCGTACGGTGCCTAGACCCGCAGGTAGAAGCGCAGGGTGATCCAGGCGGTGCCCGCGCTGACCAGACCACCGACACCGGCCATCACCGGGAAGATGAACAGGATGTCACCCCAGGTGATCGGCGAGAGCAGACCCTGCAACGCGCTCAACGAGCCGTCGAAGAGCAGATACTTCGCCGCGATCAGGGCCACCAGACCGAGCAGCGAGCCGATCAGGCCGGCCACCACGGCCTCCAGCACGAACGGCGCCTGGATGAACCAGTTGGACGCGCCGACCAGCTTCATGACCGCGACCTCCCGCCGCTTGCTGTACGCGGCCACCTGAATGGTGTTCGCGACCAGCAGCAGGGCGGCGATCGCCATCACGATGGCGGCGGCCAGTGCGATGTTCTGGATCGACGTGAGGATGTTGAAGATCTTGTCGAGCAGCTTGCTCTGGTCGACGATCTCGTCGACGCCCCCGGTCTCCTTGTACTGGTCGTAGATGTTCTTGTACTGCTCCGGGTTGTTCAGCGTGATCCGGAAGGACTCCGGCAGCTGATCCGGCTTGACCGCGTTCACCAGGTCCGGAGCGTCCTGGTACATCGTCTTGAAGCGCTCGTACGCCTGGGCCTTGTCGACGTAGATGACCTCCTTCACCAGGGGGTCACCGTCGAGCTTGGTCCGCAGATCGGTGCGCTCCTGCTCACTCACCTCCTGGTTCAGGAAGATCGCGACCTGGATGTTCTTGAAGTAGAGGTCCTTCATGTCGTCGACCTGGCGGTACATGAGACCGCTGGCGCCGAGCATGGTCAGCGAGACCGCCATCGTGATGATCATCGCGATGGACATGGTCACGTTGCGCCACAGTCCGACCAGTACCTCGGACAGGACGTATTTCACGCGCATCGGGATTTCCTCCGGGTCTCCGGCATGAGGTGTTCGTCGTCAGGCTGCGCAAGGGTGGAGCGTCGGCTCACCCGTAGACGCCGCGGGCCTGGTCACGCACGATGCGACCGCTCTCGATCTCGACGACGCGGCGGCGCATCTGGTTCACGATGTTGGAGTCGTGGGTGACCATCACGACGGTCGTGCCGGTGCGGTTGATCCGGTCCAGCAGGCGCATGATCTCGATCGAGGTGTCCGGGTCCAGGTTTCCCGTGGGCTCGTCCGCCAGCAGGATCAGCGGACGGTTCACGAACGCCCGGGCGACCGCGACCCGCTGCTGCTCACCACCGGAGAGCTCGTGCGGGTAACGGTGCTCCTTGCCACCGAGCCCGACCAGCTCCAACACCTCCGGCACGACCCGGCGGGCGACCGCCTTGGTCTTACCGATCACCTCGAGGGCGAACGCCACGTTCTCGTAGGCGGTGCGGTTCGGCAGCAGCCGGAAGTCCTGGAAGACACAGCCGATGGAGCGCCGGAAGTGGGGTCGCTTCCAGGAACGCATCGACGTGACGTCCTTGCCGTTGACGACGACGCGCCCCTTGTTGGGGGCCACCTCGTGCAGCAGCATCTTGATGATCGTGGACTTGCCGGAGCCGGATGGACCGATGAAGAAGACGAACTCGCCCTTCTCGATCGAGACGGACACGTTGTCGAGCGAAGGCCGGGACGCCTTCGGGTACGTCTTCGTCACTTGCTCAAGCTGAATCACGGGTGGTGAGTCTACGCGGTGTAACAACTGAGCCAAGCCCCACGCCCCGCCGATCCGTCACGAGTCGCCGAATCAGGCTCCCACCTGGAGATCGATGACGCGCTGCGCCCACGCGCCGTTACGCACCGTCGTCAGCGAGTTGCCGCTGCTTGCGCCAACGGATGCCCGCCTCGATGAAACCGTCCAACTCACCGTCGAAGACCGCACTCGGATTGCCGGTCTCCTGCTCGGTTCGGAGATCCTTCACCATCTGATACGGGTGCAGGACGTAGGACCGCATCTGGTCGCCCCACGAGCCGGCCGCGTTCTCCTTGAGACCTTCGAGCTTGGCCTGCTCCTCCTGGCGCTTGCGCTCCAGCAGCCGGGCCTGCAACACCCGCAGCGCGGAAGCCTTGTTCTGCAGTTGGGACTTCTCGTTCTGGCAGGTCACCACGATGCCGGTCGGGATGTGGGTCAGCCGGACCGCCGAGTCGGTGGTGTTGACGCTCTGCCCGCCGGGGCCGGAGGAACGGTAGACGTCGACGCGTACCTCGTTCTCCGGGATGTCGATGTGGTCGGTCTGCTCGGTGACCGGCAGGACCTCGACGCCCGCGAAGCTGGTCTGCCGGCGGCCCTGGTTGTCGAACGGGCTGATCCGCACCAGGCGGTGGGTGCCCGACTCGACGCTGAGCGTGCCGAACGCGTACGGCACCTTCACCGCGAAGGTCGCCGACTTGAGGCCCGCCTCCTCGGCGTACGAGGTCTCGTAGACCTCGGTCGGGTAACCGTGCCGCTCCGCCCAGCGCAGGTACATCCGCAGCAGCATCTCGGCGAAGTCCGCGGCGTCCACGCCACCGGCACCCGCCCGGATGGCGACCAGCGCCTCCCGGGAGTCGTACTCGCCGGAGAGCAGGGTGCGGACCTCCATCTCCTGGATGGCCTTGGTCAACCCGGTGATCTCCGACTCGACCTCGGCCAGCACGCCGGGGTCGGACTCGGCCTCGGCCAGCTCCAGCAGCACCTGGGCGTCGTCGAGGCTGGAACGGAGGCTGCCCAGCTTGCTGATCTCGCCGTTGACGTACGACAGCTGCGAGGTCACCTGCTGGGCCTTGGCCTGGTCGTCCCAGAGGTCGGGGGCGGAAGCCTCCTGCTCGAGGCGGGCCTTGTCCTCGTGGAGCCGGTCGATGTTGAGCACGGCCTCGATGTTGCGCAGGGTCGCGTCGAGTTCCTTGAGCTGTTCGGCGTAATCGGCAGCGGTCACGACAGACAAGCGTACTGCGCGGGCGACGAGTGAGCTTGCGAGGCCCGCAGTTCAGCGCAAATGTGGCGTGGCGACCCGGAAGACACGGCCGGGTCCCGGCCGGCGAACCCGCCGGAGATCACCCGACCGGGGCGGACTTCAGCCAGGACAGGGCCGCCTTGTGGTAGGCGACGGCGAACTCCAGCGCGCTGGCGTCGTACGTCTCGCCGTCCCGTTTGGCGTTCTTGACCTGTTCCCGGACCTGGGCGAGAGCCTCGGTGTGGTATTCGTTGGCCGAGGCGTACAGGCCCTTCAGCTGGCTCGCCGAGTGCAGGTTGCCGAAGGCCATCCGCAGCGCGATCGGGTTGCGGATCGTGTCCCGCCCCGGGTTCTCCGCCAGCCAGCGGGAAAACGTCCGTTTCCCGCTGGCGGTGAGTGCGTACGGCTGGCTCATCCGCGGCCCCGGCTTACCGAGACGCACGAAACCCCGTTCGGCCAGCACCGGCAACTCGCGGTAGACCTGACTGCGGGTCATCGACCAGTACGGCGCCAGACGGCGCTCAGCGGCGGCCATCAACTGACCGCCTGTCATCGGGCCCTCGTGCAGGAGCCCGAGCAGGGCCGCCGCCGTGGGGTTGACTCCGGAATCCGCCATGCCCACTACGCTGCCACTTTGCGCACCCGGCGTCCAGGATTTGCCAGTTTGCCACCCGACCGGACTTCCTAAGTGCACTGTCGGCGGCAGACTGTCCGTTCAGGACTATCGATGGATTGCGGCAGATCGGCCGACCGCCGGCAGCGCCGCGCGCCGCCGGCGGTCGTCGCCGGTCAGCCCATGTGGGGGTACGTGTGGTCGGTCGGCGGCACGAAAGTCTCCTTGATCGTCCGCGGTGACAGCCAGCGGACCAGGTTGAGCCAGGAGCCCGCCTTGTCGTTGGTGCCGCTCGCCCGGGCACCGCCGAACGGCTGCTGGCCGACCACCGCACCGGTCGGCTTGTCGTTGATGTAGAAGTTGCCGGCCGCGTACCGCATGCGCTCGGCGACCGCGTCGACCACCCGGCGGTCGGTGGCGAACACGGAGCCGGTCAACGCGTACGGGGCGATCGACTCGGCCTGCGCGACCACGTCGTCGAAGCGGGCGTCGTCGAACACGTGCACGCCCAGGATCGGCCCGAAGTACTCGGTGGTGAAGGTCTCGTGGGCGGCGTCGGAGCACTCGAACAGGGTCGGCCGGACGAAGTAGCCGACCGAGTCGTCCGCGGTGCCACCGGCCAGCACCCGGCAGGAGTCGTCACCGGCGATCAACTCCAACGCGGCGGTGTGCCTGGCGAACGCCTTGTCGTCGATCACCGCGCCGCCGAAGTTGCCGAAGTCGGCCACGTCGCCGTAGGTGAGCGAGTCGGTGGTGGCGGCCAGCCGGTCGCGCAGCCCACCCTCCCAGATCGAGCGTGGCACGTACGCCCGCGAGGCCGCCGAGCACTTCTGACCCTGGTACTCGTACGCGCCGCGGATCAGGGCGGTGTGCAGGGCGTCCACGTCGGCGCTGGTGTGCGCGACGACGAAGTCCTTGCCGCCGGTCTCGCCGACCAGACGCGGGTAGCCCCGGTACCTGGCGATGTTGTCGCCGACGGCCCGCCACAACTGCTGGAAGACCTTCGTCGACCCGGTGAAGTGGATGCCGGCCAGGTCCGGGTCGGCGAGCACGACGTCGGAGACCTCCTCACCCCGCCCGGTGACCATGTTGATCACGCCGGGCGGCAGGCCGGCGGCCTCGAACAGCCGCATCGTGAAGTGCGCGGCGAACTGCTGGGTCGGGCCCGGCTTCCAGATCACCGTGTTGCCCAGCAACGCGGGCGCCGACGGCAGGTTGCCCGCGATGGCGGTGAAGTTGAACGGGGTGACCGCGTAGACGAAGCCCTCCAGCGGGCGGTGGTCGAAACGGTTCCAGACGCCCGGCGAGGACGCCGGCTGCTCCTCGAGCAGACGGCGGGCGAAGTGCACGTTGAACCGCAGGAAGTCGATGAACTCACACGCCGAGTCGATCTCCGCCTGGATCGCGGTCTTCGACTGGCCGAGCATCGTGGCGGCGTTGAGGGTGTCGCGCCAGGGACCGGCCAGCAACTCGGCCGCACGCAGGAAGATCGCGGCGCGCTCCTCGAAGGGCAGCGCCCGCCACATCGGAGCGGCGTCCTTGGCCGCCTTGATCGCGGCGCGGGCGTCGTCGTGGGTCGCGTGACCCGTCACGCCCAGCACGTGCGCGTGCTTGTGCGGCTGGACGACGTCGATCGAGTCACCGGCGGCCATCCGCTGCTCACCACCGATGGTCATCGGCAGGTCGATGCGCTCGGCGGCGAGCTCGGTCAGCCGCCGCTGGAGCCGGTCCCGGTCGGGGCTGCCCGGCTCGTAGTTGCGAACCGGCTCGTTGCGCGGCTCGGGAACGGAGAACACGGCATCCATCAAGGCTCCTGGCGATCTCGACAGCAGTGGCGAAACCGGACCCGCGGGCACCGACCGGACGGCCGGACACCGGACGCCACCCGGGGGCCGAGCAGCGGCGGGACCTCCCGTGATTCTCCCATGGAGAGCTGCGCGCCCCACCTCCGCCATCACCTTCGGCCAAGGACCGGCCCACCCCTTCTCCCCTTACCGACCGGGCTCGATCCGGCGACTCGACCCCGGTGCCGGTCATCCGCCCGGCGCGTACCCCCTTCCGGTCCTCCCGGGGCGGCGGGCGGCCCAGCGGGCCCGCGTACCCTGAATGGTCGGTGACCTGCCGCCTCGAAGGGGAGACGATGACCAAGCAGCCCGGCCGCGTCCCGGCCGCGGAGTCGGACGACCCGGCGGCCGAAGCGGCCACCCCCACCAACCGACCGCTGCCCGCGCCCGGCGCGGCGGTCCTCGCGCTGCTGGCACTCGGGTGGTTGACCGCCATGCTCTGGTCCACCCGGGAGGCCATCACCTCGGCGGCGGCCGGGGTCACCGCGATCAGCCTCTCCGCGTTCGCGCTGCCCGGCGTGATCTCCGCCGCGCTGGTGGCCGGGGCCGCCGTCGCGCTGGCGGCGGGCAACCTGCTGGCCCGTCGGTACGGCGACTGGGCCACGCTGCGCTTCACCGGGGCGATCGGCGGCGGCATGCTGGTCGGTCTGGGTTCCGCGCTGGCGATCAACCTCACCTACTTCGACACCTCGACCACCAACGTGATCGCCGGCACCACCGCGGCGGCGGCGATCATCGGCGGTGCGGTGGCCGCCGCCCGGACCGCCCCGGCGGTCGGCGCGGTGGTGACCGCCGCGCTGGGCACGCTCCTCTTCGTGGTCGCCTTCAGCCAGGCCCGGGACCCGCTGTTCGACCTCTTCGGGGCCGGAGACAGCCAACAGTCGGTGGTCGACGCCGCCAAGTGGGTGTCCCGCACCGAGTCGCTCGCCGCCGGGCTGCTCGCCGGGCTGCTCGCCTACGGCTACCTGACCTGGTCGCGACGGCGAGCCCTCCGCCACGACCCCGAGGCGCCGGCGCTGCGCTGGCCGGCGTACCTGCTCGCGGGCGCCGGGCCGGGGCTGTTCCTGCTGCTCGCCGAGGTGATCATCCGGGTCGGCGGCCGGTCGCTGCTCGACCTCGCCAGCGCGCTCAGCGAGGCGGACGCGGTCGCGCAGACCTCCCTGGGCACCTCACGGATCGACAACGGCATCTGGGTGCTCTTCGTCGGGGCGCTGACCGCGCTCATCGCGTTCGGCCGCACGCTCGGCCCCGCACACCACGACGACGACGAACCGGCCGACAGGCCGAAGCCGGTCGCCTCGGATGCCGCCGAGCCGGACCCGGCCGAGGTGTTCGACAGGCTCGACACCGACCCGGCCAAGGCCGACCCCGCCCGCTGACCTACGGTTCACGCCCGGCTCGTGGCGGGTCGGGCTGGAACCGGCCTGGTGCCTGGCGACCGGGCCCACAGCTCGCGGCATCGCTTCAGCGCCTGACCGGCGGGCCCCGCACCTCGCCCGCTCGCGGCGTCCGGCTCAGCCGGCGGCGCGCAGCAGCAGGTCCAGCTCCGTCACGTCGTACCACTCCAGTTCGTGGTCCTCAGCGCCGTCGACGGCGAACTGCGCGTCGGGGTCGCCGGCGGCGGCCTCGGTCACCACGTCGGCCGCCGCGGTGACGTCCTCGACCGCCTCCGCCCCATCCACGTGGATGGCCGCGATGGCACCGACCTGCACCGCGTCGACCAACGTCACCGTGCTGGAACCCAGCTCACCGTCGCCCCGCCCGACCGCGCCCGCCGGCAGGTCGACCGAGACGACGACACGGCGGCGGGGAGCGCTCGGGTCGGCCCGGAGCAGGTGCAGTGCGTCCTGGGCGGCTCGGGTGAACGCGACGTACTCCAGCTCCTCCTCGTCGCCCTCGGCGTACCACTCGCGCAACGCCGGAGTCACGGCATGCGCCTCGTCGGCGGCCAGGCCCTCCGCGCGCAGCCGGGCCAACATCGGTACGGTCGCCGGCACGTACACCCGGACAAGCTCGTCGGTCACCGGTCGTCTCCCCGCATCGTCCACCGCCGGCGGCCGCCGGCACGGGCGCAGATCATGCCGCACGCCGTGACCGTCATACACCCCGCCTCCGGCCGGTGGAAGTTTCCGGCCGGTGTGTCTTGCGCGGTCCGCCCTGCTGTAGGAGGAGCCGGGTGCTGGGCGGTACGGGCCTTCGGTGGCAAACTGAGCCAAACGACACCAACCCCGGGAGTTCCTGTGGAGCCGAGGTTCCTGCTGCTCTCCGACGTCGCCGCCGAGCTGAACGTGTCGGACTCGCAGGTCTACCACATGGTGCGCAGCGGCGAACTGCCCGCGATCAAGATCGGTGGACGCGGCCAGTGGCGCGTCGAACGCGCGCGCCTGGAGGACTACATCGCGCGCAAATACCACGAAACTGCCGAATGGGTGCAGAGCAACCCCCTGGTCGACCGCGACCCGGAGTAAGCGCAGCCCTCTGGCCTGCGCCCGGCTTGATCCACTCCATATCGGCGAAGTCGGGGTGTCCGCGCCGCCGGGATACCGCGATGTCGGCGAAGTCGAGTGGATCAAGCCTTTCGGTGCTGGCCGACCCACCCTCAAGGCATTGACCGAAGCCGTTTCGTCGCCCAGAATTAGGCTTGTCGTAGGCAAACGTAAGCAAACGCAAGATCAAGGAGGGGTGATGAGTGAGGCGCGACCCGGCCCTTCCCGACCACCAGTGCGGTTGCGCCCCGTCCCGCCCATCGATCCGCCCTACGCCGACGAGGTCGACGACTCGTACTGGCCAGCTCCCGTCCACGGCCAGCTCGCCCTCGACCTCTTCGCCTCGACCCGACCGGATCCGGTGCGACCACCCGAGCGCCGAGCCGCCCTCCGCCCAGTGCGCACTCGGCCCACCACGCACCCGGTCACGTCGCTCCCTCCGGCGACCGCCCCGGAGTCCACCCGAGCCGCGCATCGGTTCGTCGGCACCTGCCTCGAAGTGATCAACGGCTACCGCTCGCCGGCACAGCTACGTGCCTTGCTCGACCCACCACGAGCGGGTGACCTACTGGCCGAGTTGGCCCGCGCCTCCACGCGAACCGGCGCACCTCGCCGCCG
Organism: Micromonospora sp. WMMD1155; assembly: GCF_029581275.1. Lineage (NCBI taxonomy): Bacteria > Bacillati > Actinomycetota > Actinomycetes > Micromonosporales > Micromonosporaceae > Micromonospora > Micromonospora sp. WMMD1155. The sequence continues at coordinate 1,678,710 of NZ_CP120742.1, forward strand.
CGCCACCCGGCCGACGGTCCGACTGCTCCGGCTGCGCGTCTGCGAGCCTCGGGAAGCCGCCGTGGAGGCGGCTGCCGTCCTCACCAGCACAGCCGGTACGAGCTGGGCGATGGCGCTCCGCCTGGAACATCGTCGGGGCCGCTGGCTCTGCACCGCCCTGCACGTCCTCTGACAGTGAGGATGTAGGAGCGGATCACCCGGCTGGTCTGACTCAGCCTCTGACTGACGTTGGCGTCTTCTAGCGGATTCGTCGGCCTGTCCGGGTGACCCGTTCCTGCACTCACCTGCGGGGCGTTCGTGACCTGATAGGAGCCTGTGCAAGAGGTCCCATCACTGTCCTGTCCGCCCGTCCCGGCGGTGCGTGCCGACCCTGTTCGGTGCAAGCGAGAGGGACGACGGTTTCAGCATGGCAGCCAGGAAGCGTCAGGTCACAGGCGGAGTCGATACCCACGGCAAGACTCATCACGCGGCGGCGGTTGATCAGGCCGGCCGGATTCTGGGTGATCAGGAGTTCCCGGCTACCACCGCCGGCTACCAGCTCCTGCTGGCCTGGCTGCGGGGGTTCGGTGCGGTGGTGAAGGTAGGCGTGGAAGGCACCGGCACCTACGGCGCCGGACTTGCCCGCTTCCTCACCGCTCGTGGCATCGCCCTGGTCGAGGTCGACCGCCCCGATCGGCGGGCCCGCCGCGCCAAAGGTAAGTCCGACCCCTTGGACGCGCTCGCCGCTGCCCGCGCGGCCCTGTCCGGGCAGGCCAACGGCACACCCAAGACCCGCACCGGCCCCGTCGAAGCCATCCGCGCCCTGCGGGTCGCCCGACGCGGAGCGGTCAAGGCCCGCACCGCTGCCCTCAACCAGCTGCACGGGCTGATCGCCTCCGCGCCCGACACGCTGCGCCAAGAACTCAACGGTCCGGCAACGACACTCGTCAACCGATGCGCCGCACTGCCCGTCAACGAGACCCGGCTCACCGACCCTGTGGAAGCCACCAAGGCGGCCCTGGCCGTGATCGCCACCCGGATCCAGACCCTGACCACCGAGATCAACCAGGCCGATCGCCGGCTACGACCCGTCGTCGCCCGCACCGCCCCACACCTGAGCGCCGTCTATGGCGTCGGCCCCGACGTCGCCGGACAGCTCCTGACCACCGCCGGCGACAACCCCGACCGGCTGCGTTCCGACGCCGCCCTGGCCCACCTCTGCGGAGCCGCACCCATCCCCGCCAGCAGCGGACGCACCGATCGGCACCGCCTCAACCGCGGCGGCGATAGAGCCGCCAACTCAGCCCTGCACACCATCGCCCTGGTCCGCATGCGCTACGACCCCCGCACCCGCGCCTACGTCGACAAACGCACCAAACAAGGACTCAACAAAAAAGAGATCATGCGCTGCCTCAAGCGCTACATCGTCCGCGAGGTCCACACCGCCCTCCTCGCCGACTTCACCGCCCTCAACACCCCTTGACTTCTATAGGAGCATCCGACCCACCCGAGCCGGACCAGGCCGAGCGAAGCCGGACCAGGCCGAGCGAAGCCGGACCAGGCCAGGCCGAGCGAAGCCGGACCAGGCCAGGCCGAGCGAAGCCGGACCAGGCCAGGCCGAGCGAAGCCGGACCAGGCCAGGCCGAGCGAAGCCGGACCAGGCCAGGCCGAGCGAAGCCGGACCAGGCCAGGCCGAGCGAAGCCGGACCAGGCCAGGCCGAGCGAAGCCGGACCAGGCCAGGCCGAGCGAAGCCGGACCAGGCCAGGCCGAGCGAAGCCGAAGCCGGACCAGGCCAGGCCAGGCCAGGCCAGGCCAGGCCAGGCCAGGCCAGGCCGAGCGAAGCCGAAGCCGGACCAGGCCATGTCAGACCACACCAGCGCCAGCCGCGCCCGCAGGGGTTGATCGACTCGGGTTCTTGGAAGTCGGGCCATCAACCCGTCGACGACACCCCGGCTTCCTTGAACCCGAGATGATCATCGGGAGACGGGAGACGGGAGACGGGAGGCGGGAGGCGGGAGGCGGGAGGCGCGGGGCGGGAGGCGCGGGGCGGGAGGCGCGGGGCGGGAGGCGCGGGGCGGGAGGCGCGGGGCGGGGTGAGAGGCCCGCGCAGACCGCGGACGACGAACGGCCGGAAACGACGAACGGGTCCCGGCCTTGTCGGCCGGGACCCGATTCGTCAGGTGCTGATGGTCAGTTGCCGCCGTTGGGGGCGCCGTGGCAGCGCTTGTACTTGCGACCCGAGCCACACGGGCACGGCGCGTTGCGGGACGGGCCGTTGCTCGCTTCCGCCTGGTTCGGTGCCGGACGACGGGAGCCCGCCGTCGGGAGCGCCGGGCCGCGAAGGCCGGATGCGGGCCGCTGCGGAGCGGACGGGGCGGTCTGCCCCGGTGCCGCCGGAGCATTCGGGGCCGGTCGGCCCACGCCGAGCGCCGGAGCCTGCTGCTCGGCCTGTTCGACGGCGACCGCGCCCGGGCTGGCCTCACCATCGATGGTCGGAGCGGAGTATTGCAGGCCCTGCCGCCGCGGTGCCTGGTTGAGGCCCTTGGCCCGGATCTCCACCGGCTTGTCGAGCAGGGTGACCTCGTCGGCCCCCTCCTCCGGCTCCGGCTCGGTCACCTGGACGTCGATGTTGTAGAGGAAGCCGACCGTCTCCTCCTTGATGCCGTCCATCATGGTGGCGAACATGTCGAAGCCCTCGCGCTGGTATTCCACCACCGGGTCGCGCTGGGCGTACGCCCGGAGGTTGATGCCCTCCTGGAGGTAGTCCATCTCGTAGAGGTGCTCGCGCCACTTCCGGTCGATGACCTGGAGCAGCACCATCCGCTCCAGCTGGCGCACACCCTCGGTGCCGAGCTCCTCCTCGCGCCGGTCGTACGCGGCGTTCGCGTCGTCCTTGAGGCGGGCGACCAGGAAGTCGGTGTCCATGCCGGCACGCGAGCCGCCGGCCTCCTCCTCCAGCTCCTCGATCGTCACGCCGACCGGGTAGAGCTGCTTCAGGCTGGACCAGAGCTGCTCGAGATCCCAGTCCTCGCCGTAGCCCTCCGAGGTGGCTCCCCGCACGTACGCCTCGACGGTGTCGTCGATCATGTTGCGGACCTGGTCGGAGAGGTCTTCGCCGTTGAGCACCCGGAGCCGCTCGGCGTAGACGACCTGGCGCTGCTTGTTGAGCACCTCGTCGTACTTGAGGACGTTCTTGCGGATCTCGGCGTTCTGGCCCTCGATCTGGGCCTGGGCGCTCTTGATCTGCCGGGTGACCATCTTCGACTCGATGGGCACGTCCTCAGGGATGTTGAAGCGCTCCATCACCGCCTCGACCGCACCGGCCCGGAAGCGTCGCATCAGCTCGTCCTGCAGGGACAGGTAGAAGCGGGACTCACCCGGGTCACCCTGCCGGCCGGCACGACCGCGCAGCTGGTTGTCGATCCGGCGGGACTCGTGCCGTTCGGTGCCCAGCACGTACAGGCCACCGGCGGCGGCCACCTCTTCCGCCTCGGCGTCGCAGGCCTGCTTCCACGTGGGAAGGACCTCCTCCATCGCCTTGGCGTACTCCTCCTCGTTCTCCAACGGGTCGAGGCCGCGCTGGCGCAGCTCGTTCGCGGCGAGGAACTCGGCGTTGCCGCCGAGCAGGATGTCGGTGCCACGGCCGGCCATGTTGGTCGCCACGGTGACCGCGCCCTTGCGCCCGGCCTGGGCGACGATCTCGGCCTCCCGGGCGTGGAACTTGGCGTTCAGCACGTTGTGCGGGATGCCGCGCCGACGCAGCAACTGGGAGAGGATCTCGGAATTCTCCACCGAGACGGTGCCGACCAGCACCGGCTGACCCATCTGGTGCCGCTCGGCGATGTCCTCGATGACGGCGTTGAACTTGGCCTTCTCCGTCTTGTAGATGACGTCGGGCCGGTCCTCGCGGACCATCGGGCGGTGGGTCGGGATGGTCACGACGCCGACCTTGTAGACCTTGTTGAACTCGCTCGCCTCGGTCTGGGCCGTACCGGTCATCCCGGACAGCTTCTCGTAGAGGCGGAAGTAGTTCTGGAGGGTGATCGTGGCGAGGGTCTGGTTCTCCTGCTTGATCTCCACCCCCTCCTTGGCCTCGATCGCCTGGTGCATGCCCTCGTTGTAGCGACGGCCGTGCAGGATGCGACCGGTGAACTCGTCGACGATCAGGACCTCACCGTCGCTGACGATGTAGTCCTTGTCGCGCTTGTAGAGCTCCTTGGCCTTGATGGCGTTGTTGAGGTAGCCGACCAGCGGGGTGTTGACCGACTCGTAGAGGTTGTCGATGCCGAGCCGGTCCTCGACCTTGGCGACACCGCGCTCGGTCACGGCGATGGTGCGCTTGGAGTGGTCGACCTCGTAGTCGCCCTCACCGTCGGTGCCGGGCTGGAGCCGGGCCACCACACCGGCGAACTCGCCGTACCAGCGGGCGGAGTGCTCGGCCGGGCCGGAGATGATCAGCGGGGTGCGGGCCTCGTCGATCAGGATCGAGTCGACCTCGTCGACCACTGCGAAGTTGTGCCCGCGCTGGACCAGCTCGTCCTTCGACCAGGCCATGTTGTCGCGCAGGTAGTCGAAGCCGAACTCGTTGTTGGTGCCGTACGTGATGTCGCACTCGTAGGCGGCCTTGTGCTCGCTGGCCGGCCGGTTGGGCAGCACCACGCCGACGGTCAGCCCGAGGAACTCGTGCACCCGGCCCATCCACGCCGCGTCGCGCTGGGCGAGGTAGTCGTTGACCGTGATCACGTGCACGCCCTTGCCGGACAGCGCGTTGAGGTAGACGGCCATGACCGAGGTCAGCGTCTTGCCCTCACCGGTCTTCATCTCGGCGATGTTGCCGAAGTGCAGCGCCGCGCCGCCCATCACCTGGACGTCGTACGGGCGTTGGCCCAGCACCCTGGCGGCCGCCTCGCGGGCCACGGCGAACGCCTCCGGCAGCAGGTCGTCGAGGGTCTCACCCTCGTCGAGTCGCTCCCGGAACTGTTCGGTCATGCCGGCCAGTTCCTCGTCGGTGAGGTTGATGTAGTCGTCCTCGATCGAGCTGACGGCATTGGCGATGGCCTTGAGCCGCCGCACCATGCGGCCCTCGCCCGCGTTAAGGACCTTTTCCAGAATCGACACGGATCAACGCTCCCCTAGACAGTCTCGAACCATCGTAGGCGCTCCATCGGCGTGATGGTCACTGGTAGCGGCGGTCCATCGCGCCGAACCAGACATAACTCGCGTAGCAGGCACGCCGGGGACGTTATCCGGTTACGCCGTCGGCGAACGTTGCGGCACGATGCACGGGTGGAGCCTGCGGAGATCATTGAGGACGGCGTACTGCTGCGGCCCTGGCGGGAGACGGACGCCGAGGCCGTGCACCGAGCCTGCCAGGACCCGGACATCCAGCGCTGGACCACAGTGCCGCGCCCGTACCGTCCGGAGCACGCGCACGGTTTCGTCACCGAGGTGAGCGGGCGAGCCTGGGCGGAGGGCACCGGCGCGCCGTTCGCGGTCTGCGACCCGGCGACCGGCGATCTGCTCGGCTCGTGCGGGTTGATCTCCATCGACCAGGCCGGCACCGGTGAGATCGGCTACTGGACCGCGCCGTGGGCGCGGGGTCGGGGGGTGATGGTCCGGGCCACCCGGGCGGTGGCCCGCTGGGCTTTCGACACCCTGGGGCTGCGCCGGCTGATCTGGCAGGCCGAGGTGGGCAACCACGCCTCCCGGCTGGTAGCGCTGCGGGCCGGATTCCGGATCGACGGGCGACTGCGGCTGTCCCACCCGGCGCCGCACGGCGCCGCCGACGGCTGGATCGGCTCCCTGCTGCCCGGTGAGGTGCCCGCGCCCGGGTCGACCGGGCCGGCCGGGCCGGCCGGGCCGGCCGGGCCGGCCGGGCCGGCCGGGCCGGGCACCCTGGCCGCCCGGCGGGCCGCCGTCTTCGGCCGCCCGCAGCCCGTCCTGTTCGCCACGGCCACGACCGGCGAGCTGCGGCTGCGGCCGATGGAGGAGTCGGACCTGGACGCCGTGGTGCGGACCTGCCAGGACCCGGAGAGCATCCGCTGGACGACGGTGCCGGACCCGTACGACCGCACCGACGCACAGGGCTACCTGGCCTACGGCCGGGACGCCTGGGCGCGGGGGGAGGCCGCCTGTTTCGTGATCGCCGACCCCGACGACAGGTACGTGGGCACGATCGACCTTCGGCTCTCCTCCGGCGACCCGCTGCTGGCGGACGTGGGGTTCATGACCGCCCCGGAGGCCCGTGGCCGGGGATACCTACCCGCAGCGCTGGTCGCCCTCAGCGCCTGGGGCTTCAGCACGCTGGGCCTGGCCCGCATCGAGTGGCGGGCGAACGTCGGCAACACCGCCTCCCGCAGGGCGGCGGAGAAGGCGGGCTTCACCGTCGAGGGGACCGCCCGGGCCGCTGTGCAGCACCGGGGCGAGCGCGCCGACGTGTGGGTGGGCGCGCTGCTCGCCAAGGACCTGACATGACCTACGACAAGGTCATCGAGGCGTACGGGGTGCGGCTGCGGCAGCTCCGCGTCGAGGACGCCGCCGACATCGTCGACGGCCTGGCCGACCCGGTCAGCAAGCGGTTCACGATCGGCTCGCCGGATCCGTACACCGAGGCCGACGCCCGTTGGTGGATCGACGTCGGGGCCCCGGCGGTCTGGACCGGCGGCGGCGCGGCGTACGCCGTCGCGGACCCGCCCACGGACCGGCTGCTGGGCATGGTGACGCTCAACAATCCGTCGCCGACCCGCGGTCAGGCCGGGATCGGCTACTGGGTACGACCCGCGGCGCGCGGGCGCGGGGTCGCCACGGCGGGTACCCGCGCGCTGAGTGACCACGCGCTCGCCGCCGGAACAGCCCGCCTGGAGTTGCTCACCCACCCGGAGAACACGCCCAGCCAGCGGGTCGCGTTGGCCGCCGGCTTCCGCTACGAGGGTTCCCGCCGGTCGGCTGCCGTCGCCCGCGACGGGGGTCGGCACGACCTGCTGGCCTGGGTACGCCTCGCCGACGATCCGCCCGGCCCGGCCGCCCGACTGCTTCCCGACCTGCCCGACGGGGTGCTCACCGACCGGGTGGTGGCGCTGCGGCGGCTCGCGCCGGACGACGCGGAGCTGATGCACCGGTTGCACACTCGACCCGAGGTGGTGGCGAACCAGGCGCCGCCCGTGCCGCCGACGCGGGAGGCGATCGAGCGGCGCTGCCGTCTCGCCGAGAGCGGATGGCTGACCGGCGAGATCGCCCGACTGCTGATCACCGACGTGTCCAGCGGGGAACCGGTGGGCAGTTGCGGGTTGTCGTACACCGATGTGGCCGGCGGCGAGGCGTCGGTCGGCTATGCCCTGTTGCCCGACTGGCGCGGCCGGGGGTACGCGACCCGGGCGGTCCGGCTGCTCGCGGCCTGGGCGTTCGGTGTGGTCGGAATCGCTCGGTTGGGCGCCGGTACGGTGCCGGACAACATCGCGTCGCACCGGGTGCTGGAGCGGGTCGGGTTCCACCGTGAGGGCCTACAGCGTGGCCGCCTGCCGGGCCTCGACGGCACCCGTCTGGACGATCTGACGTTCGCGCTGCTCCCGAGCGATCTGCGCTGACGGATCACCGGGTCGTGGTGGGCGAACCCGCACCACGACCCGGTGACGTCGCGGTCAGGTGGCGAGGGAGATGATGCCGTAGTCGTAGGCGTGACGCCGGTAGACGACGCTGGGGCGGCCCGACTCCTTGTCCTGGAACAGGTAGAAGTCGTGACCGACGAGCTCCATCTCGAACAACGCGTCGTCGACGGTCATCGGCTCCGCCGGGTGCACCTTCTCCCGGGCGATGTGCCAGGGCTGCTTGTCGTCGTACTCCTCCTCGACCCGCTCCGCGACGGCGGTGCCGGCGCGGGCGCCGTCGGCCGGGGCGCTCAGCGCGGGGGCCACCAGGTCCGCGACGGGCAGGCCCGCGGTGGCCTCGGCGACGGAGATCGGCGCGTGCCGCCCCCGGTGTACGCGGCGACGGTCGGCCGCGCGGCGCAGCCGGGTGTCGAGCTTGGCGATGGCGGCGTCGAGCGCGCTGTAGAAGTCGTTCGTGCAGGCCTCGGCCCGAATCACCGGGCCCCGGGAAATGCAGGTGATCTCCACCCGCTGGCAGTGGTCGGCCTGGCGCGGATTGCGCTCGTGAAACAGCTCGACATCGACACGAATGAGTTTGTGGTCGTAGCGTTCGATCTTTGCGAGTTTCTCGGCTACGTGCACCCGGTAATGGTCCGGTACTTCGACGTTTCGGCCCTTGACCACGATGTCCACGTGACCTCCCTTGTTCGGACGGTCTTCGATCCGGTTGGCCCGGTCGCGCGCCGTGGGGAGTCCCGCTGGCGTCGACCGGTTGGTACGGCTACGCCTCCTCTCACCGCCAGGGGCGGGTGGAACGACCTCCTACCCCCGACAGCGAAACGCTAACTCCTGTTCGCTCGACAGTCACCCCATGTCGCCGAGACCGCCCAGGATTTTTCGCAGCTCGTACACCAATGGGTGAAACGGAAACACGATCGGTTACGAGTGGTGTCTTTTCTCGGTCGCCGCGAGCACCGCGGCGACACTCGGTGCCCAGCCGGTGGCGGTCAGCACCCGGGCTGCGGCGGCCAGGGTGACGCCGGTCGTGACGATGTCGTCGAGCAGCACCACGACGGGTGCCCCACCACCCGGGCCCGGCGTGGTGGGGCGAGGTCGGAACGCCGCCTCGGCCGCCGCCGCCCGCCCCGCGCTGTCCAGCGTGACCGAGTCGGGCCGGGGCAGCGCCCGCAGCGGACGGTGCACCCGCACCACCCAACCGCTGCGGACGAGGCGGGCCGCGCAGTGCCGGGCCAGCCGGTCCAGGTGGTCCCCGTACCGGGAGCGGGCCGCTGCCGCCGTGTCCGGGACCGGGACCAGCGCCAACGGACGGGCCCCGCCGACCGCCGCCGCGACGACCTCCGCGAGCAGCGCGCCGAGCGGACGGGCCAACCCGTGCCGACCGTGGTCCTTGTACGCCAGCAGAGCCTCACGCAGCGGGCCGGCGTACGGGCCGAGCGCGACGCAGGGCGGCAGGCCCGACGGGGCGGGTGTGGGCCGGACCGACAGGGGGCGCAACGCCTCCAGCGCCGAGACGCAGGCCGGGCAGACCCCGTGCCGCAGGCCGGGCCGGCGCTCCCGACAACCCGCGCAGGTGGTGGGCAGAACCAGGTCGGCGAGGTCCGCCCAGAGCCCGCTCACCATGTCAGTAGAGGAAGAACGGCGCCGACGGGTTGCTCGGGCGCACACCGGCCGGCACGGGCGCGATGTCCCGCACGCGCTCCGGCTCGATCCGCTCGAACGGGCTGCTGCGGTAGGCCACCCCGTTGGCCTCGTACATGTAGGCCCCGCTGGGTGATCGCACGGTGCGGTTCGTCGGGTACGCCGTCAGGTGGTTGACCTTGGCTCCGACGTCGGTCCGCAGCGGTGTCTCCAGGGCGCCGTCGACGCTGATCTCGTAGATCGCCTGCTGGCCCGCCGACCCCGCCACCACCAGCCGGTCCTCCCGACCCCAGTCGACAGCCGTGAGGCCGGTCTGCGAGGTGGCCAGTTGCCGGGGCGGCCCGATCGAGACCCCGCCGCCGTCGAGGTTCACCGCGGCGACATAGAGCCGGCCTCCCGCGATCAGCGCCACCCGCTGGCCGTCGAGCGCGGCGGCCACCGCCGTGACGTTGCCGGAGGGCAGGTTGAGCGGCACCTGGTACATGCCGGCCGCCTCGTCGAAGCGGTAGAGCTGCCCGTCGGCGACCACCAGGCCGCGAGCGGCCCGGGTGTCGGCGGTACGCAGCCAGACCGGGCGACTCATCGAGGAGTACTCCGTCTCGCTGCGGCTCACGCCAGTGACCGGCGCGGCGCCCGTGCCGACCGACAGACGGTACCGGCCGTTGCTGCTGCCCGTGGTGATCATCGCGGCGAGGATCCGCCGGTCCCTCGCCACACCGAGGTCGGCGGAGACGATGTTGCGGTTGACCTCGGGCGTCAGCGGCACCGCCCCGCTGAGCTCGCCCTCGAAGTCGAGCGGGTGGATCGCACCCTCGTACACGCCGAACCGCCGCGGGCTGTCGGCGTTCGGGTAGAGCTGCTGGGCGCTTCGTCGCTCGCTCAGATCCTGCACGGGTTGCGAGTTGTTACGGATCTTCAACTCCAGCTTGCCGGTCAGGTCACCGAGCGACCAGGCGAGTTGGGTGATCAGCTGGTCGATCCCGTTCCGGTCGTCACCGGACATGTCGAGGTTGACCTCCCACCGGCTGTCCGCGCCGGTGGCGTTGTTGATCAACTCGGTGCGGTCGGGCAGCCCGACGACCCCCGGCCGCAACCAGTCGGACGGGCCGCCGACCAGCCACTTCACCACCTCGTTGACCCGGCGTTCGCTGGGCACCGCCAACGGCCGGTAGCGCTGGTCCGGCACCAGGCGGCTGCGGTCGGAACTCCAGAAATAGATCGTCTCGTCCTGGTAGTACTGCTTGAGGGCGACGTCGCTGAGCAACAGCACGTTCGGCGGGTCGAGGACGTAGAGGCCGGCACGGTCGTCGTTGGCACCACCGTCGAACGCCGCGCTGCGGAGCCGGAACTCGTACTCCGACTCGGTCGCGACGGGTGGGGCCAGGACCCCGTTGGCCCGCAGCACGCCGATCTGCTGCACGGTGATCTTCACGGTGGTGGTGGAGTCGCTGTTCAGGGTGTAGACCGCCTCGCGCAGCCGGACCACGTTCAGCGCGACCTCGCTGCCCTTCTTGTCCTGCAGGCGAGATTTGGACTCCGGGGCGACGTAGGCCTTGACCCGCTCGTAGGCCCGGTCCGGCTCGCCCGCGGCGGCGGACAGGAAGTTGCGCACGAACATCTCGTTGTCGCTGCCGCTGGACGTCCGCTTCGGCGGCTCGCCGCTGCGCAGGTCGACCACGCCGGCCCCCGTCGCCGCCCCACCCTTGCCGTCCACCCGCACGTCGGAGCCGGCCGGGATGCCGCAACCGGCGCCCAGCATCACCACCACACCGAGCGCCCCGACGAGGGACTGCCGTCTCATGAGCGCACCTCCGCCCGCTGCTCGTCCCCGGCCGGAGCCGGGCCACCCGCCGACGCTCCACCGCCGCCGCTGCCGGGGCCGCCGCTGCCAGGGCCGCCGCCGCGGCCACCCCCACCGGGGCCGCCGCTGCCGGGGCCGATCGCCAAGGCGCCGCCGGTGCCCGGGCCGATGGCCAGCGGGCCACCGTCGCGCGGGCCACCGAAGGGCAGCGCGGCGTCGGCCGGGACCAGTCGCAGCGGTGAGGTGGTCAGCCGGTCGCCGGCGCGGGCCGGCAGCGTGAGCCGGAACTGTGCGCCCTGCCCGGGAGCACCCCACGCCTCCAGCCAACCGCCGTGCAACCGGGCGTCCTCCAGGCTGATCGACAGGCCCAGCCCGGTGCCACCGGTCTGCCGGGCCCGGGACGGGTCCGCCCGCCAGAACCGGTTGAACACCAACTTCTCCTCGCCCACCTTGAGCCCCACCCCATGGTCGCGGACGGTGATCGCCACAGCGGTCTCGTCGACGCCGAGGGTGATCAGCACCGGGCGGGCCTCGCCGTGCTCGACCGCGTTGCCGACCAGGTTGCGGAGGACCCGCTCGACCCGGCGCGGGTCGACCTCGGCGATCACCGGTGCGCTCGGCAGGTCGAGCTCGATCGGGACGCCCACCCGCTCGGCCAGCCCGGCCAGCCGGTCGACCACCCGGTGCACCACCGGCACCAGGTCGGTCGGCTCGGAATCCAGCATGGCGAAGCCCGCGTCGAACCGACTGATCTCCAGCAGGTCGGTGAGCAGCTCCTCGAACCGGTCCAACTCGGCCTGGAGCAACTCGGCGCTGCGGGCCACCGCCGGGTCGAACTCGTCGCGCTCGGCGAAGATCAGGTCAGCGGCCATCCGGACGGTGGTCAGCGGCGTACGCAGCTCGTGCGAGACGTCGGAGGTGAAGCGGCGCTGCAACCGGGACATCTCCTCCAGGCGCAGGATCTGCCGTTGCAGGTTGGTGGCCATCTGGTTGAACGAGGCGGCGAGCAGGGCGAGGTCGTCCTCGCCGTTGACCACCATCCGCTGGTCGAGCAGGCCGGCGGAGAGCCGCTGGGCGGTCCGCGCGGCGACCCGGACGGGGTTGACCACCAGACGGGTGACCAGCGCCGCGAGCAGCCCGAGCAGGATCACCAGGGCGACCCCGGTGGCCACCACCGTGGCTCGGGCGTCGGCGGCGGTGACGTCCTCGCGGGTCAACGGAACCAGGTAGTAGATCTCGATCTGACCGAAGCGGGTGGGCACCGGTGAGCCGTAGACCAGGTATTTGGTCGGCTCGCCGGTGAGCCGCCCGGTGCGGATCTGGCTGGCCACCTTGCCGTCGGCGATGGCCGCGCGCAGCTCCGGGCTGATCAGCGGTCGGACGTTCGCGGCGGGCGCGGTGCGCGTCTGGATCTGGTCGGGATAGCCGTTGGCCGTGATCGCCACCACCACGCCGCTGGTCTGCTGCGGGTCGCCACCGGCGAGGTAGTTGACGGTGTCGTCGATCGTCTCCTGGAGCTGCGCCTCCTGCGGCTGGCCGTAGAGCGAGACCTGCTTGGTGGCGTAGCTGGCGCCGCTGGTCACCCGCTGCCGGACGTCACTGCGGGCGTTGTCCAGCAGGATGGTGGTGATCTTGTCAGCGATCAGGAACGCGAAACCGCCGACCAGCAGACTGGACGCGACGAGCGTGATGGTCACGACCCGGACCTGGAGCGATCGACGCCAGGTCTGGTGCACCCGGGCCACGACCCGGGCGACCCGGCCGCTCACGGCACGCCAGACCTCCCCGCCGGCGCTGGGCCGGCGGGCTGACGTGCTCGGGGAGGGTGTGGGCGGCGAGGTCGACACAGTGCGACCAGGCTATCCGGTCCCCGCCTTGTAGCCCACGCCCCGCACGGTGAGGATGATTTCCGGCCGCTCCGGGTCTGGTTCGATCTTGGCCCGCAACCGCTGGACGTGGACGTTGACCAGACGGGTGTCGGCGGCGTGCCGGTAACCCCAGACCTGTTCGAGCAGCACCTCACGGGTGAAGACCTGACGGGGTTTGCGGGCGAGCGCGACCAGCAGGTCGAACTCCAGCGGAGTCAGCTTCACCTCCTCGTCGTTGCGGCTGACGGTGTGCGCGGGCACGTCGATGGAGATCTGGTTGTCGGGCGGCCCGATGGTCAACATCTCCGGGGCCACGTCCTCGCCACGGCGCAGGCGGGCCCGCATCCGGGCGACCAACTCCTTGGGCTTGAACGGCTTGACCACGTAGTCGTCGGCACCGGACTCCAGGCCGAGCACGACGTCCACCGTGTCGCTCTTGGCGGTGAGCATGACGATCGGCACGCCGGACTCCGCCCGGATCGACCGGGCGACGTCGATACCACTCATTCCGGGCAGCATCAGGTCAAGCAGCACGATATCGGGGCGGCTATCACGAAATGCGGCCAACGCCCGCTCGCCGTCCGCCACGAACGAGGGCAGGAAACCCTCACTGCGCAGCACGATGCCGAGCATCTCGGCGAGCGCGGGGTCGTCGTCGACCACCAGTACGCGGGCTCTCATGGGATTAATATTGCATCCTCATTCAGTTCGGTGGGACCGGCGTCTGCCTGGCTGTCACCATGATCCCCCTTCGGCGCCGCCCGGCGCCACCGCAGCCCCGGCCGTTTCCGCTGTCGCCATCCGGACGGCGGTCAGCCGAAGAGTGCCCTCCCCCAGTGGTCCCCGCCGTCGCGTACCCCGGGAGGGCAGGCGAACACACCGCTGGAGACGTGCCGCAGGTATTCGTTCATCACGTCGTGCCGCGCCAACTGGGTCTGGATCGGCACGAACTGGCGACGCGGATCGCGCTGGTACGCGATGAAGAACAGGCCCGCGTCGAGCCGGCCGAGACCGTCCGAGCCGTCGACGAAGTTGTAACCACGGCGGAGCAACTGGGCGCCACCGTTCCGGCTCGGATGGGCCAGCGTGACGTGCGCGTGCTCGGCGATCATCGGCTTGCCGTCCGCGCCACGGGCGGCGAAGTCCGGCTCGTCGAACTCGTCGGTCCGGCCGAGCGGGGCCCCGCTGCCCTTGCTCCGTCCGACGATCTCCTCCTGCTCGGCCAGCGGGGTGCGGTCCCAGGTCTCCACCAGCATCCGGATCTTGCGGGTGACCAGGTACGAACCTCCGGTCATCCAGTCCGGCCCGTCGCCCGGCTGCACCCACAACTGGTCGCGTAGCAGGTCGGTGTCCTCGGCCTTGAGATTGGCCGTTCCGTCCTTGAAGCCGAACAGGTTGCGTGCGGTGGCCTGGTCCCGGGAGGTGGACGAGGTACGACCGAAGCCGAGCTGCGACCAGCGGACGCTCACCACGCCCATGCCGAGCCGGGCCAGGTTACGGATGGCGTGCACGGCGACCTGCGGATCATTGGCGCACGCCTGTACGCAGAGGTCACCCCCGGAGAGCTGCGGCTGCAGCGCATCGCCCGGGAACTTCGGCAGCTCGGCCAGGGCGGCGGGCCGCCGGTCGGCGATGCCGAAGCGGTCTCGACCGTCGGCGTCGCGGAACAGCGTCGGCCCGAAGCCGATGGTCAGGGTGAGCTGCGAGGGGGGCAGGCCGAGCGCCTCACCGGTGTCGTCCGGTGGAGCCTCCGGCATCCCCCCGACCGCGCCGAGCAGCCCGGCGTCGCGGCCCGCGGCCATCCGGGCGGCGGCGGCCGTCCACTCTTCGAGCAGCTCGACCAGCCGGCCGCGGTCCTTGGTGATCACATCGAAGGCGACGAAGTGCAGCCGGTCCTGGGCCGGGGTGACGATCCCCGCCTGGTGCTCACCGTGGAACGGCACGGCTCCGGCCGGGTGGTCGCTCGCTGCGGCCGGGCCGTGGGAGCCGTCCACCATCGCCCGCACGCCGACCGTGGCCCCGGCGACACCGGCCACACCGGCGCCGGCCAGCGTGATCGCGCGCCGCCGGGTCAACCCGTTCCCGCTCATCGGTCCCCCTGCGGTCCGGTCACTTCGCGACGGCCGCGGCGATCTTGCTGATCGGCTCGGCGAGCGCGTTGATCCCGTCGGAGAGCTCCTTGAGGTCGGGCTTGCTCAACGCGGTGTGCAGCTTCCACCCGTCACCGTCGCGGTGCTTGCCGAGCAGGGCCTCCACATTGGCGAACTCGGTGTCCAACTGCTTGACCAGCTCCGGCGAACGCTGTTCCAGCGCCGGTCGGAGGGCGGACACGGCGGCCTTGGAACCCTCCAGGTTGGCGGCGAAGTCCCACAGGTCGGTGTGCGAGTAGCGGTCCTCCTCGCCGGTGATCTTCCCGCTGGCCACCTCGTCGAGCAGTTCCTTGGCGCCGTTGGCGAGCTGGAGCGGGGAGAGCTTCTCGGCGTTGGCCTTGGCCACGATCTCCTTCACGTCGACCAGCAGCCGGTCGGCGATCGGGCCGTCCTCGCTGATGTCGCCGGACTGCCAGAGGTCCTTCTCGATCCGGTGGAAGCCGGTGAACTCCATCCCCTCCTCGATGACCTCCTCGCGGCCATCGATCTTGGGGTCGAGGTCGCCGAAGATCTCGGCCACCGGCTCGATCCGCTCCCAGTACGTACGGGCGACCGGGTAGAGCGCCTTGGACTTCGCGACGTCACCGGCCTTGACCGCGCCGACGAACTCCTCGGTCTTGGCGAGGAGCGCGGTGGTCTGGCTCTTGACGTAGCGCTGGTAGTTGTCCGTGGCGTCACCCAACGCGGCGTCGGCGGTGAGCGGTTGGGCGGACCCGCTGACCTTGAGCGCGCCCCGGATGCCCTTGCCGCTCATCCCCGGCTTGCAGGCCGTCTGGTAGGTGCCCGCCGGCAGCTCGACGTGCAGCTCTCGACTCAGCCCGGGGGCGATGTTCTCCACCTCGCCCATCACCCGGTCGCCGTCGGCGTACACGTAGAACTCGGTCACCTTGGCACCCGAGTTGGTGATCTTGAAAGTGGCGGTGCCGGCGTCCAGGTCGGTCGTGCCGACCTCGCAGGCGGTGTCACTCGCCTTCACCACGATCGGACCGCCGGTCGCGGCCGGGTCGCCCTCGTCGGAACCGGAACACGCTGCCAGACCGGCCGTCGCCAGCACGCCGGCGGCGGCCAACGCGAAGAACTGGGTGGTACGCATCTGAGCTGTCTCTCCTCGTGGGGTCAGGCGCGCTGCGGCGTGGAGGTCGCCCCAGCCTCGGCCTCGGCTTCGGTGCCGCTGTCGGCCCCGCGCTCGGTGACGGTGGTGGTGGTCGCGGCGGGTGCCGGCTTGCGCCGGGCTGGTCGCAGGAAGAGCAGGAGGACCGGGGCGGCGTACGCGACCCAGGCGATCGTCTCCAGCACGGTGGGCGCCGGAGTCACGTTGAACATGCCGGCGAGCAGGTGGGCGTACCAGGTAGTCGGGTCGAGCACGCTGGTGATGTCGAAGGCCAGGTCGTTCAGGCCGGGAAGGACACCGGCCTCCTGGAAGTCGTGCACGCCGTACTTGAGGATGCCGGCGGCGACCAGGATCAGCAGGGCACCGGTCCAGGTGAAGAACGTGCTCAGGTTGATGCGCACGGCGCTGGCGTAGAGCAGCACGCCGAGCACCACGGCGGTGACGACGCCGCCGATCAACGCGAGCAGTGGGCCACTGTCGCCGGCGGCCCCCTGGGCGGCCGAGTAGAAGATCAGCGCCGTCTCCAGACCCTCGCGGACCACCGCGAGGAAGGCCATGCCGGCGACCGCCAGGGACCCGACGGCCAGCGCCTCGGTCAGCTTGCCCCGCAGCTCACCGGCGATGGTCCGGGCGGCCCGGCGCATCCAGAAGATCATCCCGGTGACGAAGACCACGGCGGCGACCGAGGTGATCGCCTCGAACAACTCCCGGTCCTCGGAGCGGGCCAGCAGCGAGGTCGACGTGTACTCGATCAGCCAACCGAAGAGCACCGAGAGCGCCACGGCCAGGCCGACTCCCGCCCAGACCTGGGGCAACCGGTCCCGGCGCTGCGACTTCACCAGGAAGGCGACCAGGATGCTGACCACCAGGGTGGCCTCCAGGCCTTCCCGCAGGCCGATCAGGTAGGTGGCGAACATCCGGGCTCCGAGTGGATTAGGCATGCCTCGACTTACTTAGGGCAGGCATACCTTCCTCCCGCTCAGGACTCCCGTCAAGTCGTACACGACAAGCTCACTCACCCCGTGACCAGGCTCTTCGGCCACTGGGAGGCGAATCGCGGCGGACGGCTGTGGGAGGATCCCCGCCGTGAAGGGATTCCTGCCGTGGCTGGCGGTGCTGGCCGTGGTGCTGCTGCTCAGCGCACTGCGCATGCGGGCGCTGGCCACCATCGTGTCGCTCGGGTGGCTGGCCTGGTGCGTCTGGACGTGGTTCCGACCCACCCGGCGTGACCCCCGCTCCGGCTGAGCAGACGGCGGAGACGACGAACCGGGCCGGCTGCGAACAGCCGACCCGGTCCGGAATCGTCGATCAGTAGCGGTAGTGGTCCGGCTTGAACGGACCCTCCGGGGAGACACCGAGGTACGCGGCCTGCTCCTTGGTCAGCGTGCTCAGCTTGGCACCGAGCGCGCCCAGGTGCAGCCGGGCCACCTTCTCGTCCAGGTGCTTGGGCAGCACGTAGACGCCGATCGGGTAGTCCTCGGTCTTGGTGAACAGCTCGATCTGGGCGATCGTCTGGTTGGCGAACGAGTTCGACATCACGAAGCTCGGGTGGCCGGTCGCGTTGCCCAGGTTCAGCAGGCGCCCCTCGGAGAGCACGATGACGGCGTGGCCGTCGGCGAAGCGCCACAGGTCGACCTGCGGCTTGATGTTGATCCGCTCGACGTCGGAACGCTTGGCCAGACCAGCCATGTCGATCTCGTTGTCGAAGTGGCCGATGTTGCCGACGATGGCCTGGTGCTTCATCCGGGCCATGTGCTCGTTGGTGATGACGTCGAAGCAGCCGGTGGCGGTGATGAAGATGTCCGCCTGCTCGACGACGTCGTCCAGGGTGGCGACCTGGTAGCCGTCCATCGCGGCCTGCAACGCGCAGATCGGGTCGACCTCGGTCACCACGACCCGGGCGCCCTGGCCGCGCAGCGACTCGGCGCACCCCTTGCCCACATCGCCGTAGCCCATCACCACGGCCATCTTGCCGCCGATCAGCACGTCGGTGGCCCGGTTGATGCCGTCGATCAGCGAGTGCCGGCAGCCGTACTTGTTGTCGAACTTGCTCTTGGTCACCGAGTCGTTGACGTTGATGGCCGGGAAGAGCAGGGTGCCCGCGCGGTGCATCTCGTAGAGCCGGTGCACGCCGGTGGTGGTCTCCTCGGTCACGCCCTTGATGCCGGCGGCGATCCGGGTCCACCGCTGGCCGTCCTCGGCGAGCGAGCGGTGCAGCAGCTCGAGGATCACGGCGTACTCCTCGGAGTCGGCCGACTCGACCGGCGGGACCACACCGGCCTTCTCGAACTCGGCGCCCTTGTGCACCAGCAGGGTGGCGTCACCGCCGTCGTCGAGGATCATGTTCGGGCCCTGCCCGTCCGGCCAGGCGAGCACCTGCTCGGTGCACCACCAGTACTCCGGGAGGGTCTCGCCCTTCCACGCGTACACCGGAACGCCGGCCGGGGCCTCGGGCGTGCCGTTCGGGCCGACGACGATCGCCGCGGCGGCGTGGTCCTGGGTGGAGAAGATGTTGCACGACGCCCAGCGCACCTGCGCGCCGAGCGCGACAAGCGTCTCGATCAGGACGGCGGTCTGGATGGTCATGTGCAGCGAGCCGGTGATCCGCGCGCCGGCGAGCGGCTGCGCCTCGGCGAACTCCCGGCGAATCGCCATGAGGCCGGGCATCTCGTGCTCGGCGAGCTGGATTTCCTTACGCCCGAACTCGGCGAGCGACAGATCCGCCACCTTGAAGTCGCCGTCGGCGAGCGTGCTCGGCCGGGCCTCGGACGACGTACCGCTGGCGGCCGCCGGGAGGGTGCTGGTCATGAAAGCTCCTGTCGAACGATGTCTGCGCCGACCCTCCACCTTACGCGCGTCGGCGACGGGCAGCCGGGGGACGGGCCGCGGAACAGCGCACGGGGCGGTCGGTGGTGGACAGACTCAGCCGCCCACGTCCCGCCCGCCCCGTGCATCCCCCCGGTTTGGTTCCCCCGCACGTTCTCGGACCGTCGTCGCGATAACGCTGCGTACTCATAGAGTCACACTCAGGCAGGGTCGCGTCAAGCCATTCCGGAAAAGTCGGACTTGTGTCGTGGTCCGGACAGCCGTCAGCTCAGTCCCGACGTCGCCACGTACGCGTCACCGTCGCCACTGATCCGCAACGGTTCACCTGCCGCCGTGCCGATCGCCGCCTGGCCGGACACGAGCGTCACCGCTCCGGCGCCATCGTCCACGGTGATCGAACCACCACCGCAGAGCACCACCCGGGGACCGGGCAGCGGCAGCGTGACCGAGGGCACCGCCGCGTCGACCCGTACGTGGTGCAGCGCGAAGTCGTCCACCGGAACGGGCCACCAGTCCACACCCGGGCCGACCGGCTGGGCGGCGCGCACCGGATCGTGGAGCACCTCGAAGCGCAGCACCCGCAACAACTCGTCGACGTCCACCCGCTTCGGGGTCAGGCCGCCACGCAGCACGTTGTCGCTGGCCGCCATGATCTCCACACCGCAGCCACTCAGGTAGGCGTGCAGGTTGCCGGCCGGCATCCAGATCGCCTCCCCCGGGACCAGCCGCACGTGGTGCAACAGCAGTGCCACCAGCGCGCCCGGGTCGGCCGGGTACACCTTGGCCAACCGGTGGACCAACTCCGCGTCCGGGCCGTCGGCCGGCGACGCCAGCACCGAACCCAACAACGCCTCGCGCTCGGCCACCGGCCAGCCGAGCAGCGTCCGCACCGCCGTCCGCAGCCCCGCCGGCCCATCACGCAACGCGGTGACCACCGGCGTCAACTCCGGTACGCCGAACGCGGCGAGGGCCTCGGCCGACTCCGTCGGGTCCCGGAAACCGCACAACGCCTCGAACGGGGTGAGCGCGACGAGCAACTCCGGTTTGTGGTGCGGGTCGGCGTAGTTGCGCTCCCCCTCGGGGCGCCCCTGCTCGGCCGCGTAGCCGGCCCGGGCCTGTTCGGCGTCCGGATGCGCCTGCAGGCTCAGTGGGGCGTCCGCCGCGAGGACCTTGAGCAGGAACGGCAGGCGGTCACCGAAGCGCTCGGACACCCGCTGGCCGAGCCACTGACCCGGCTCGTCCCGCACCAGGTCACAGAGACTCACCCGCAGGCCGGCACGGGCCACGCTGGCCGGGGCGCCCGGGTGGGCGCCCAACCACAGCTCCGCCTCCGGCCCGTCGCTGGGCACCGGCCGCCCCTGCAGGAGCGCGATGGCGGAACGGGACCCCCAGGCGTAGTCGCGGATCGGTCCGTACAGCGGTTCCACCCGTCAGCCTCCGGCCCGCCCGGCCGCGCCATCTGCCGGCGGCACGGCGGTGTCGGCGGCGGCGCCGGTGCCGGCGTTGGCGGCGGCGACGCTGTAGACGTCCGGCTCCAGGTAGATCACCCGGGCGATCGGCACCGCCGCGCGGATCCGCGCCTCGACGGCGTTGATGCCGCGCGCCAGGTCGTGGGCGTTCTCCCACTCCGGCACGGCGATCTTGGCAGCCACCAGCAGCTCTTCCGGCCCCAGGTAGAGCGTCTTCATGTGGATGATCCGCTCCACCTCGGGGCCGTCGGTGACGGCCCGCTCGATGGCGGCCAGCTCGGACGCCTCGGCACCCTCACCGAGCAGCAGGCTCTTCGTCTCGATGGCCAGCACCACGGCGATGACGACCAGCAGGATGCCGATCATCGCGGTGCCGGCGGCGTCCCACTCACCGTTGCCGGTGATCAGCGTCATGGTGACGCCGAAGAGCGCGAACACCAGACCGACGAGCGCCCCGAAGTCCTCCAGGAGCACCACCGGCAGCTCCGGTGCCTTGGCCCGGCGGACGAAGCGCACCCAGGACTGGTTGCCCCGGATGTGGTTGGACTCCTTGATGGCGGTCCGGAAGGAGAACGACTCCAGGACGATCGCCACCACGAGCACCACCACCGGCAGCCAGTGCCAGGACTCGATGCCGTGCGGGTCCTGCCACTTGTGGTACGCCTCGTACAGCGCGAACAGGCCACCAATGCTGAACAGCACGATGGACACGATGAACGCGTAGATGTAGCGCTCCCGGCCGTACCCGAACGGGTGCTCCGGGGTGGCCGCCCGCTTCGCCCGCTTACCGCCGAGCAGCAGCAGGCCCTGGTTGCCGGAGTCGGCGACCGAGTGGACCGCCTCGGCCAACATCGATGACGAGCCGGAGAGCAGGAACGCAATGAACTTGGTGACGGCGATGCCGACGTTGGCCAGGAGGGCGGCGACGATCGCCTTCGTCCCACCGTTGGCGCTCATGCCACCGCTCCGCTTCGCCGTACGAAGCCGACCGGCCCGCGCATGACGCGCCGCCCCCTACGTCCGTTCACTGGTTCGACAGCTCCTTCATCTCGGTGATGGCCGGCACGGCCATCGGGTCCAACCCGTGGGCCAGAGCGAGGTAGATCGAGGCGAAATCCGGGACCGCGACCAGCGAGGCCAGCCGCTCCAGCGCGGAGCCACCCTCGGCGGTCACCACGTCGCACCGCACGCCGCGACGCTCGGCGAGGGTCTGCACCGCGTCCGCGCGGCGCTCCTCGACGGCGAAGGGTTCGTCGGTGTCGTCCTCGGCGTTGAGCCCGCCGTCGCGCAGCAGCACCAACCGCAGCCGGGTGCCGTCACCGTCGGTCTCAATCGGGTCGGCGAAGATGTCGCGCTCCCCCTCGGCCAGGCCACCGAAGACGCCGTCGAGCAGCCCGACCCGGCCCCGACCGGCCTCACCCAGCGCGCCGGTGACCACCGGATAGCGGGCGTTGGCGGACAGGGTGTCGCCGAACCGGCGGGCGGCCACCGTCGCCAGCGGGGACGAGCCCCACACGATCGGGATCGAACCGGCCAGCCCCAGGGCCAGCGACTTGGCCGGGTTGACGAACGACTCGGCGGAGGACCGGCAGCGGTCGGCGTCCGCGTCCAGCCGGGCCGCCGTCTCCGCCAGGTCCGCCTCGTTGACCTTCACGAGCCCGAGGGAACGGGCGGCGAGCAGGACCGGCACGGTGAGCGCCCAGAGGCTGGCCCGCGCCGGGGCACGCCGAGGCACCGGAATGAACGGCGCCCGAGCCTGCTCGGCGATCGACTGCAACTGCGAGTCGGGAGCGCCCACGGCCACCAGTCGGGCACCGCGCCGGTGTGCGGCCTCCGCCGCGCCGAGCGCCTCCGGGCTCCGACCGGACGCGCTCACCGCGATCACCACGTCGGCCGCGCCCACCCAGCCGGGCACACCCGCGCTGCGGTGCGCGATGACCGGGACCGGGCAGCGCGGCCCGGCGACAGTGGCGAGCACATCCCCGGTACGCCCAGCCGTGCCGATGCCGGCGATGACGACGGCTCGGGGCCGCCCGTCGTCGGCGAGGACCGACAGGTTCGCCTCAGCAGCCAGTGCGGCGCTCTCGCGGACCTGCGCGCCGGCCGACGCGGTGTGCCGGAGCATGCCGCCCGGGTCGTGCTCGGCCAGCGCGTCCGGGTTGTCAAGCAGGGCCTCGTCCGCTTCGCGACGGCCGCTGACCCCAGCCGTGCCGTCGATCATGAGGACTGCCCAGGGCCGCCGCGCGCCTCGTCGAGCAGCAGCACCGGCACGTCGTCGCGGACCTCGAAGATCCGACCGCACTCCGTGCAGGTCAACGTCTGCGCCTCGGCATCGTAGGTGAGCGGGGCGTGGTGCGTGTCCGGACAGGCGAGAATCTCGAGCAACTGCGGATCCAGGGCCATGGCACGGCTCCTTCCACGTGTGCGGCTTCACCGACGGCGGTGCCGACCGGCGCAGGCGATCTTATCGGCGAACGCGCCCGAGCACGTCGTCCCGGAGCGAGACCATCCGATCACGGGAGGGTGCCTCGACGTTGAGCCGCAGCAACGGCTCGGTGTTGGACGCGCGCAGGTTGAACCACGCGCCGTCGGGGAAACGCAGAGTGAGCCCGTCCATCTCGTCGGCCACCGCCTCCGGGTACGCGGCCCGCACCTCGGCCACCGCCGCCGCCTGGTCGGCGACCGTCGAGTTGATCTCGCCGGACGCGATGTAGCGCTCGTACTCGCCGGCCAACACGGACATCGGCAGGGACTGCTCGCCCAACGCCGCCAGGGTGTGCATCGCCGCGAGCATGCCGGTGTCGGCGAACCAGAAGTCGCGGAAGTAGTAGTGCGCGGAGTGCTCGCCGCCGAAGACGGCGTTGGTCCGGGCCATCTCCGCCTTGATGAACGAGTGCCCGACCCGGGCGACGACCGGCTCTCCACCATGCTCACGGATGATCTCCGCGACCGCGCTGGAGGTGATCAGACCGTGGATCACCGTGGAGCCCGGGTGCTTCGCCAGCTCACGCGCGGCGACGAGAGCGGTGATCGCCGAGGGCGAGACCGGCTCGCCGCGCTCGTCCACCACGAAGCACCGGTCGGCGTCGCCGTCGAAGGCCAACCCGATGTCGGCGCCGTGCTCGACCACCGCCCGCTGGAGGTCGACCAGGTTCGCCGGGTCCAGTGGGTTGGCCTCGTGGTTGGGGAAGCTGCCGTCCAGCTCGAAGTAGAGCGGCACGATCTCCAGCGGCAACGGCGACAGGGCGGCGTCGCCCAGCACGGTCGGGACGGTGAAGCCACCCATCCCGTTACCGGCGTCGACGACCACCTTCAGCGGCCGGATGCCCGAGAGGTCCACCAGCTTGCGCAGGTAGCCGGCGTAGTCCGGAAGCAGGTCACGCCGCTCGGCCGGCCGGGTCGGCTCACCGGCCGGACGGGCTTCGCCCGAATCCAGAAGGGCCTGAGCCCGGTCCCGGATCTCCGCCAGGCCGCTCTCCTGGCCGATCGGACGGGCACCGGAGCGGCACATCTTGATGCCGTTGTACTGCGCGGGGTTGTGGCTGGCAGTGAACATCGCACCGGGCAGGTCGAGCGAGCCGGAGGCGAAGTAGAGCAGGTCGGTGGAGGCGAGACCGATCTCGATCACCGAGCGGCCCTCGGCGCGTACGCCGGCGGCGAACGCGGCGGCCAGCCCGGGCGAGGTGGCCCGCATGTCGTACCCGACGACAACCGCGTCGCCCGGCTCGTCAGTGGAGTTGAGCAGCTGGGTGAACGCGGCCCCGAGCGCCTCGGCGGCCCTTTCGTCCCACTGGTCCGGTACCGTCCCTCGAACGTCGTACGCCTTCACGATCTGGGACAGATCAGACACGTGTTCCACTCCTTGGCCGCAAGTTAGACACCGAGCCTGAGCCTAACGGAGGCGGCAGGTCCAGCCTCGCTCAGCCGGGGAGCCGGGGAATGAAGACAGTGTGGCCGCCCTCGTCGGTCGGCGGCGTCCCGGTCGGCGGTCCGCCGGGCATCGGCTGCGTCGCCTCGGGAGTGGTGCCGCCCGGCCGTGCACCGTAGACCCCGCCGGCCGGGGGGCGCGGCGACGGCACGGCACCCCAGCCGGCGGCCGGTGGCTGCTGGCCGTACACCTGGCCTGGGCGACCGGGCGCGGCCGGTGACCCACCACCGGCGCGGTAGGTGGTGCCGCCGGGGTCACCCGCAAGCGAGTCCGGTGACTCGTCGGACGGCTTGCGGTCCTGCCGCGAGCGACGCAACAGCAGCACGATGAGCAGCAAACCGACCGCCACCATCACGATGCCGAAGAACATCACCGGCGATCCACCGCCGGACGACTCCGCGGCAGCCGCCTTGGTGTCCGGCGCGCCGGACACCAGGGCTGCCGGGGTCACCGCCTCGTCGACGGTCGCGACCTCGGTGGGGGTCGGCGTGGGCGACGGCGTCTTCGACGGCGTCGGCGACGGCGTCACCCGCCCACCGGTGACCCGGGCCGCGTCGCTGTGGTGACCCAACGTCTGACCTTCGGCGCTGAGACCCACACCGGTCACGACGAGCCGACCACCGGGGGCGCCCGCGGCGATCGCCACCCGGTACCGCACCGTGATCGCCTTGCCCTTGCACAGCCTCGGCTTCGCGGGCGACGTCTGCGCGGTCTGCACCGTGCCACTGCCGCCCGACACGCCCACCGGAAGCCAACGCCCATCCGAGGCGACCTCGACCGTCACCTGGTCCGGCTGAAGACCGTCAAGGCGCAGACCCAACGTGGTACGCAGCAGGACGCACCCGTCGGTGCGCTTGCGCACCGCGACGTTCACCCCCTGCGGGGAACCGCCAGCGGCGAAGCTGCTGGCCGCACCGACCCGGACCACGTCGCTGTCGGCGGACGCCGGCGACGCGCCGAGCAGCACCAGGCCGCCCACCAGCGCGCAGACCGCCGCGAGCCGCATCGTGCGTCGACGCACCGTCATGATCACCTCACCGTTCTCCCCGGGTGGGGTCCGCGGGACAGGCTACTACCGGCCCATCAGGGCCGCCGGTCATAGAGCGGGCCGGATGTGTGCGGCGTTACGGTTTACGACCCTGTTTGCGACCCGGCCCGTCGACCCGCGGAAAGGATCAGCATCGCCGCGGTTCGCCGTAGGTAAAGGGCCCGCCCAGGCAGGGTGGGCCGGCCCGCGCTGTGCGCGCTCGGGCGCGGTCGGGCGCGGTCGGGCGCGGTCGGGCGCGGTCGGCGGCCTGCCTCAACGCGGGCGCCTGGGCGGTCGGCGGCCTGCCTCAACGCGGGCGCTCAGCCACGGTCAGTCGGCTTGTTGGGCTTGGGCTTGGGCTTCGGCGAGTGCGTCGCGGCTGAGGCGGTCGGCGGTGCGGGTGGTCTCCGGCAGCCGGTAGCGCGGCGTCAACGCGAGCACCTGCGCTGTCGCGTTCTCCAGGCTCATCCGATGCCCGACGCTGACGAAGACCGGCTTCACGCCGTCCTGGGTCCGCAGCACCCGGCCGACGACGTCACCGCCGTCGCGCAGCGGTGACCAGGCACCCCGCTGGTCGGCCGGCGGATCCCACGTCCCGACCAGTGGCGTCTTCCCCACCCCGATCGCGGGCAGCCCGGTGACCACCCCCAGGTGACAGGCCAACCCGAACCGACGCGGATGGGCCAGCCCGTGCCCGTCGCAGACCAACAGGTCCGGCACGACGGTCAGGCGGTCCAGTGCGGCGAGCAGCGCGGGCAACTCACGGAACGCGAACAACCCCGGCACGTAGTCGAACGCGGGCCGCCCCACGCTGACCGCCGATTCGGTCACCTCCAACGTCCGGGCGTCCAACACCGTCACGGCCGCCGCCAGAAGGTCACCATCCTGGGAGTACGCGACATCCAGGCCGGCCATCGTCGCAGGTGCGCTCGGCCCCGGCCCGACCAAATCGACCAGCGGCCGCAACTCCTCCTGTACGGCCAACGCCTCGGCCACACCGCCCGGCCCGGTGGCCTCTCCCGACCCTGCCGGCAATGATCCACTCGGTTTCGCCGAAAGTGCGGTATCCCGCAGCCGCGGATACCGCGTTTTCGGCGAAACGGAGTCGATCACGGTCGGTGCCGGCTGTCCGTGCGGACGGCGGTGGCGCTACCGTCCGTCTCACCTTGGATTGACTGGTCACGCAGGTCATCCCGGGTGGAAAGACCTACCGGGCCATCCTCTACGGTGGCTTTCCGGCCGTTCCTGATCACGCCAAGGCCGACCGCGAAGGCAACGGCCAGGGCTACGCCGAACGCCACCCCACCCTTCGCGCCGAACACGGGGATGCCGACAGCCAGACCGACCGCGATGCCGACCGGCCATACCCAGACGGTGGACCAGATGCTCTCCGAGCCGGATCTCGCCATGCGTCGATCTTATTCGGACACGCCAACTTCCACGCCCACCCTGCCCGCTTACCACGCCAGGAAACGGGCGTGCAGGATCCGGGCCCGCGCCAGAACCACATCCGCTTCCAGCGCTGCCAGGTCCGGCTCCGCCTCGTCCAACGACTTCACGTCACCACCGAAGACGGCCTGCTCGTAACGCTCCCCCGCCCGCACCAACCGGGCGGTCCACACCCTCGGCCGTCACCGGCCCCCCTCGCGTCGACAAACACGCGGAGCAACGCTTACTCAGCTCTCGCGATGTCCGGGTCCGCGCCGAGGTCACCAGCCGCGCGGAGCTGCTCCTCGAACATCACGAACGTCCGCTTCCTGATCCCGCGAATAATCGCGCGTTCCTGTGCCGTCAGGTGTCGGTCTTCGGCCTTCGCTACGTCCCTGACCGCCTGCACCGTCTCGTAAAGCGCGAAGATCGGGCCGTCACCTTCGAGGTAGTGAGCCCGAAAACGCTCCACCTCCTGCACGAACTCCTCAGGACTACGACGAAAGACCTCGCCGCCCACACCGAGGGTGATCTCGGTGAAGATATCGTTCTTCTCCTGCCAGCCACCCGTGTCAATACATACGCGCCACACCCGGGCGCCCCCATCCGGCGTTTCCACGATCTTCACAGGAGACTGGTAATAGAGGTAATAGGAGGGAAGCAAAAGACCCCCAACCATCAGGAATTCCCCTCGAAAGTTGACTGCAATGCCTGCCAGAACAGCTGCTGCTCGCGACGGCGGATGCCCGCTGTGATTGCTCGTTCGCTTGCCGTCAAGGTTCGGCCCCCGATCCCAGCGAGGGCTTCCACGTCGCGACGCACCTCGTAGAGAACATGCTCCCAAACCGCAACCGCATCGAGGGCTTCCAGGTGCAGTCGGAACTCAGCAAGATGCCCATTGCTCATCTGGAGCACCAGCTGCACATCGCGGTAACCGCTGTCCCTCGGCGAGATGAAACGATCGTCATAGCCCCTGATCACGGCAGCCGGGTGGTCACGCAGTCGTTCGAGCGCCGCGTAGAGGTCTCCGAGGCTACGGAACTCAACTTTGGCGGCCGCCAGGTCAAGCAACTTGGACGCATCGCCCTGATGTTTGTCCACCTTGTCCTCGGCTCGACGGCGGTCCTTGGGTTGTGAACGCCAGCCGGGCTCCCCGACCCGGTGATCACCCACCTGGGCCAGGGACACCGCCAACTGGTTCAGCTCCGCCTGGGCAACGACGGCAGCCGCGTAGAGGCCGTCCAGGTAATGCTGGCGATAAGCAGGGTCAGC
This sequence comes from Micromonospora sp. WMMD1155, assembly GCF_029581275.1. NCBI lineage: Bacteria > Bacillati > Actinomycetota > Actinomycetes > Micromonosporales > Micromonosporaceae > Micromonospora > Micromonospora sp. WMMD1155. Next base: position 1,706,812 of record NZ_CP120742.1, read on the forward strand.
CTGACGACGCTTGTCGAATCCCGGCTGGGTCACCGAATCATCTGATAGTTGGATGCTCGCGCTGATCCGCCGCTGCTCGTCCGTGAGCGGCGTCGGCTGCGGCTGGTCCGGATCACTGTCGATTTCCGCCTCCAGCCCCACAGCACCTTGCTGGGCGACGTCGTCCAACACCTCTGCGAGGACGTCGATGGCCTGCTGATGGCCGGCCAGGTGGTAGAGGGTCATCGGGCGCGCGGTCAGCGAGTTCGCCAGTTCGGGTGTGGACAGGATCAACCGAGCCAGATCTGGGTGCCGCACCAACTGCCTGGTCAGCTGCCTGGCGAGTTCCGGCTCGTTCGCGGGCGGCTCCCGCTGGGCGCGGTCGAGCATGTCGCGGACCCGGCTGTCGGCAAAGAGCCGCGCGACATCCCGAGCCGAAGCCTCGTCCAGATCCGGATGCAGACGACGGAGCGCCGATGGGTCGACCGCTGTTGCGAACTCGACCGGACTCACCCCAGCCGTGAAGATCTCATCCAGGGTGCCGGCAGTGGAAACGACGCCGGCCGGGCCGACGCTTGGTGAGGGTTGGCCCCGATCAGCATTGGACGAGGCGTCGACGGGCTCCGCGCCGGGCGATGACGACGCCGAGCCAGGGCCGTCCAGGAGTAGGTACATCCGGTTGACGTACGGGTCGCCGTGGCCGCCGTTGTCGTACGTCGAGGGGTGGTCCGGCAGGTCCGGCCGCTCGCTGAACCGGCCCCGGGGCAGCCCGCCGAGCGGCATCGGTCGGCCGGTCCCGTCCAGCACCAGGGCGTCGATGCCGGTCACGTCGGGGTACAACGGCCGGTCGCGGACCACACCGGTCTGCGGGTCGACGTAGAGCACTGTGCCGTTCTGGTTGAGCGCCACCCAGGCGTGCGATCCGCCGTGTGCCCACTCGGTCACCAGGAACGCGTAGCTGCCGTGGCCTCCCAGGAGCAGTTGGTCGTGCAGGTTGCGGTACCCCCGGTCGGCGGCCTCCCGGCTCTGCTCGGCATAGGTGCGTTGGCCGGACGGGGCGAGGAGTCGTTGGAAGCGCCCGCCGGTGACGTCCTCCACCCGGCCTGGGCCGCCTGCCTCGCCCCGGATGGGTCGGCGGATGTCACCGTTGAGGTAACCGTCGAAGGTACGTGGTGCCGACACCCGTGGCCGCCCGTGCACCCAGGTCTCGAACAACGACAGGGTGCAGTCCAGGCAGTTGATGCCCCGGGTGGCGTCGGCGGCGGGACCTCCGTCGTTGAGGAGCCGGAACCAGCCGCCACGTCGGGGGTCAGCGGTGCGGGTGATGGTGCCGTCCGGCTCGCGGGGCATCTGCCGTTCGACGTCCACCTGGTGCAGGGCGAGCGGCGGACGTAGTCCGCCGGGCTTTCCGTACGGTCGGGAGTCGTCGATCGGTGGCGGATGGTCGTCGCCGGTGAGCCGGGACGGGCCGCCGGTCTCCACCGCGCCGAGCGCGAGGGCGCCCACGTCCCGGTTGGCATGCTCGAAGGTGGCCGCACCGAGGTCCACGACCTGCGGTGCCGTGGTGCCGGCCAGCACCGCGTCGGCCAGGTCACGCCACTGGGCGTACGCGCGTGCCTCGTCGTTCGCGGCTCGCTGCCAGCCGTCGGCCCACTGCCGGTTACCCGCCCGGTGCAACTGTCGGGCATAGGTGGCGTACTCGACGGCCCGACGATCGTGCTCCGCCGCCCGGGCGCGCAGACGGATCGCCTCCGCCTGGCGGCGGTTGCGTTCGAAACCGGTCCGCTGTGATTCGTAGTGGCCCTGATAGCGCCGCCGCTCGGCGGCTTCGGCCTCGGCGGCCCATTGCGCCGCGTAGGAGTCGTCGGTCTCGGTCGCCGGCACCACCGGGTCACCGAAGACCAGCTCGACGGGGATCGACGCCCTGCCCCGGGCTGGATGCTCGGCTGCTGGTGCCGGTGCGCGCACGCCTCGTGTCGCTGGGCGGGACGGCACGGTGGACCGGCCGACCACTGTCGGGTTCGTACCGATCAGGGGGGTAGCGACGGTGCCCGGCGGCATCGCGCCGGGCGCCGTTGTCGGTGCGGGCGCGCCGGTCGAGGGAGACCAGGCGACCGGGCCGGCGGTGTGTGGCGGGCTTCCCAGCTGGCCCGGCGCGAGACCGGTGACCGGCTCAACGGCCCCGGGCGTGGTCACCGCCGACATCCTCGGATCCGGGGCCACCGACGACAACGTCGGATCGGCAGCCACCGTCGGCACACTCCGACCAGCGTCTACCGACGACACGGCCGGATCACCGATCACCGGCGGCAGAGCCGGATCAGCGGCGACCGACGGCAACACCCGACCCGCATCCACCGACGACGACGCCGGATCCGCAGCCACCGACGGCAACACCCGACCCGCATCCACCGACGACAGCGTCGGGTCGGCGGCGATCTGCTGTGTGGCGCTCACGTCCGTCGAAGAAAGTGTGTTCGGCTCGGGGGCACGCAGCGGACTGTCGATGCCGTCCACGTCGGACCCGACGTCCACCGATGGTGACGCCGAGACGTGCACGTCGGCGGCGGGTGGCCGGTCGGCGCGGAGCGGGGTCACCTGGTCCGGTGGCGTGGCCTGCGTCGGAACGACCGGGGACACCCCGGCCGAATCCGCCTCGGGAGGCGGGAAGGAGACTGGTGCCGCCACGGACGGCAGCGTGGGGCCGACGAGTGACGCCCCGGCGAGGGCGTCGGCCTGGGCGTCGAGCCGGGCGCGTAGGGCGTGGTCGGTCTGGCCGGTCACCGAGCCGGTGGCCCCGGACGCGGCGGCCCGGGCCACGTCCTCCATCGAGGTCAGGCCGTGGCCGGTGGCCAGGCTGGCAGCGCTGTCGGCGAGCACCTCGCCGGTCATCTCCCGCCCCAGGTGCTCACCGACCCGGGCCGCTCGCCCGGTCGCGTGCCGGCCGAGGCCGGCGAGCGGCGCGACCGCCCCACCGGCGAGCCCACCGACCGCCGACGCACCGAGGTCGGTCAGGTCCAGGCCGTGGGCCCGGCCGGTGGAGTTCTGGTACGCCTGGGTGGCCAGCGTGACGCCGCTCTCCTCCGCGGCCTCCTCCAGCCCTTCCCGGGCGGCCCGCTTGGCGAGCCCGCGCACCCCGTCTCGGGCGACCTCCTTGGCGGCTCGCTCGCCGGCCTCCCGGAGCCCGTGCTTGAGGGACTTGCCGGCCAGTTGACCCATCAGCCGCTTGATGATCTGTTGGACCAGCAGCCTCGTGGCGGTGATCGCCGCCCCGGCGGCCGGGGTGGCGGCACCGGCGGTCAGCACCGCCGCGACCGCCACCGAGAGCAGCTCGATGACGAGGATGCCCAGCTCGATCCAGACTTCCAGCTTGGCGCCCTCGATGTCGCAGCCGCACTCCTCGACCAGTCGGCCGAGATCGGCGGTCACCGCGAGCAGCACGGGCAGCGGCGCGTCCGCGCCTTCGGCGATGCCCCGCCAGGCGGCCTCGAACGCCGCGTCGACCGCCCCGACGCCGCCATACCCGTTGCGCACCTCGACGGCGGCCGCGGCGGCGTCGGCGTGCGGACCGGCGAGCACGGCGGCGACGTCGTACCACTGGTCGGCGAGATCCCAGACGGCCCGCTCGTCGCCCTCCGGCCACTGCACACCGACCACCCAGTCGAGGGCCTCGTAGATCCACCCTGGAACGTCCCAGGGTGCGAGGTCCAGTGGGTGCGGAATCGGGCTGGGCAGCACGGTCATCGCGATCCCCGGCCGTCAGTGCCGGTCGGTGATCCGAGCGAGCCGGCCGGCGTTGGCAGCGTCGGTCTGCACGCTCGCGTCGACCGCGCGAACCACGTCGCCGCCCAACTCGGTGAGTCGGTGCCCGACCCCGGCCCAGGCCCGCATGACGATCTGCTCGATCTCGCGGTAGTTACGCTCGAACGCCGCGCCGATGTCGTCGCGACCCCACGGCCTGGCACCGCTCGCGGCCTCGATCGCACCACCCTCGGCCGCTCGACGGGCCGTCACCGCCTCCCCGGCGAGCGCCAGGTCGGCGCCGCCTCGACACGCCCGGGACGGATCGAGCCAGAGTCGCCCGTCGGTCATGGCTGCCCCTCGCGCCTGCCGAGCACCGCGTCGGCTCGACCGAGCAGGGCCGCGTAGTCGCCGGTACGCAGGAACTCCACCGAGCCGGACCCGGCCGGCATGCTCTCCGCGACGAGGTCGCGAGTGGCGTCGACGGCGGCGGTCGCGGCGGCGTGGACCGTTTCGGTGATTTTTCGGCCGAGCGCTGCGGCGTCGCGCTCGCGGTAGACGGTCGACGCCAGCTCCACCTGGATCAACTCGCCGCGGGCGCCAACTGTCGCGGTGACCTGACCGTCGGCCGATCGTCGGGTGACCCGCAGCTCGGCAAGCCGTGTCTGCAGATTGTCCAAACCGGACCTGAGCTGCTGATACTGCCCGTACACGTCGTCGAATCGGGCCCGCAGCTCGCGGTTGGCGTGCCGGTCCACGTGTTCGCTCACCGCCGTTCCTCCCGTCACCGTCGGTAGAGCAGCACCATACCGGCTGCCATCGATCCGTGTAGTCCGGTAGTTTCAGAGCGTGATCGACCGTCAGCAGGCCGAGCAGCTCGCCGCCACGTGGGCCCGCCGCGACTCGCAGCGCCTGGGCCACGAGTGCACAGCGATGGTGGACGAGTTCGACCTCGGGTACGTCATCACGTCCGTCGTGCCCACCGAGGTGCGCACGGTCCCCGGGGACCTGCCGACGACGGTCATCGACAAGCAGACCGGCACGGTCACCACCTGGCCACGGGTGCCGAGCGATGTGGTGGCGGAGTTGTACCGGCGCAGTCAGCCGGCCGGGCCGACCGCTCCCCGCACCGTCGACCCGTCGAGGCTGCTGGTCCGGGAGATCCACCGGGTGCCCACCCCGAACACGTCGGCGCACCTGACGATCGACGGGCGGATCTGGACGGCGGAGGGCGCGAAGGGCGACGTGCCGCTGAATCATCACCCGCTGGTCCGCACCTATCTGGACCAGTTGCCTCCGGGTGAGCTGGTCCGGGGCGGGGACGCCCACGCCGAGCTGATCGTGGTCTCCGACGTGCTGCACGAGTACGACCACCGCCGGGCCGCCGAGGGCATCGCGCCGATGGGTCGGGCCGAGGCGGCGGCGTTGTTGGAGGGCGCCCGGTTCGAGATCTTCCGAATCCGGGAGCCCGGCGATCCGGCCGGTGGCCCGGCGGAGCTGCCCTGCGACTCGTGCATCAGCTTCCTGGTGCGCGCCAACGTCCTACCGGAGACGGCTCGGGCGTACACCGAGACCTGGCGCGCTCCGGCGGCGACCGACCCCGACCCCGGGCGCTTCCCGGCGGAGGTGGCCAACGCGCTGGTCGCGGCCGGCTGGCGACCGCACATCGGCGACCAGATCATGGCCGCCGCGGCGGTACGGGACGTGACCGCGGTGCCGGGGGCGACCCATCGACACTCGGTCTTCCCGGCCGCCGTGGAGGCGCTGACCGCGTTTCCCAGCCTGGTCGGCGCCCGGCGCGGCCGGGGCGAGCAGGTGTGGATCTCCCGTTTCGACATCCGCCCGCACACGATCGCGCACACCGCCGACACGCTCGCGGACTTCGGTGCGGTGCTCGGCGTACGCCTCTTTCCGATCGGCACCGAGCAGCAGGACAGCATCCTGGCGGTCGACGAGCGGGGTCGGGTCTTCGCGCTCGACCAGGCCGGGGAGTGGTTCCTCGGCGACACCATCGACGCCGCGCTGACGACTCTGCTGCTCGGCCGCGCCCCGGCTCGCATCCGCGACGACGGCACCTGGCCGGCGGTCTAGGGCTCGAGCGTGGCGGGCATGCCGAAGGCGGCGACGTGACGGGCACCGATGAAGGCGTTGCTCTCTACGATCTTCCCGTTCTCGATCCGGAGTACGTCGACGACCAACGCCTCGTAGTGCGGGCTGCCGGGCCGGCGGAGATAGTTGATCAGTGCCGGGCGCCCGTTGGCCGACGTGGGGAACGTACGCCAGTCGAGCGGTCGGCCGAGGAACTCCGCAGCCGCGTCGATCCCGACGACCGGCGGCTCGGGCGGCATCGTGATCCGTACGTCCTCGGCGAGCAGTTCCCTGATCGTCTCCGGGTCCTTCGCGTTGGCGTAGCGGCGCAGGATCTCTTCGTCCTCACCGGTGAGCTGCGGGCGGCGCCAGTCCTTCGGATCCGACGGAGCGCGCCCCCGGAGGGTGTGGCGGGCCCGCTGGAGGAGGCTGTTGACGGCCACTACGGCGGTGTCGAGCGCGGCGGCGATCTCCTGCGGCGTCCAGCCGTGGACGTCGCGCAGCACGAAGGCCGCCCGCTGCCGCGGCGGCAGGTACATGAGCGCTGCGATCACGGCCAGCTCGACGGTTTCCCGGGCGGCGAGACCGGTCTGCGGATCGTCGGCCAGCAGGGCGTCGGGATAGGGACCGAGCGCGGTGGACCACTCCAGCGGATCACCGTACGGTACGGTCCGGTGACCGGCCGCCTTGCGGCTGTCGAGGAAGACGTTCGTGGCGATCCGATAGAACCAGGTGCGCGCCGACGCGCGACCCTCGAAGCGGTCGCGAGCCCGCCAGGCACGCAGGAAGGTCTCCTGCACCAGGTCGTCCGCGTCGGTGACGTTCCCGGCGAGGCGGTAGCAGTGCACGTGTAGCTCACGCCGGTGCTCGTCGAAGGCGCGCTGCAGCCAGACCGCCTGCTCATCAGGCGAGTCGGACATGTGATCTCCCCGGGATCGACTGGTTCTCACAACCGTACTGACGACCGCGGCCCACATACGTCATCGGTCACCGATGACGATCGCCGACTCTGTCGTCTGTACCTGTGACCGATCCACACTCCACGAATGGAGGCAGCCATGACGTCAACCCCCGTGTCCAGCGCCGCCGCGCCCCCGGTCGTCGACCGGGAGACCTGGCTGCGTGAGCGCAACGAACTGCTGGCCCGGGAGAAGGCCCACACCCGCGAAGGAGACGCGATCGCAGCCGCTCGCCGTCAACTGCCGATGACCTTGATGCCGACGGTGACGGTGCGAGGCCCGGGCGGGGACACCCCGCTGGTGGAGGTGTTCGAGGGCCGCCGGATGCTCATCGCCTACTTCCACATGTGGCACGACGGCAACCCGTACGAGCATCAGTGTGAGGGATGCACCTTCTCGACCTGTCACATGCAGACACTGGACTACCTGCATGCTCGGGACGTCACCTACGCCGTGTTCTGCCAGGGTCCCTACGACGACAGTGCCCCGTTCGCGGAATTCATGGGCTACCGGTTCCCCTGGTACTCGGCGACGGACTCCGACCCGGCTCTGGTCGACGGTCGCGGCTTCGGGTTCATCGCGTGCTACCTGCGCGACGGCGACGAGGTCTACGAGACCTACTGGACCACCGGACGGGGCGTGGAGGCGTTGATGACCACCTACCACGCCCTGGACCTCACCGTGTACGGCCGGCAGGAAGACTGGGAGAACTCGCCTGAGGGCTGGCCGCGGCTCACCGGGCACCCGTGGCGTCTCGACGGCCGCCCCACCGCGCAGTGGTCACGCCCCGGCGTCGCACCGCGATGACGTCCTGATGATCGGGGTGATCATGCTCTTGTCGGCCAGTCGGCAGATCGAATGACGGTGGAGTACCAGGGGCCCGGTGCACGGGCCCCTGGTACTCCACGATCAGCGAAGCACCTCGACGGTGTTGCGGCGGACCAGGTTCTTGCCCGGCTCGCGGATCTGCTCCATCGCGGCCGAGTTGAGCAACACACAACTGCCCGACGGGCCGGTCACCGTGACGGTGGTCGCCCGGTTGTTGTCCAGGTTGGTCACCCGCAGCCGGGTGCCCACCGGGAACTGCCCGCTGGTGGCCGCCGGACCGGCGGCCTCCTCGAAGAAGGTGATCGCACCGGAGCAGGCCGAACGGGGTGCCGGGCCGGACGCGCCGGGTGAGGCGGCGCCGGGGCGTACCGTTCCGGGTGCCGGCGCGGCGGCGGGCGGCGCGGCACCGTCGAGGCGTTCCACCACGTTGCGGCGGATCACGTTCTTCCCGGGCTCCCGGACCAGTTCCATGGCGGCGGCGTTGAGCAGGACGCAACTGCCCGACGGGCCGGTCACCGTGACGGTGGCCGCCCGGTTGTTGTCCAGGTTGGTCACCCGCAGCCGGGTACCCACCGGGAAGCGATCGCTGGTCGCCGCAGGCGCCCCGCCCTCCGCGGAGAAGGTGACCGAACCGGAGCAGACGGACGACCGTGTCGGGGAGGTGCCGGCGAACCCCAGGTTGGTACCGACCGCTACACCCGCTGCGGCGAGCACCGCCACGCTCGCCGCCAGCACGTGCTTGCGCTGCACCCTCATCGCCGTCACTCCCGTCCTCGGTGTTTCCGTCACCGCCTGGTACGGACGGGAGCGCCCTACCGTTCAGCCGGCACGGGAATCGATCGGGCGACGGTCAGGTCCACCGGCCCGTACCTGGTGCGTGGCGCGCCGGTGATCAGCGCCCAGTAACGGTCCCCGTACGACCAGTGCCACCACTCGGTCGGGTAGTTGACCATCCCGACGCCGCCGAGGGCGTCCACCATGATCTGCCGGTGCCGGCGGGCGGTCGCGCTGATCGTCGGCGCGTCGGTGAAGCAGGCGTCGGCGCTGTCCTCCGGGGTCGCGTCGATGGCCGTACCGAGGTCGAGTTCCACGCCGTCGTCGGTGCACAGGGTCAGGTCGACGGCCCCGCCCGTGCTGTGCGGGGCCACCTCGACCGGTGAGACGAACTTGGTGGTCTCCCGGTGCAGCCGCTCGGCGGACCAGTCCGGGTGCCGACGACGCAGCTCGTCGCGGTAGCCGGTGAAGATGGCCGACTGCGCCTGGTACGGCCGGTAACCCTCGACCACCAGCAGGCGCAGCCCGGCGGGCAGGGCACGCTGCGCGGCCAGCAGGCGGTCCACGACCCCGGCGCGCAACCGGGCGTACGCCCCGGCGGGGTCGGCGGCGCGGCCGTCGAGGCGCAGCTCGGGCAGGGCCCGCAGGTCCACCAGCGGGTCGCCGTCGTCGGAGCTGGGCACGGCCGCCACCCGGGGATCGGAGAGCAGGATCATCGGACGCTCCCCGCCGTCATCGCGGGCCGTCCGCTGTGCCGGACGCGGGCCAGCTCGACGAGTCGGTCCACCACCTCCCGGTAACCGACACCGACGGCAGCCCACACCTTCGGGTACATCGAGTGCGCGGTGAAGCCGGGCATGGTGTTCAGCTCGTTGACGTACACCGCGCCGGTCTCCTCCTCGTAGAAGAAGTCGACGCGGGCCAGGCCCCAACCGCCGATCGCGGCGAACGCGCGCAGCGACAGGTCACGGATCCGCTCGGTCACCTCGTCCGGCAGGACGGCGGGGACGATCATCGGGTCGGCGTCGCCGAAGTACTTCTGCTGGTAGTCGAACCAGCCGCCGACGACCTGCACCTCACCGACCGCCGACGCCTCGGGGCGCGAGCCGCCGAGCACCGCGCACTCCAACTCGCGACCGGTGACCCCCTGCTCGACCATGACCACCTGGTCGTGGCGGAGCGCCTCCGCCACGGCGGCGGCCAGGTCGTCGCCCTCCCCGACCCGGGTGATGCCGATCGAGGACCCCATACCGGCCGGTTTGACGAAGAGGGGTCGGCGCAGCCCGGCGACCAGTTCCTCCGGGTCGTCGACCGTCCGGAAGGTGTGCGAGTCGAAGGCGACGTACGGGGTGACCGGAATGCCCTCGGCCCGCAGCGCCCGCTTCATCGCCACCTTGTTCATGCCCACCGCGGAGGCGAGGATGCCGCAGCCGACGTACGGCACGTTCAACGACTCCAACAGCCCCTGGACCACACCGTCCTCACCGAACGGGCCGTGCAGCACCGGGAAGACCACGTCCAGCTCGGCGTGCACCGCCCCGGGTGCGTTGGCGGCGGCCACCTGCACGACTCCGGGGCGCGGGCCGCGACGCAGCTCGACGGCCGGGCCGGTGACCGTCAGTTGGTCGTCGATGGCCCGCTCGCCGGCCGGCCGGTCGCGCAACTCGGCCAGGACCGCGTCGGGCATCAGCCGGAACCCGCCACTGCGGGTGACACCGATGGCGACCGTGCGGTAACCGCTGCCGGTGAGCGCCCGGGCGACTCCGAGCGCCGACGCGCAGGACACCTCGTGCTCGGCCGACGGGCCGCCGAACAGGATGCCGATCCGAACGGGTGCGCTCACGCCGCCACCCCCTCCGCCGCCGTCACCACGATGGGCCGCTGGACCACCAACCGGGCCAGCAGCGACGCCTCGACGTTTCCGCCGGTCAGCACCACACCGACCGTCCGCCGCCGACCGCGGCCCACGCCCGCGTCGCCGGAGAGCCGGAGCGCACCGGCCAGCCCCGCCGCACCGGACGGCTCGGCGAGCACCCTGAACTCCATCAGGATCAGCCGGAAAGCCGCACTGATCTCGTCGTCGTCGACCCGGACGACTCCGCGCAGCACATCGCGCACGATGGCGAACGGCAGCTCACCCACGCAGGTCGGCCGCAGCCCGTCCGCGATCGTGGGCGCGGGCGCGACCGGCACGCGCTCACCGGCCGCCAGGCTGCGGGCGAGCGAGTCGCAACCCATCGGCTCCACGCCGTACACCTCGATGCCTTTCCCGGCCGCGGCCAGGCACGCGCCGGCCACCCCACCACCACCACCGACGGGTACGACGAGCGCGTCCAGCGGTGTGCCCGCGCGCTCGGCCTCCTCGATCAGCTCCAGGCTGGCCGTCCCCTGCCCGGCGATGACGTCCGGGTGGTCGTACGCGTCGACGACCGGATGACCGGTCTCGTCGCTGAGCTTGTCGGCCGTCGCCACCCGCTCCTGCACGTCGGTCCCCGCGAGGACGACGCGCGCCCCCGCCACGCGGGCCCGGTCGACCTTCGTCGGTGCCGCGTCGACAGGCAGCACCACGGTCGCGGCGAGCCCGTGTTCCCGGGCGGCCAACGCCACCGCGATCGCGTGGTTCCCGGTGCTCTGCGCGATCACGCCGGAATGGCCGTCAGCGGCGAGCCGACCCACCGCCCGCAGCGCGCCCCGCATCTTGTACGAGCCGCCGTTCTGGAGGTTCTCGGCCTTCAGCAGGATGCGCGCCCCGGCCAGATCGTCGATCACCGGGGACCGCAGCACGGGGGTGCGGACCACCCGTCCGGCGAGCCAGTCGGCGGCCTCCCCGACATCGACCCGGACCCGGCCAACGGTGCGTGACATCGTTTCTCCTTTCGGGCACGCCGCAGGTGGGGTCCAGCGGTACGCGGACCCCGAGCGGTGTGGTGGAAGCGTCAGTGCGTGTCGGGTAGTCGGACGTCGACTCTCAGGCCGCCGTGCTCGGCGGGCCGGGCCGCGATGGTGCCGTCGTGTGCCTGGGTGATCGAGCGGGCGATGGCCAGGCCCAGGCCGGCGCCCCCACCCTGCGCGGTGCGGTCCCGGGCCAGTCGGCGGAACGGCTCGAAGAGACCGGCCACCGCTTCGGCGGGTACGGGCTGGCCGGTGTTGACCACGGACAGCGCCGGTTCGCCGCTCACCACGACGGTGAGCGAGCCGCCGCGCCGGTTGTACTTGATCCCGTTCTCCACCAGGTTGGTGACCAGGCGCTCCAACAGCACCCGTTCACCGACGACGATCCGGGGCGCGAGGTGGGTGTCGATCGTGACGTCGGCCTCCCGGGCCCGGTCCTGATAGCCGGCTAGCACCGCCTCGACGATGGTGTCGAGGCGCTGCGGTATCCGTGACCGCAGGCCCTGGTCGCTCTCGCTGAGCGCGAGCAGACCCTCGATCAGCCGCTCGTTGCGCTCGTTGGTCTCCAGTAGTTGGCTGGTCAGCAACTCCAGCTGTTCGCCGCTGAGCGCTCGGGCCATCCCGACCTCGATGAGGGTCCGCTGCACGGCGAGGGGCGTGCGCAACTCGTGCGAGGCGTTGGCGGCGAAGCGCCGCTGCCCGTCGTACCCGGCGGAGATGCGTTCCATCATCGCGTCGATCGCCCGGGACAGCTGGGCCAACTCGTCGCGACCCCGGGGCCGGATCCGGTGACCGAGGTTCTGCGGGCCGACGTGCTCGATGGGCCCGGTCAGGTCACGGACCGGACGTAGGCACCACACCGCGCCGAGCCAGACCCCCACCAGCGCGGCCACCGTCACGAGCAGGACGGCCGCCAGGGGCAGCACGAACGCCCCCGGGCGTACGTCCGCGCAGACCGTGTACAGCCCGGGTATCGGCAGGTCGCAGAACTGCTGCCCCCAGGTCCAGGTCACCCCCGTCAGCCATGTGCCCAGTGTCGGCAGCGCGGGCCCGGCCAGCAGGGCCAGCAGACCCACGAGCAACACCCGACGTCGGGGCGTCCAGGTCACGCCGTCCCGCCGATGCGGTAGCCGGCCTTCGGAACGGTGTGGATGATCGCCGGATCGCCGAGCTTCTTGCGCAGGGTCATCACGGTGACCCGTACGGCGTTGGTGAACGGGTCCGCGAACTCGTCCCAGGCCTGTTCCAACAGATCCTCGGCACTGACGACCTGGCCGTCCGCGCGCAGCAGCACGTGCAGCACCGCGAACTCCTTCGGGCTGAGCGGGAGCGGGCGGCCGTCCCGGGTGGCCGTGTGCCGACCCACGTCCAGCACCACGCCGTCCTGGGCGAGCACCGGCGGCAGCGCGGGCGTGGACCGGCGGCCGAGAGCCTGCACCCGGGCGACCAGTTCGGCGAAGGCGAACGGCTTGGTGAGGTAGTCGTCCGCGCCGAGGCCGAGACCCTCCACCCGGTCGCGGATGCCGGCGGCGGCGGTGAGCAGCAGCACCCGCGTGCCGACCTGGGCGTCGGTGATGCTGCGGCACACCTCGTCGCCGGTGTGCCCGGGCATGTCCCGGTCCAGCACCGCGACGTCGTACCGGTTCACCCCGATCCGCTCCAACGCACCGTCACCGTCGTAGCACACGTCCACGGCCATCGACAGGCGGCGCAGCCCTTCGGCCACCGTGTCCGCCAACAACCGCTCGTCGTCCGCCACCAGCACCCGCACGTCGTCCGCTCCCCCGAGTTCCGCTTACCCGGCATACCGTGGCAGGCCCGGGTTAAGGGTTCTGTAAGCACCCGCCGACAGCCATCGTCCACGGCATTGCCCCAGGGACAAGTAGCCGCGACCCAGGTGGCCGCCGGATTCGTCCCATTCCCGCACCGCCCACGCCCCGAGTCCCGCCCGCCCCGACGGCACGTAACGGAGAGTGAGCCGCGTCACCCAAGCACCGGGGGGCCGTTCGACCCGACAAGCGATATACCTCTGAGTCATAAATATGACTCAGAGGTATATCGCTCTCTGCCCTTCCTTCCTCCGGGGAGGTGACGCCGCGTGAGCACGGGTCGCCGGGCGGGTCAGTCGCAGGCCGTGCCGTCGCCGTCGCGGTCCAGGTCGTAGATGTCGGACCCGATGACGCGGATGGGGCCGCTGACGTAGGCGGGTCCGTCGCCCCTCTTGGGCAGGCAGTCGACGTCGCTGGCGATCGGGACGCAACCGCTGTAGTTCGGGTCGCACTTCGACGACTGCGGCTTCTTGGTGCCGACGGCGACGACCTGGGTCACGGGCTGCTTCGTCACCGTGGACTTGACCAGCTTCCGGGCCGTCCGCACCCCGTCGGTGGTGGTCACCTCGTAGGTCAGGGTTCGTACCCCGTTGACGCCCTTGGTCCGGACGACCCGTTTGCCCTCGGCCAGGGACGAGTCCTTGACGGTCTTCTCGGCGTACCGGATGGTGGCCTGCTCGGTCTCGGTCGTCACCTTGCCGACCGGCGCGGGCGCGGCATCCGACGGGCTGGGCGAGGCCGTTGCCGACGGTGCGAGGGCGTCGGGTGTGGCAGTCGGCGCGGCGGCCGGAGTCGACGTCTCTTCGGTGGGCTCGACGGACGCCGCCACGATGGGCTGCTGCGCCTGGTCGGCGGCGGTGCCGGTCTTGGTCGGCTCCGAATCGCCGGTCAACGCGCCGATGATGGCGGTGCCGGTACAGCAGAGCAGCAGGATCGACAGGGTCACCGAGCCAAGGATCACGGCGGTACGGCTGGCGGGACTGGCCCGACGGAACCAGTTCGGGCGGGCCGCCTGACCAGACGACGGGTACGGCGGGCCCGGATTCTGTGGTGGTTGCATCGTCACGGCGATGAGTGTCGTCGCAAACACCGTCCGCAATATCATCCGTCGCGCTCGTCACCTGCGCCGTTCGCTTCGCACCGATGATCCGTGGGCGCGTCCTCGGACGACGAGACGTCACCCGGGGCAGCCCTCCAGGCCGGTCGGCCACGGCCGATCGTGCGGCTGCATTCGCCGACAAGCTTCGCAAATCCGCATCCACCACACCCTTACGCGAGCCACCGGGCGGTCCACCAGCGGAGGAGGACCGGGGATGTGTCGCGATGTCGTCAGCAGACGGGCTCAGCGGCCCGAGCCGACCCGGCGATCCCGCCGACCCCGCAACGAGCTGAGCCCGACCAGCAGCAGCGCGATCGCGAACATCGCGGTGCCGATGACGTTGACCTGCGGTGGGATGCCCCGCTGGGCAGCGCCCCAGACGTACATCGGGAAGGTGACAGTGGTGCCGGCGTTGAAGTTCGTGACGATGAAGTCGTCGAAACTCAGCGAGAAGGCCAGCAACGCGGCGGCCACGATTCCGGGCAGCACCAACGGCAGGGTGATCCTCCGGAAGGTCTGCCACTCGCTGGCGTAGAGGTCCATCGCCGCCTCCTCCAGCCGCCGGTCCATCCCGGCCAGCCGCGCCTTCACGGTGACCACCACGAACGACACGCAGAACACCACGTGTGAGATCACGACGGTCCAGAAGCCCTGCGGCACCCCGGCGGACACGAACAGGGCCAGGAGCGACGTGCCCATCACCAGCTCCGGGGTGGCCAACGACAGGAAGACCAGCAGGTTGATCCCGGTCCGCCCGCGGAAGCGGTGCCGGACCAGCGCGAACGCCATCAGGGTGCCGAGCACGGTGGCCACGACGGTGGCGAGGAACCCGATCTGCACGCTACGGACCACGGCGTCGCACATGTCCGAGGTGGCGCACGGCCGCCGCCAGTTGTCCAGAGTGAACTCGTGGAAGTCGTACGACAGCCGGTTCGACGGGCGGTTGAACGACAGCGCCGCCACCACCAGATTCGGCAACGCCAGGTAACCGAGCACCAGCAGCGCCATGATCAGCACCCAGCGGTCGGCCAGCCACCGCGCGATCCTCACCGCACCTCCTCCCGGCCGACCGTGCGGAGATATCCGTAGACCACAGCGAGGATCGCCGCCATCAGGAGGACCGACAGCACGGCGCCCTGCGGGTAGTCCAGCCGGACCAGGAAGGCCGAGTCGACCACGTTGCCGATCATGTATTCGTTCGGGGTGCCGAGCAGCTCCGCGTTGATGTAGTCGCCGCTGGCCGGGATGAAGAACAGCAGCGTTCCGGCGACCAGACCGGGCATCGACAGCGGCAGCGTCACCCGACGGAACGCCCGCACCGGGCTCGCGTACAGGTCACCGGCCGCCTCCAACAACCGGGGATCCAGCCGCTCCAGGCTCGCGTACAGCGGCAGCACCAGGAACGGCAGAAAGGTGTACGTCAGGCCGAGCACCACCGCGAACGGGGTCGCCAGCAGCCGGCCCTCCGGTGCGAGCAGGTGCACGTCACGCAGCACACCGACGAGCGCCCCGTTGTCCGACAGGACCGTCTTCCAGGCCAGCGTCCGGACCAGGAAGCTGGTGAACATCGGTGCGACCACGCACACCAGCAGCAGGTTCCTCCACCGACCGGCCTTCACCGCGATCGCGTAGGCCAGCGGGTAGCCCAGCAGCAACGCCACCACCAGGGCCGATCCGGCGTAACCGAACGAGCGGAGGAACTGCGGCCAGTACGCCTGCACCACGTCCGGGTAGTTGCCGAACGCCCACGTCATCGCGTAACCGGTGGTGAGCGAACCGCTGGGATCGTAGAGGCTGGCCGCCGCGAGCTGCGCCAGCGGCACACCGAAGAAGAGCAGCAGCCAGGCCGCGCCGGGGAACACCAGGAGGTACGGCAGGAGCCGCAGCCGCGCCCGCCGGGTCACGACGACGCGCTCAGCAGGAACGCGTGCCGTGGATCCCAGTGCGCCACCGCCGTACTGCCGACCGCCACCCGCGTCGACGTTCCACTGTTGGCCGCGAACACCGACAGCTCGGCGCCCCAGCCGGTACGCAGCAGGTACTGCGTGCTGACCCCCACGTAGGAGGCGTCGGTGACCACCCCGCTGACGTGTTGATGCCCCCCGGGCACCTGGTCGGCGGAGCCGACCAGAATCAGTTTCTCCGGGCGTACCCCCAGGTGGACCGGCCCGTGGTCGGCCCGGCAGCGGCCGACGGGCACCGAGAAGCGCGCGCCGTGCGCCGTCACCGTGACGTCGCCGCCGCTGACGCCGGTGGCCTCCCCGGCGAGCAGGTTGGACTGGCCGAGGAAGTTCGCGACGAACGCGGTGGCGGGGAACTCGTAGATGTCGGCGGGCGCGCCGAGTTGCTCGATCCGGCCGGCGTTCATCACCGCGACCGTGTCCGCCATGGTCATGGCCTCCTCCTGGTCGTGGGTGACGTGCACGAAGGTGATGCCGACCTCGGTCTGGATGCGCTTCAGCTCGATCTGCATCTGCCGCCGCAGCTTCAGGTCGAGCGCGCCCAGCGGCTCGTCCAGGAGCAGCACCTGCGGCCTGTTGACCAGCGCACGGACCAGCGCGACCCGTTGCTGCTGGCCGCCGGAGAGTTCGGCGGGGCGACGGCTGCCGTAACCGTCGAGCTGTACCAGCGAGAGCATCCGGTCGACCTCGTCGTCCACCGAGCGGATGCCGCGTCGACGCAACCCGAAGGCCACGTTCTCGAAGACGTCGAGGTGCGGGAAGAGGGCGTAGCTCTGGAAGACCGTGTTGACCGGTCGCTGGTGCGGGCGCAACCGGCCGATGTCCCGGTCGCCGAGCAGCACCTGACCGCTTGTCGGCTGCTCCAGACCGGCGATCATCCGCAGGGTGGTGGTCTTGCCGCAGCCGGAGGCACCGAGCAGCGCGAAGAAGGAGCCCTGGGGGACCGTCAGGCTGAGGGCGTCGACAGCGGTACGGGTGCCGAACCGCTTGGTCAGGTCGGCCAGCCGCAGATCGCCGGCCGGCGTCTCGCGCGCCATCCGCGTCACGCTCCGATGACCTGCTGGAACTTGCCCTCGTACTCCCTCTCCTGCTTCTCGTCCAGGGTCATGAACACCGTGGCCCGCGACAGCAACGCCTCGTCGGGGAAGATCAGCGGGTTGGCCGCCGACTCCGGGTCGATCTTCTCCATTTCGGCCTGGGCTCCCCGGACCGGGCAGATGTAGTTGACGTACGCGGCGACCTTCGCGGCGACCGCCGGCTCGTAGTAGTAGTTGACGAGCTGCTCGGCGTTGGCCTTGTGGGTGGCCTTGTTGGGCACCAACATGTCGTCGCTGTAGAGCATCGCGCCGGAGTCGGGGGCGACGAACCTGATCTTGTCGTCCGCACCAGCGAGTTGGATGACGTCGCCGGACCAGCCGATGCACGCGGCGATGTCACCCTTGGCCAGCTCCGGCGCGTAGTCGTTGCCGGTGAACCGGCGGATCTGCCCGGAGTCGACGGCCTTCCTGAGCTTGCTCAGCGCGTCGTCGAACTGGGCGGGGGTGAAGTTCGCCGGGTCGTGCCCGTTCGAGGAGAGCAGCAGGCCCATGGTGTCGCGCATCTCGCTGAGCGCGGTGACCCGGCCCTTGAGGTCGGGGCGGGTGAGCAGCTCGTCGACAGTCCGCAGTTCCTTCGTGACGTTGCCGTTGTACGCCAACCCGGCGAGCCCGGACTGCCACGGGATGGAGATGCGGTTCTCGGGGTCGAAGGAGCGGTCGAGCAGCGACGGGAGCAGGTTGGCCCGTACGTTCGGGATCCTCGCCGGGTCGAGCTTCTGCACCCAGCCGAGCCGACTCACTCGGGCCGCCATCCAGTCACTCAACACGATGATGTCCCGGTCGATGCTCTGGCAGGCGGCGAGCTGGTTCCGTACCTTGCCGAAGAACTCGTTGTTGTCGTTGATATCCTCGGTGTACGTGACCTCGATGCCGGTCTTCGCGACGAACTCGTCCAGACTGGGCCGCTTGGACTCGTCATTCT
Organism: Micromonospora sp. WMMD1155; assembly: GCF_029581275.1. Lineage (NCBI taxonomy): Bacteria > Bacillati > Actinomycetota > Actinomycetes > Micromonosporales > Micromonosporaceae > Micromonospora > Micromonospora sp. WMMD1155. The sequence goes on from NZ_CP120742.1 coordinate 1,724,981, forward strand.
CGTCCACGTCCAGGTACTGCGGCCAGTTGGAGAACGCGAGCTTCTTCTCGGTGCCGGACAGGTCCTCGCTGACGCAGCCGGCCTCGGTCTGCTGGGCGCCCTCGGTGCCGCAGCCGGCCAGGCTTCCGCCCGTGGTGAGCAGGGCGACCGCGCCCAGAGTGCCGGTGAGTAGTCCACGCCGGGAGAGGGGCCGGAGGGGCGCGCGCATCAGTTTTCCTCAGGGTCGGTGCGGTGGACGCCTGACACGATGACAAACCCGCAGCGCCGAAAGAGCATCGGGGCCAGCGTGTCACCGCCGGTACAGGCGGCCGTCACACTCAGCTCGATCCGCTCGCCTCCGCGCGCCTTCCCGGCCGCGGCTTGATCGAGTCGCCTTCCGAGGGCTTGATCGACTCGCCTTCCGGGAAACCGGGCTATCCGTGCGCCGGGATACCGCGCTTTCCGTGAACCCGAGTGGATCAGCGGTCGGCGCGGCCAGCGAACAGCGGTCGACCAGGCAACAGCAGTCCTTCAGCCGCCCAGCGATCAACGGGCGGGCAGGCGGCCAGCGATCAGCAGCCGGGCAGGCGGCCAGGGCTCAGCGGTCGGGCCGACGGACGCCCTCGACGAACGCCGACCAGGCGGTCGGTGCGAAGGTCAGGGTGCCGCCCTCGCGGTCCTTGCTGTCCCGCACCAGCACCCGACCGGGCAGGTTGTCGGCCACCTCGACGCAGTCGCCACCGTTGTTGCTGCTGCGGGTCGCGGTGCGCCAACGGGCGTCGGTCATCTCCATGTCGTGGCCACTTCCCTGATCAGCTCGGTCGACCGGCGTTGGGGTAACGCCTCACCGGTGACGCTCTCCCACCTGCGTCCCAGGCTAGCGACATCGACGGGATCGGTCACGATCTGGCCACGGAGCTGGTTGTCGAGATACGCCAATTCCGTCCCGTCGGGCAGACGGCCCAACACGAAGGGGCCGGCCAGACCGGTGTGCCACGGACTGTCGGCCGGGATGACCCGAACCTGCACGTGCTCCCACTCGGCGACCGCCGCCAGGTGAGCCAACTGCCCGAACATCACCGCGCGGTCGCCGACCAGGCGGCGCAGCACCACCTCGTCGATCACCACGACGAGCTGCGGCGGGGCATCGCGGCCGAGGACCGCCTGCCGTTCGAGACGGCTCGCGACGATCAGGTCCACCTCGGACGGTGCGACGAGGCCGCCGGTGCCCAGCACCGCGCGAGCGTACCCCTCGGTCTGCAGCAGGCCCGGCACGAGCAGCGGCTGGTAGGACCGGATCGAGATGGCGTCCTGTTCGAGGTCGGCCCACGGCCGGAACCACGGCAGGTCACGGCGGCGGAACGGCTCCGGCCAGAGGTCGGCCGCGTCCCGGCCGAGGACCTGGGCCACCGCCACCCGGGTACGCGGATGCGGGATGTGCCCCACGGCAAGCCACCGCGCGGTCGTCTTCGGGTGGACGCGAACCTTCTCCGCCAGCGACTCGACAGTCTCCCCCGCCTCAGCCATCGCCACCCGCAACGCCTCGTTCGCCACCGGAGCCTCCCGCCCGCCAGGCGCACACCGTGACCTCGTTCGATGTACGTTGCGGCGCATGGTAACCACGCTGCGTGGTGGTGTCTGCGGCCTACCGGCGTGTGGCGGTCGGACGTTTCGGCGCACTTTCAGAACGCCCCCGGAACGCCCCCAAGCCGCCCCACCAACGCCCCTCGACCAGCCAGCGCGCCCGTGGCGACGGACCAAGTCCACATCGCCGCCCCCCGCGGCGACTGATCCACTCCACATCACCCCCCCGCGGCGACTGATCCACTCCACATCGCCGATAAGGCGGTATCAACCAGCCCCAACACCGCCACATCGCCGATCTGCTGTAGGCCACCCAACGCCACACCCCCGCGCCCACCCCACACCCCGCCCACACCTGTTGATCAAGAGGTTTCGGTCAAAGACCGGCGCACTCTTGACGCAAACCTCTTGATCAACACCAAGGAGGGTGGGAGCAGCCCGGGGGGCGGGGGCAGCCCGGGGGGCGGGGGCAGCCACGGGCGGGGGGCAGCCACGGGCGGGGGGCAGCCACGGGCGGGGACAAGGAGCGGGGCGCCCGGAGGGGGATGGCGCGCGCCGGGGGGGGTTAGTGGTTCGGGGGGATCACCCGGAGGTGGCCTCGGCGGCCGGTGGAGTGGGACTGGTCGGGGTGCGACCGGTCGTGGGCCTCCTCCGGAGGGCGGGGGGCCGGGCGGGCGGCTTCGCGGACCGCCTCGGCGAGCGCGACCAGGTCGTCGGTGGTGGGGGGCGGCGGCTCGAACTCGCCCTCGTGCCGGACCACGTCCCAGCCCCGCGGTGCGGTCAGGCTGCGGGCGTGCGGCTCACACAGGTCGTACGTGTGCGGTTCGGCGAACGCCGCCAGCGGCCCCACCACCGCTGTCGACTCGTTGTAGACATAGGTCAATGTGGCGACCGCTTGCCGGGGGCAGCCGTTACGGGAGCAGCGCCGTGGTGACCTCACGGCGGCAGGGTATCTCCATTACCGGGTCCGGCGCACCGCTTCGCGTTGCGACACGCCCGTCATGGTGATCACAGTTGACCGTTCTGGGCGCGCCGCGCCACAGGAGCGGCGCTACCGCTGACCAGTCCGGCACGGGCGCTACCCTTTGCCTCATGACAAGCCCGGAACACCGCCGCCCCGGCTCCGGCCGGCGTGCGCACCGCGACCGGCACGGGCGCGGCCTGCGCGGGCGGCTGGTGCCGGCGACCGTGCCGTTGGCGCGGACCAAGGCCGAGGTCTTCGACGACCTGGTCCTGGACACGGTGGAGACGCTGGAGCGCCGGTTCGCCAAGGAGTTGGCCGGAGTCGAGTTCGCTGTCGAGGACGTCCCACCGGACCTCAACGTCTACGACTCCGACGTCCTGGAGGACGGCGAGGTTCCGCTGGCCCGACTGCTGCCCGGTCGCCCGGGCCGACAGGAGGTGCCTCCGCGGATCGTGCTGTATCGGCGACCCCTGGAGTTCCGGGCGATGGACCGTGAGGATCTCGCCGACCTCGTCCACGACGTGATCATCGAGCAGGTGGCGAACCTCCTCGGGGTTGACCCCGACGAGCTGGCCTGAGCAGCCCGGCCGTGCGCCGCGCGATCAGCCGGCCGAGCGCCACACGGCACCGGGCCGAGCGAGCAGACCGAGGGCCGAGCACCGCACCGAGCGAGCAGACCGAGCACCGCGCCGCACCGAGCACCGCACCGAGCGATCCGGCGCCACACTGCGCCGGGCTGGGCGATCCATCCGAGCGGAGCGGTCCGGCCGTGCGCCGCGCTGAGCGGCCTGAGCCGCGCGCTGCGCCGAGCGACCCCCCGCGGGCCGGACTCCGCTCCGGTCGAGCTGCCTTCCGGGTGTGCTGTCGGGCGGCCCCCACCGCCGACGACCGCACACCACTCAGGCGGCCCGCCGCTTCAACTTGCGCCGCTCCCGCTCGGAGAGCCCACCCCAGATGCCGAACCGCTCGTCGTGGCCGAGAGCGTATTCAAGGCATTCGGTCTTGACCTCGCAGCGCCCACAGATCCTCTTCGCCTCGCGGGTCGAACCGCCCTTCTCGGGAAAGAACGCCTCGGGGTCGGTCTGCGAGCACAGTGCTCGCTCCTGCCACTCCGGCGCGTTTCCGAGCAGGTCGGCCACCTCAAGCTGGCCGTCCATCAAATGCCTCCTTGTCGCGCACCGGCGTCATCGCCGCTGCAACCCCCCACGCGAAAGGCGTGCTTGTCCGTCCGGTCCCGTTTTGTTGCGTTCCGTGCGAACAACCCCATTCAAATTACACGCGTGTAATACGTGCGCCGTCAAGCCAAACTTGATAATGGAGTCGCCCTCCCGACACCCCCGGCCAGCCTTCCAGGCCGTCCAGCCTCGCAACCTGCCCTATCGATTCAGACCCCGGCCGAGTAACGCCCTCCCCGGCGAGTCGCCCGACTTTTCTGCCGTGGCGCTCCCCTGACGGGTCGCCACCAGGCACCTCCACCCTCAAGCTGATCTTGGTGGGGGACAGGTTAACGCGGCACGGCACAGACCGCCCGCCAAGCAGTGGACAGCACGTACGCCCCGTCCACATTGTGGACGGGGCGAGACGCGAAAATCGGTGCGGAGAGGTCAGCCGGCGGCCCCGAAACCGCTGCTCGGCCACACGAACTCGGCTATCCCTCCACCATGGACAGAAACCGTCCCGGCGGACGTCTTCTCGTCCCACCAGACGGTATAAATTCCGGCCGGTAGATCCGGGTAGACCGCACTGTGGAACGAGCCGTCCCGCACCCGGCGCTCACGAACCGCCGAGTGGACCCGACGGTCCTCGTCCCGGCTGATCTCGATCTCCCGGCCGTGCAGGTCCCGGCTCGTGTAGACGATCAGGGCACCGGTGTCGCCGCCCAGTTCGAGAACGACACTCCCGGTCTCGGACGGCCCGTACGCGTGCTCGTGCACCCGCTGCTCCCCCGCGCCGATCAGGACCCCGCCGACGGGTTGTTGAACCCGTCGTACGGCGTACCCAGGTAGGGGAAGGTGGCGAGGAACGGCGCTGTCACGTCGGCGGCGCTCAACCCCGGGGTCACCGCGGCGGCCGCCGCGTCCGGGCGGAACGTCTTGTCCACCAGCGGGACGGTCAGCCCCGCGATCGCCCGCAGCGCGATGCTCACCACGTCGTCGCCGACCCGCCGCCCGTTCGGGAAGCCGGCCAGGTCACCGCCGAGCACCCCGAACCGGTCCGGGCGGGCCGTGGGCCGGATCGCGGTGTTCAGCCGCAGCATGTCCGCCTGCACGTCGCCGGTGGCGTTGGTGAAGCCGTCGATCAGCCCGGCCGGTACGCCCGTGAGCAGGATCGCCACCAGGTCGGCGCGAGCCTTCTTCGCCTTGGTGAGCTTGTCCAGGTTCGGGAACACGTCCGGGTAGAGCGCCGGCAGCAACGCGGCCAACTCCGGCTGCTCGACGAACCGGGCGAACCGCTTGTCCTCCGACGGCGGCAGCGAGTTCCACAGGTCCTTCTTGGACATCGGCACGATGACCTCGTTGAACAGTGGATTGCCCAGCCGGGAGACCTGGGTGAACGGGCCGGTGGCGGTGTCCGCCGCGCCCCGGTCGCCGAGCACCCGCACCTGCCGACGCGACGCCGACGTCCACACCCCGATCACCGAAGCCGGGTCACCGACGCCGTACCGGCTGGCGCGCCGACGCACCCGGTCCAGTGGCACCTGGACGGCGATGCTGTGCACGTTCATCCGGTCGGTGGCGTTGACCGGCTCCCCCTCGGCCTTGAAGATCTTCTTCCCGGCGACGTGCAGCTGCTGGAACGGCCGCAGCGTGCCGAGATCGAAGATCGCCCCGAGGTCGACGAAGAACCCGTCCGCGCGCTGCCCGGCGAAGACCCGCTCCCCGGTGGACAGCGAGTAGGTCGCCTGCCGCACCAGGTCGGCGTACTTCGGGGTGGACAGCGGACCGACATTGCACGGCGGGCAGGGCAGGCGGTGCGCCAGCCGCTGCTCCCGGCCGTCGGCCACCCGGGTCAGGCTGTAGAACTGCCGCCGGTTCCAGGTCTTGCTGTCGAGCGAGTCGATCGGGCCGGTGTTGTAGAGAAAGCTGTTCGGGTTGGTGATCTCGGTGGTGAATTCGAACCGGTAGGTGACATCCGGGCGGCCGTCGCCGTCGTTGTCGATATGGATCTCGTAGCGCACGTCGTCGCCGAACTCGAAGAAGTTCGGGCCCCCGGAGGGCAGCTGCAACGGAACGTAGTTGGCGATCAACGTGACCGTGTCGCGCTTGTCCGGCTGACGAACGCGTACAGGTCGGAGCTGTCGGCGACCGGATCCTTGGCGATCTCCGGGGCCTCGCGGTGGGAAGACATGGCGGACCAACCTCACTGGGCGGGATCGGGGAGCGGGGCGGGGTGTCGGGTCAGCGCCGGGCGGCGCGTCGCAGTCGATCCGCCAGGCCGCGGTCGCGTACCTCGATCCGGGTCTCACCGACGAAGACGTCCATCGTCCCGGAGGCGGCGTCCCGCAGGTGCACGATGATCGGCTCGTCGGCCCGCTTGGCCGCACCGGGGGCGTTCTGGGCGGCCGACAGACCCGGCACGGTGAGCGCGGCGGCGCCCAGGGTGGCGGTGGCCGCGGCGGTCAACGTCTGCCGGCGGGTCAGTCGCGGCCACTGCCGCTTCCGCTGATCACTGGTCATGGGCAACCTTTCCGGCGGCGGCGCGAACGCGCCCGCGAGAACGGACGGGTCCGGTGCCGTCCAACGACGCCGGGCCCCGAGGGGGACATCGGCGGCGGTCCTCGCCGCGACCGCCACCGGCATCGCGTGGTACGGCCGGGGGCGGGGAAAGGTTCGACGTCAGCGCCGGGCGTGACCGTACGCAGTCGTCCGCTTGCGCGCCGGACGCCCGGCCGCGGTGGCGATGGCCCGCAACTGCTCCTCGGTACGCGCCGAACCGTTGCCGGAGCCGGCCATCCGGGAGATGGTCTCCTCGATCAACGTGCCGCCCAGGTCGTTGCAACCGCCCTGGAGCATCGCCACGGTGCCCTCGTCGCCCAGCTTCACCCAGGAGCACTGGATGTTGTCGATCCGGCCGTGCAACAGCAGCCGGGACATGGCGTGCACCACCCGGTTCTCCCGCCAGGTGGGCCCGGGTCGGGCGATCCCGGCCAGGTAGATCGGGGCGTTGGTGTGCACGAACGGCAACGCCACGAACTCGGTGAACCCGCCGGTGCGGTCCTGCACCCCGGCCAGCACCCGGAAGTGCGCCAGCCACTGCCCAGGATGGTCGACGTGGCCGTACATCATCGTGGAGCTGGACCGGATGCCCAGCTCGTGGGCCGTGCTGACCACCTCGACCCAGGCGGCGGCGGGCAGTTTGCCCTTGGTCAGCACCCAACGCACGTCGTCGTCGAGGATCTCGGCGGCGGTGCCCGGGATGGTGTCCAGCCCGGCCTCGCGCAACTGGGTCAACCACTCGCGGACCGGCACACCGGCCTTCGCGGCGGCGGTGACGATCTCCATGGGTGAGAACGCGTGCACGTGCATCTCGGGCACCCGGGCCTTGATCGCGCGCACGATGTCGGCGTACCCGGTGACCGGCATCTTCGGGTCGATGCCGCCCTGCAGGCAGACTTCGCCGGCCCCGGCGGCCCACGCCTCCTCGGCCCGGTCGGCGACCTGGTCGACGGAGAGCCGGTACGCGTCGGCGTCCCGTTCACGCTGCGCGAAGGCACAGAACCGGCAGCCCACGTAGCAGACGTTGCTGAAGTTGATGTTGCGGTTGACCACGTAGGTCACGTCGTCGCCGACCACGTCTCGGCGCACGTCGTCGGCCAGACGGCACAGCTCGTCGAGCGCCCGCCCGTCCGCGCCGAACAACGCCAACGCCGCGTCGGCGTGCCGGGGGTCGAGCAGCGCCGCCGGATCGTCCGCGGCGAGCCGCAGCCCGGTCGACAGGTCACGGTCCGCGGCCACCATCGGGGGTACGCCCGCGCGACGCGCGACCGCCTCCGGGGCGACCTTGCCGGCCACCTCGGACCAGTCCCCGTAGACGCTGTCGAAGTCACCCCGCCGGTCGTCGGTCCGACCGGTGGTGTCGATCGTGGCGTGCAGGTCGACCCGCCCGCCGAACGTCTCCTCCGGCTCCTGCCACAGCAGACCCTGCGGCCGAGCCGACTCGACAGCCATGCCGGTCGCCGGATCGGCCAGCGCGCTCACGTGCGGCAGCAGCCGAGGATCGAGCCACGGGTCGCCCGCGCGCACGTACTCCGGGTAGATCGTCAACCGCTCCCGCAGCGTGAACCCGGCCAGCTCGGTGTGCCGGGCCAACTCCTCGATCTGCGGCCACGGACGCTCCGGGTTGACGTGGTCCGGGGTGAGCGGCGAGACGCCACCCCAGTCGTCGATGCCGGCCCGCAACAACAGGTCGTACTCGCCCGCGATGAGGTTCGGCGGAGCCTGGATCCGGGCCTTCGGGCCGAGCAGCAGCCGGGCCACCGCCACCGTGGCGGCCAGGTCGTGCAACTCCGCGTCGGGCATGCCGCGCATCGCCGTGTCCGGCTTGGCGCGGAAGTTCTGCACGATCACCTCCTGGAGGTGGCCGTATTCCCGGTGCGCACGGCGGATCGCGAACAGCGCGTCCACCCGCTCCGCCGGGGTCTCCCCGATGCCGATCAGGATGCCCGTGGTGAACGGCACCCCCACCCGGCCCGCGTCGTCGAGCACCCGCAACCGGACCGCGGGCTCCTTGTCCGGTGAGCCGAAGTGCGGGCCTCCCGGCTCGGACCACAGCCGGGTAGCCGTCGTCTCCAACATCATGCCCATGCTCGGCGCGACCGGCTTGAGCCGCTGCAACTCCGACCAGGACAGCACCCCCGGGTTGAGGTGCGGCAACAATCCGGTCTCCTCCAACACCGCCACCGCGCAGGCACGCAGGTAGTCCAGCGTGGAGTCGTAGCCCCGCTCGTCCAACCAACTCCGGGCCGCCGGCCACCGCTCCTCCGGCCGGTCACCCAGGGTGAACAGGGCCTCCTTGCAGCCCTGCGCGGCACCCTCCCGGGCGATCGCGAGGACCTCGTCGCGGTCCAGGAACGGCGCCGGCAGCCGGTGCGGAACCGTCGCGAACGTGCAGTAGTGGCAGCGGTCCCGGCACAGCCGGGTCAGCGGGATGAAAACCTTCTTGGAGTACGTGACCACACCCGGCCGCCCGGCGTCGCGCAGCCCCGCGTCCCGGATCCCCCCGGCCACCCGCAGCAACTCGTCGAGCGCGTCACCTCGGGCGGACAGCAACGCGGTCGCCTCGTCGACATCCAGCGCCCGCCCGGTCGCGGCTCGGCCCAGCGCCCGCCGCACACTCGCGTCGCTCGGGCCGGGGTCGCCGCTCAGACCGGAGCCGCCGCTCAGACCGGAGCCGCCGCTCAGACCGGAGCCGCTGCCCGGGCTGGAGTCGCCGCTCAGACCGGAGCCGCTGCCCGGGCTGGAGTCGCCGCTCAGACCGGAGTGGATGCGATCAACCATCCGCTCAGCCTATGCGCAGCGCGAGCCCGCTCGATCGGCCAGTGCCCGCACCGTGAGAAACGGCCCACCCCGGCTCCCGCCCGGCTCGGCACCGGCGCGGTGACGGTGCCCGCTGATCTCGCCGCGCCGGGCGCCGGCGATCCACCTACCTGGTGATCAAATGATGAAAAGTAGGTCCCAGAGCGTCTGTGGACCTACTTTTCATCACTTGATCATGGAGTCCGACTCAGCGGGGCTGGTCGGGGTGCTCGCCGGGCTTGATGTGCTGGGTGCGGTCGTCGTCCGAGTCGGCGGGGCGGGTGATCGCCTGCGTCGGGTCGGCAGGGCGGGGAATCGCCTGGGTCGGGTCGGCGGCGGTCGCGTCGGCGGGGCGGGTGATCGCCTGGGTCGGGTCGGCGGCGGCTGAGTCGGCGGGCTGACGCGGGATGGCCTGCGTGGGATCGGCCGACGGCGGCTGCCCGAACGGCGGCGCGGCAGGAGACGGCGGTGCCTGGTTGACCGGCGGGGCGGACTGCGGGTGCGGCGGCGCCGACTGCGGCGCGGACTGGAACGGCGGCGCGGACTGCGGGTGCGGCGGTGCCGACTGCGGCGCGGACTGGAACGGCGGCGCGGACTGCGGGTGCGGCGGCGCCGACTGCGGGGCCTGGAAGGGCGGGGACGGCTGACCGAACTGGCCCGGGAACTGCGCCGACGGGTACCCGCCCGGCTGACCGGGAGTGGGCCAACCGCCCTGCGGCTGCCCACCGGGCTGACCTGGCCAACCACCCTGCTGCTGCGGCCAGCCGCTGTGCGGCTGACCGGGCTGCGGCTGACCGTAGACGCCGGGCTGGGGCTTGGGCCGCGGCACGTAGTAGTGGGCACGCCAGACGGTGTAGACGACCCACGCGGCGACCGCGAAGACGACCATCCAGGCGAACCGGGTGAGCACGCCGAGCAGCGCGTCGAGGATCTCGGCCTGAGCCAGGCGGCCGACGGTCCAGATCAGCATGGTCAACGTTCCGAAGAACGCACTGACCGCGTACTCGACGAGGGCGACCTGCGTGATCAGCTTCGCCTTCGGCAGCACCGGCGAGATGTGCGTGGCGAGCAGCACGGCCAACAGCGGCAGACCCACCGCCTCCACCCCGATGAACGAGTAGAAGGCGCTGCCCGACCGGTCGGTGAAGGTGCCGTAGTCGCTCGGAGCGATCAGCCGGAGCAGGCCCACGAAGAGGAACACGGCGTTGGCGCCGAGCAGCGCGAGCGCGGCGAGCTCGCGTAGTGGCTTGGTCAGCTGACGGGCCTGCGACGCGTCGGTCGACGCGGGCTCGGCGGGGCTGGTCACGAACTCCCCCTCGGGGCAGGAACGGACAGGGCGCACGTGAGCCTAGTCTCCCGGGTCACCGGCGGACCGGAGGCGTCACGTGCGCGAGGATGGTCGACATGCGCATCGTGGTTCTGGCCGGCGGCATCGGTGGCGCCCGGTTCCTGCTCGGCGTCCGGGCGTACGCCCGGGACGTCGGCGCGGAGGTGACCGCCGTTGTCAACGTCGGCGACGACCTGTGGCTGCACGGGTTGAAGATCTGCCCCGACCTGGACAGCGTCATGTACACGCTCGGCGGCGGCGCCGACCCGGAGCGGGGCTGGGGTCGGGTCGGCGAGAGCTGGACGGTCAAGGACGAGCTGGCCGCGTACGGGGCACAGCCGACCTGGTTCGGCCTCGGCGACAAGGACATCGCCACGCACCTGGTGCGTTCCACCATGCTCAACGGCGGTTACCCGCTGAGCGCGGTCACCGAGGCGCTGTCCAGCCGCTGGGAGCCGGGGGTACGCCTGTTGCCGGCCACCGACGACCGGCTCGAGACGCACGCCGTCGTCGAGGACGAGCAGGGGCAGCGGGCGATCCACTTCCAGGAGTGGTGGGTGCGGTACCGGGCGGACATCAATACCCGGCGCTTCGTGTTCGTCGGCGCGGAGACGGCGAAGCCGGCACCCGGGGTGCTGGAGGCGATCGGTTCGGCCGACCTGGTGCTCGTCGCGCCGAGCAACCCGGTGGTGAGCGTCGCGCCGGTGCTGGCCGTACCGGGGCTGCGCGAGGCAGTCGTGGACGGCCCGGCGCCGGTGGTGGGTGTCTCGCCGATCATCGGCGGCGCTCCGGTGCGCGGGATGGCCGACCGCTGCCTCGCTGTGCTCGGCGTCGAGTGCAGCGCCGCCGGGGTGGGCCGCCTGTACGGAGGCCGGTCGGACGGTGGCCTGCTGGACGGGTGGCTGGTGGCCGAGGAGGACGCGGGCACTGTGGTGCCCGAGATGACGGTCCGGGCGGTGCCGCTGCGGATGACCGACGAGGCGGCGACGGCGGCGATGGTCCGCGCCGCGGTGGAGTTGACGTGAGGTTGGAGATCCTGCCGGTGCTCGGCATCGGCCACGTGACCGAGGGTGACGACCTGCCGGCGGTGATCGCGACGGCGGCGCCGTGGCTACGCAACGGTGATGTGCTGGTGGTGACCAGCAAGATCGTTTCCAAGGCGGAGGGGCGTCTGGTCGACGTCCCGGCGGACGGGCCGGAGCGGCTGGTGGCGCGGGACGAGATCCTGGCCGGTGAGACCGCCCGGGTGGTCGCCAGCCGAGGGCCGACCCGGATCGTGCAGACCCATCACGGCTTCGTGATGGCGTCGGCGGGTATCGACGCGTCGAACGTGGACAAGACCCGACTGGTGCTGCTGCCGGTCGATCCGGACGCTTCGGCACGGGCCCTGCGCGAGGCGCTGCGGGAACGCTACGACCTGGACGTCGCGGTGATCATCAGCGACACGATGGGTCGACCCTGGCGCAACGGGCTGACCGATGTGGCGCTCGGGGTGGCGGGAATGCCGGCCATCCGCGACCACCGGGGCGAGGTGGACCCGTACGGCAACGAGCTTCAGTTGACCCAGATGGCAGTGGTGGACGAGCTGGCAGGTGCCGGCGAACTGATCAAGGGGAAGTGCGACCAGGTTCCGGTCGCGGTGGTGCGGGGCTACCTGTCCGCCACCGACCCGGATGACGCCGCCGGTGCGCGGGTCCTGGTCCGCGACGCCGCACAGGACCTGTTCTCGCTCGGCACCGCCGAGGCCCGGGCCGCCGGGCTCGCCGACGCCGCCGCGCTGACCGACGCTCTCGGCTCGACGCCGGCCGACCTGGGCGCGGTACGGCGGGCGATCGACGCGATCGCCGACGTCGTCGCCCCCGGCACGGTCTTCACCCTGGTGGACGAGGCGGAGGTACGCGCCGGACTGGTCGCCGAGATGCCGGGCTGGCCCGAGGGTGCCGCGCTGGTGTTGGGTGAGGCTCCGACGCCCGTCGAGCCGCTCGGTCTGGTCCGCTTCGGCGCCGACCTGCACCGACTACGCGTCGCCCTGGCCGCCGAGGGTGTCCAGTCGACCCTGTTGCCGCCGCCGCCGGGCAGCCCGGCGAGCGCCGCGCTCGCCCTGTGAGCGACGGCCGGGTCAGGCGTCCAGCATGGCTCGGCCGAGCGGCGTCAACGTGTGCAGCACGCTGTTGCGCTCCCGGTGACTGACCAGCAGGCCCGCGTTGCGCAGCACGGTGGCGTGCTGGCTCGCCGCGGCGGGCGAGATGTTGAGCTGACGGGCCACCTCGCCGGTGGTGCAGCCCTCGTCGCTGGCCTGCAGAACCGCGGCCCGGGTGCGCCCGAGCAGCGCGGCGAGTGAGTCGCGGGTGGCACCGGACGGGGCAGCACCGATGCCGTTGGCCGGTGCCAGCCCACCCAGCCGGTCCACCGGGTAGACCAGCACCGGCGGCAACGCCGGGTCGAGCAACGCGACCGGAGTGCTCGCACAGAAGAACGACGGCACCAGCAGCAGCCCTCGACCGTCCAGGTGCATCTCCCGGCTGTGCGGGTAGTGCCGGACCTCCAGCACCCCATTCTCCCAGCGCATGGCCGGCCGGAGGCTGGTGAGGAGCCCTTCGACACCGCCGTCGAGCAGCGCGCGGGCTCGGCGGGCCCGGTCGGCCGCCACCGCGGCCTGGATCCGACTCCAGTACGGGCTGATCGCCAACGACCGGTACTGATGCATCGACTCGGCGAGGTGGTGCAGCACCGCCACCTCGCCGCGGGCCAGCGCGGCGGCCGAGGAGGGCAGCTGGTTCTCAGCGGCCAGCACGCTCAGGTCCCGGTGCAGCAGCTCGGTGGGGGTACGGCGAAGCGCGTCCAGCCCGGCCTCGAAACCTTCCACGCTGGCGTACGGGGTGAGGAAGTCGGGGAAGTAGCCGCGTGGCGGGTTGAGCGCGAACAGCAGTCGGAGCTGCTCGGACGCGACGTTCTGACGCAACCCCCGGGACACGGTGCGCCGCCAGTGCGCCGTCAACGGATCACGGTTGCGGCCCTGGAGCACGTGCAGGCTGAGGACCAGCTCCCAGATCGGGTCCGCAGCCGGTGCCACCCGGGTCCGGAGGATGTCCTCCCCAGAAAAGTAGATCTTCAGCATGGTGCGCTCCCGTGTCGCCGGCAGGGGGATACCGGGTGACCGTTCGACTCTACCTGGACGGCACTAATCTCCATCTTTAAGCCTGAGCTGAAAAACCTCGACGCGCTCCCGGCCGGTTCGGCATGCTTCCAGTGCTCGAACAGGTGCCGGCGCGTCCTCGACGCTTCCGGCCCTTGGGCACCGGGACCGGGGAGGCCCCGGTGATCGGGCGGCACCACGAGGGTCTGCGGCCCCTTGCTCCGCAGAGGTGCCGCCCGGTCACCCGAATACACGCACCCACCCGTTGTCGGCCGACGAATTCGACGAGTCGCCGCGTCACCGAGCCGGCCTACGGAGCACACCCTCGTACAGTGTCGGGGTGCCCGACACCGCGATCCCCGGACCGACCGTCCACCCGGCCGATGCCGCGACGTACGCCACATTGCACGCCGACGCCACCGCGCTGCTCGACGGCTGGCAGCCCACCAGCCCGGACGCGGCCCGCGCACGGGACCGCACCCTCCGCCTGCTCGACGCCGGCCCGGTCGCGATGAGCAGGCAGCACCGTCCCGGGCACGTCACCGCCAGCGCCCTGGTCCTCGACGCCACCGGCTCGCGTGTGCTGCTCTGCCTGCACGGCAAGTTCGGGCGTTGGGTGCAACTCGGCGGGCACTGCGAGCCGGTCGACCAGACGCTGGTGGCCGCCGCCCTCCGGGAGGCCACCGAGGAGTCCGGGATCGCCGGCCTCCGCATCGACCCGGTGCCGATCGACGTGGACGTGCACCCGGTGCAGTGCCAGGGCGGCTCCCTGCACCACGACGTCCGGTTCGCCGTACTCGCCCCGCCCGGTGCGGTGGAGCAGGTCAGCGACGAGGCCGAGGAGTTGGGCTGGTTCCCGCCGGACCACCTGCCCGAGCCGCTGGCCGGCGGGACCGTGCAACTGGTCGCGCCGGCCCTCGCCGCCCTCAGACGTAGCCCTCTTCGCCTCGCTCCTTGAGCTCGTCGACCAGGGCTTTGACGTCCTGCGCCCGGTCGCGCGGGCAGACCAGCACCGCGTCCGACGTGTCCACCACGATCAGGTCACGCACCCCGAGGACGGCCACCAACCGCCCCGACTGCGGCACGACCACCAGGTTGGCGCTGTCGCGCAGCAGCACACCCGGCTTCGCGTCGGTGCCGAGCACCACGTTGCCCGCATCGTCGCTCGGCAGCACGTCGCCGAGGGTGTGGAAGTCGCCGACGTCGTTCCAGCCGAAGTCACCCGGCACGGTCGCGACCCGACCGGCGGTGGCGGCGCCCTCCATCACGGCGTAGTCCACCGAGATCTTCGGCAGGGTCGGCCAGATCGCGCCGAGGACCTCGTCCTGCTCGGGGGTGCCCCAGGCGGCGGCGATCGCGGCGACCCCCGCGTGCAACGCCGGCTGCTGGCGGGCCAACTCGGCGAGGAAGACGTCCACCCGCCACACGAACATGCTCGCGTTCCACAGGTGCCGGCCCGAACGGACGTACGCCTCGGCGACCTCGGCGGCCGGCTTCTCCTTGAACTCAGCCACCGGCCGCCACGGCGAACCGTCGGTCTCCTCGCCGGTCTCCAGGTAGCCGTAGCCGGTCTCCGGTCGGGTCGGGGTGATGCCGACGGTCATCAGCATGCCCTGCTCGGCCCCGCGGACGGCCTCCTGGACCGTGCGAACCCAGCTGTCCGGGTCGCGGATCAGGTGGTCGGCCGCGAAGCTGCCCATCACCGCGTTCGGGTCGCGCACCGCGATGACCGCCGCCGCCAGCGCGATGGCCGCGCAGGAGTCCCGAGGCGAGGGCTCGACCAGGATGTTCTCCTCGGGCAGACCGGTCAGCTGCCGGGCCACCGCCGCGACGTGCGCGGCACCGGTGACCACAAGGGTCCGATCCGGTGTGGTCAGCGGCGCGAGCCGCTCCACGGTCGCCTGCAGCAGCGAGGCGCTGGTGCCGGTCAGCGGATGGAGGAACTTGGGGTGGCCGGCGCGGGACAACGGCCACAGCCGCGTACCGCTGCCACCTGCCGGGATGACCGCATAAAGCATCCGCACATCATGCCCGACGAACCTGCACGAAGTGGCACGGGTCACCACCCGG